>NZ_JAOWFX010000034.1:0-1284 GCF_030333435.1 Citrobacter sp. CK191 | reverse complement strand
GTCGCTGCCGCAGCTTCGGTGCATGGTTTAGCCCCGTTACATCTTCCGCGCAGGCCGACTCGACCAGTGAGCTATTACGCTTTCTTTAAATGATGGCTGCTTCTAAGCCAACATCCTGGCTGTCTGGGCCTTCCCACATCGTTTCCCACTTAACCATGACTTTGGGACCTTAGCTGGCGGTCTGGGTTGTTTCCCTCTTCACGACGGACGTTAGCACCCGCCGTGTGTCTCCCGTGATAACATTCTCCGGTATTCGCAGTTTGCATCGGGTTGGTAAGCCGGGATGGCCCCCTAGCCGAAACAGTGCTCTACCCCCGGAGATGAATTCACGAGGCGCTACCTAAATAGCTTTCGGGGAGAACCAGCTATCTCCCGGTTTGATTGGCCTTTCACCCCCAGCCACAGGTCATCCGCTAATTTTTCAACATTAGTCGGTTCGGTCCTCCAGTTAGTGTTACCCAACCTTCAACCTGCCCATGGCTAGATCACCGGGTTTCGGGTCTATACCCTGCAACTTAACGCCCAGTTAAGACTCGGTTTCCCTTCGGCTCCCCTATACGGTTAACCTTGCTACAGAATATAAGTCGCTGACCCATTATACAAAAGGTACGCAGTCACCCCATAAAGAGGCTCCCACTGCTTGTACGTACACGGTTTCAGGTTCTTTTTCACTCCCCTCGCCGGGGTTCTTTTCGCCTTTCCCTCACGGTACTGGTTCACTATCGGTCAGTCAGGAGTATTTAGCCTTGGAGGATGGTCCCCCCATATTCAGACAGGATACCACGTGTCCCGCCCTACTCATCGAGCTCACAGCCTGTGCATTTTCGTGTACGGGACTTTCACCCTGTACCGTGCGACTTTCCAGACGCTTCCACTAACACACAAGCTGATTCAGGCTCTGGGCTCCTCCCCGTTCGCTCGCCGCTACTGGGGGAATCTCGGTTGATTTCTTTTCCTCGGGGTACTTAGATGTTTCAGTTCCCCCGGTTCGCCTCGTTAGCCTATGTATTCAGCTAACGATGATGCACCGTAGTGCACCGGGTTTCCCCATTCGGACATCGCCGGGTCAAGGGTTCATATCACCTCGCCGGCGCTTTTCGCAGATTAGCACGTCCTTCATCGCCTCTGACTGCCAGGGCATCCACCGTGTACGCTTGGTCGCTTAACCTCACAACCCGAAGATGTTTCGTGAAACACTTCGCGTTGCGAAAATTTGAGAGACTCATACACACTTTACGTGTGTCGTTTCAATTTTCAGCTTGATCCAGATTTTTAAAGAGCAAA
>NZ_JAOWFX010000033.1:0-484610 GCF_030333435.1 Citrobacter sp. CK191 | reverse complement strand
CTCGTTCAGGTTGAGAAGGTATAAGGAGTAACCGATGACAACCCAATATGGATTTTTTATTGACTCCAGTCGTTGCACCGGTTGCAAAACCTGCGAACTGGCCTGCAAAGACTACAAAGATTTAACCCCGGACGTCAGCTTCCGCCGCATCTATGAATATGCGGGCGGTGACTGGCAGGAGGACAACGGCGTCTGGCACCAGAACGTCTTTGCCTACTATCTTTCCATTTCCTGCAACCACTGCGAAGACCCGGCCTGCACGAAAGTGTGCCCGAGCGGCGCGATGCACAAACGCGAGGACGGTTTTGTGGTGGTGGATGAGGACGTCTGCATCGGCTGTCGCTACTGCCATATGGCCTGCCCGTACGGTGCGCCGCAGTACAACGCCGCCAAAGGCCACATGACCAAATGCGACGGCTGTCATGACCGCGTTGCCGACGGCAAAAAACCGATCTGCGTCGAGTCCTGCCCGCTGCGCGCGCTGGACTTTGGCCCGATAGAAGAGCTGCGGAAGAAACATGGCACGCTGGCGGCCGTTGCGCCGCTGCCGGGTGCGCACTTCACCAGACCGAACATTGTGATTAAACCCAACGCCAACAGCCGCCCGACCGGGGATACCACGGGTTATCTGGCAAATCCGAAGGAGGTATAAAATGGGAAATGGATGGCATGAATGGCCGCTGGTGCTGTTTACGGTGTTCGGTCAATGCGTTGTCGGCGCATTGATTGTCAGCGGTCTGGGCTGGTTTGCGGCGAAAGACGATGCGGCCAGCAGACAGCATATTGTGCGCGGTATGTTCTTTCTATGGGTCGTCATGGGGCTGGGTTTTCTGGCGTCGATCATGCACCTCGGCTCGCCGTTTCGCGCGTTTAACTCGCTTAACCGGGTAGGCGCTTCCGCGCTGAGTAATGAAATTGCCGCTGGCTCTGTCTTTTTTGCCGTAGGCGGTTTCTGGTGGCTGGTGGCTGTGCTCGGCAAAATGCCGGAAGCACTGGGCAAAATCTGGCTGCTGGTCAGCATGGTACTCGGGGTGGTATTTGTCTGGGCAATGACGCGAGTCTATCAGATCGATACCGTTCCTACCTGGTATAATGGCTACACGACGCTGGCATTCTTCCTGACGGTGTTCCTGAGCGGGCCGCTATTTGCGGCGCTGATATTGCGCGCCGCGCGCGCCAGATTCAACGGCACGACGTTCGCAAGCATCAGCGTGCTGGCGCTGTTAGTCTGCGTGGCCGTAATCATCATGCAAGGCATGTCGCTTGGGGCAATCCACAGCTCCGTGCAACAGGCGAGCGCGCTGGTTCCAGACTATGGCCGCTTACAGGTCTGGCGCGTAGTGCTGCTTGCTGCCGGGCTGGGTTGCTGGATATGCCCGTTGGTGCGCCGCAAAGAACCGCACGTCGTCGGATTGTTGCTGGGGTTAATCCTGGTGCTTGGCGGCGAAATCATAGGTCGCGGATTGTTTTACGGCCTGCATATGACCGTCGGAATGGCCGTTGCAGGTTAACTTACGCGTGCGGGGAAACCCGCACCTTTCAGGATGGTTTCATGACTTCTTTTTCACAACGTGACGATTTTTCTATGGCTGCACGCGTGCTGGGCGCGTTGTTTTATTATGCGCCAGACAGTACCGAAGCCGCCCCGTTGGTTTCAGCGTTAAAAACCGACGGCTGGCAGGCGCAGTGGCCTCTTTCACCGGAGGTTCTGGCGCCGATTGCGGCGGTTTTTCAGGCCGACATCGAGGAGCCGCTCCCGCAAGCCTGGCAACGTCTGTTTGTCGGTCCCTGGGCGCTTCCGTCGCCTCCCTGGGGATCGGTCTGGCTGGACCGTGAAAGCGTGTTGTTTGGCGAATCTACGCTGGCATTACGCCAGTGGATGCGGGACAACGGCATCCAGTTTGAGATCCAGCAAAATGAACCGGAAGATCATTTTGGTTCCCTGTTGCTGTTGGCTGCCTGGCTTGCGGAAAATGGCCGTCATAGCGAATGCGAACAACTGCTGGCCTGGCATCTGTTGCCGTGGTCTGCGCGCTTCCTGGCGGTTTTCATCGAAGGCGCAAACCATCCATTTTACCAGGCGGCAGGTGAGCTGGCACAGCAAACGCTGGCGCAGTGGCAGTCTCAGTTACTGATCCCTGTCGCCGTAAAACCGCTGTTTCGCTAACGCTTTTTCAGGCAGGGCGCGCCCTGCCTTTATCATCAAAAACCGGTTGTTTCTCCTTCCCGATAAGTGACAATGTCACTTCAACTTTCCATTTTTAAGACAATTCTTCACATTCGCGCACATCCTTCGCCCTGTAAGGGCAAATGAGCAACGGGCATGCATAGCCTGCTAATTTAAATACTTGTCTCGCTGGAATCCTTCCCGACGTGTTGCTATAGCTCAAAACACCCTGCCGCTACATGGCATAACAACACGCAACGTCTCTTTCGTTGCCATAACGCATGCAAACAGGGAGACACACCGCAATGCACACCTTTACGTTAAAACGCGTGCTCGGGTTTACTGGCGCGATCGCTCTTGTGCTGGCGCTGCTGGTTTGGGGAGTGGGTCTGGAAACCATTAAAGCGCGTCAGGTTGATCTGCTTTATTTGGGCAAACAGCATTTACTCCTCGTCTTTACCTCCATGTTCTTCGCCTTAGTTATCGGTATTCCCAGCGGCATTTTACTGAGCCGTACGGCAGCCAAAGGATTCGCCGAATACGTAATGCAGCTCTTTAATGTAGGCAATACTCTGCCGCCTCTGGCCGTACTGGCACTGGCGATGGTAATTATCGGCATTGGCGACGTTCCGGCGATTTTCGCGCTGTTCCTCGCCTCGCTTCTTCCCGTCGTGCGCAATACCTACGCCGGGCTTTGTTCTGTTCCCGCCTCCCTGATTGAAGCCGCGAACGGCATCGGTATGACGAAATGGCAGCGTCTGCGTCAGGTTGAACTGCCCAATGCCTGGCCGGTGATGCTTGCTGGGATTCGGATCGCGACGGCGATTAATGTGGGTACGGCCCCGCTGGCGTTCCTGATTGGGGCCAGCAGCTACGGCGAGCTGATTTTCCCCGGCATTTACCTCAATGACTTCCCGACGCTGATTCTGGGCGCAACGGCAACCGCTCTGGTGGCGCTGATTCTCGACAGCCTGCTTGCCCTGCTTGGCCGCATCCTCAGTCCGCATACGGCCTGATACAACGATAAGAATAAGGAGCGTTGAATGACATTAAAAAAACATCTGCTGGGATGGCTTGCCGCCGCGTTGCTCGTTACCGGACAGGCTCAGGCGGCCCCGTTGATCCTTGCAACCAAAGGTTTTACCGAACAACACATCCTTTCCGCCATGACCGTGCAGTACCTGCAAAAAAAGGGTTTTCAGGTTCAGCCGCGCACCAACATTGCGGCGGTGATTTCACGTAATGCCATGGTGAATAAGCAGATTGATATCACCTGGGAATACACCGGCACGTCCCTGATCATTTTTAACCACATTGATAAACGGATGAGCCCGCAGGAATCCTACGATACCGTCAAACGCCTGGATGCGAAGCTCGGACTGGTATGGCTAAACCCGGCGAATATGAATAACACCTACGCGTTCGCCATGCAGCGCAAACGCGCCGAAGCAGAGAACATCAACACCCTGTCGGAAATGGTGGCGAAAATCGAACACATCCGCCAGACCGACCCTGACAATAACTGGATGTTAGGTCTCGACCTTGAGTTTTCCGGGCGCAGCGACGGGATGAAGCCGTTGCAGGATGCCTACCAGATGCAGCTTGACCGTCCGCAGATTCGGCAAATGGACCCGGGTCTGGTCTATAACGCCGTGCGCGACGGCTTTGTGGACGCCGGTCTGGTGTACACCACGGATGGCCGGGTGAAGGGTTTTGACCTCAAGGTGCTGGAAGATGATAAAGGCTTCTTCCCAGGTTACGCTGTCACGCCTGTCGTCCGTAAAGAGATACTGGATGCCCATCCGGGGCTGGATGATGCGCTGAATACCCTTTCCGGGCTGCTCAATAACGACGTCATCTCGACGCTTAATGCGCAGGTCGACATCGATCACCAGTCACCCCAGCAGGTTGCGCGCACATTCCTGCAACAAAAAGGTCTGCTGTAAGGAGCGCTTATGGATACGATTCATTACATGATGGATAACGCGGGTTATCTGACGAGCCTCACTCTTCAGCATTTGTGGCTGGTTGCGCTGGCCGTCGGTCTGGCGATTATCATTGGCGTGCCGCTGGGCATTCTGATTGTTCGTCATAAATGGCTGGCTACGCCGGTGTTAGGGGCGGCGACGCTGCTGCTCACTATCCCGTCCATCGCATTATTTGGTTTGATGATCCCGCTGTTTTCGCTGATCGGTCAGGGGATTGGCGCCCTTCCCGCAATTACCGCCGTTTTTCTTTACTCGCTGCTGCCGATTGTGCGCAACACGCACACCGCGCTCGACAGTTTACCGCCGGGCTTGCGCGAAGCGGGACGCGGAATTGGCATGACGTTCTGGCAGCGTTTGCGCTGGGTAGAAATTCCGATGGCCCTGCCGGTGATTTTTGGCGGGATTCGCACTGCCGTCGTCATGAATATCGGCGTGATGGCCATCGCCGCCGTCATTGGCGCTGGCGGCCTGGGGTTACTGTTACTGAACGGCATCGGCGGGAGTGATATCCGCATGTTAATCGCCGGTGCGCTGATGATTTGTCTGTTGGCCATTGTGCTCGACTGGTTGCTGCATCGCCTGCAAGTCGTACTGACACCTAAGGGGATACGATAATGATAAAACTGGAAAACCTCACCAAACGCTTTTCACAGAAGAATGGCCAACCGCTTAACGCCGTTGATAACATCAATCTGAACGTGCCGGAAGGTGAAATGTGCGTGCTGCTTGGGCCGTCAGGCTGCGGCAAGACCACCACCCTGAAGATGATCAACCGGCTGATCGCGCCCAGCAGCGGCAATATTTTCATTAACGGACAAAACACCAGTGCGATGGATACCGTCACGCTACGGCGCAACATTGGCTACGTGATCCAGCAAATTGGCCTGTTTCCCAACATGACCATCGAAGAGAACATCACTGTTGTCCCGCGTATGCTGGGCTGGGATAAAACCCGCTGCAAACGTCGTGCGGAAGAGTTAATGGACATGGTGGCAATGGATGCGAAAAAGTTTCTGCATCGCTACCCGAAAGAGATGTCTGGCGGTCAACAACAGCGCATCGGCGTGATCCGCGCGCTGGCGGCCGATCCCCCGGTGCTGTTGATGGATGAACCTTTCGGTGCGGTGGACCCGATTAACCGCGAGGTGATTCAGAATCAGTTTCTTGATATGCAGCGGGCGCTGAAAAAGACGGTGATGCTGGTCAGCCATGATATCGATGAAGCGCTGAAGCTGGGCGACAGGATTGCCGTATTCCGCCAGGGCCGCATTATACAGTGCGCCAGCCCGGATGAATTGCTGGCAAAACCGGCGAATGAATTCGTCGGCTCATTTGTCGGTCAGGATCGTACGCTAAAACGTCTTCTGCTGGTTTCGGCGGGCGACGTAACCGACCAACAACCCACCCTGACCGCCCGCACCGCCACCTCGCTGGCAGAGGCATTTGGCATCATGGACGATAATGATATTCGCGCGATCACCGTTGTCGATAGCGACGGCAAGCCGCTTGGTTTTGTGAAGCGTCGTGAAGCCAGGAACGCCAACGGCACCTGCGCGGATATAATCCACCCGTTTCGCGTCACCGGAAAAGCGGAAGACAACCTGCGTATTGTGCTGTCGAAACTGTACGAGAGTAACACCAGCTGGATGCCCATTGTCGATGAGGAAGGACGCTATAACGGCGAAATCTCGCAGGATTACATTGCCGATTATCTCAGTTCAGGCCGTACCCGTCGGGCGCTGAATATTCACGAAAGTAGCTAAACGCCGGATGGCAGCTACGCTTTACCCGGCCTACGGAGCACATTCTTGTCGGCCCGGTAAGCGAAGCGCCATCGGGCAGTTCCCCCTGCGCACGCAGTGCTTTTGCGTCCCGCGCTGTTTACCCGCAAAATAGACACTCCTGAAAATGCCTGTGTGGTCTGCCCATGCACCGCCTACATACATACCCTGACCTGCGAGCGATGTTTCGCCGCCTGTTAATCGCGACAATAATTGGCACCCTTGCCGCACTGGCGGTAGCCGGGTTTCGTCACGCCATGCTGGTGCTGGAATGGCTTTTTTTACGTAACGATACGGGAAGCCTGGTGAATGCCGCGACAAACCTTTCGCCCTGGCGACGACTGATCACCCCCGCCGTGGGCGGCCTCGCGGCAGGTGCGCTGCTCTGGGGCTGGCAGAAAATGAATCAACAACGCCCCCATGCCCCCACCGACTACATGGAAGCCCTGCAAACAGATGGGCAATTCGATTACGGGGCAAGTCTGGTGAAGTCCCTTGCTTCGCTACTTGTCGTCGCCAGCGGTAGCGCCATCGGGCGCGAAGGGGCCATGATCTTACTGGCAGCGCTGGCGGCATCCTGTTTTGCTCAGCGTTGCACCCCGCGTGAAGAGTGGAAATTGTGGATCGCCTGCGGCGCTGCGGCAGGGATGGCCAGCGCGTATCACGCCCCGCTGGCGGGCAGCCTCTTTATCGCAGAAATCCTGTTTGGCACGCTGATGCTGGCGTCGCTTGGCCCCGTTGTGATTTCCGCCGTCGTGGCATTACTGACCACCCATTTGCTCAGCGGCGGTAATGCCCTGCTCTATACGGTTCACCTGTCGCTGGATTTACATGTGCGGGAATATGCGATGATTATCAGCACCGGGCTGGTGGCTGGCGTCTGCGGGCCGCTGTTTATGTGGTTAATGACCACCACTCATAACGGTTTTATTCGGCTGAAATTATCGCCTCCGTGGCAACTGGCGCTGGGCGGATTCATCGTTGGCTTGTTATCCCTGCTGACGCCGGCCGTCTGGGGAAATGGCTACAGCGTCGTGCAGTCATTTTTGCTCGCCCCGCCGCTGCTCTCCGTGATCGCCGGGATCTTCATCTGCAAATTACTTGCCGTACTCGCCAGCAGCGGTTCCGGTGCGCCCGGCGGCGTCTTTACCCCCACGCTGTTCATCGGCTTGTCGATTGGTATGTTATACGGTCGGATGTGGGGATTCTGGCTTCCGGGAGCGGATGAGATGGCAATATTGCTGGGATTGACAGGAATGGCGACGCTGCTGGCGGCAACAACACACGCGCCGATGATGTCGACGCTGATGATCTGTGAAATGACCGGGGAGTATCGGCTACTCCCCGGATTACTGATTGCCTGCGTGGTGGCGTCGGTCTTATCGCGAACGTTACGCGAGGACTCGGTCTACCGACAGCACACTGCCGAGCATTGACAGACGGATATATTGCCCCAGCTCGCGTTGTTCGGCACGCGGCAAATAAGGCAGTTCGCCAATCAGCGGCGCAGGTAGTTTTTTGCTTAACACATCAATGATTTCGGCATAATGCGCCAGTCCGGGATTGATGCGGTTCGCCACCCAGCCGATCAGCGGTAATCCGTCATTGGCGATAGCCTGTGCGGTCAGCAGCGCATGGTTAATGCAGCCTTCCTGAATCCCCACCACCATCAGCACCGGTAACTGCTCCTGCACGACCCATTCAGATAACGGACGCAGGTCGTTCATCAGGCTGCGCCAGCCGCCGGTGCCTTCCACCACAACGTGGTCAACCTTTTCGCTCAGGCTGGCAAGCCCGTTGGATAACAGGGTGTAATTGATCGGGCAGCTATGCGCCACGCTGCTTTCGTCTTCGCTCAGCGCAATCGGATTGATCGCCTCATAAGGCAGCTCAATAGAAGAGACGCTCTGCAACACCAGCGCATCTTTATTGCGCATGCCTTCCGGCGTCTCTTTGCTGCCTTTCGCAACGGGTTTATAACCTGCGACGCTTTTGTTCCCTGACGCTAACGCTTGTAGTAATGCGCGGGAAACCACTGTCTTCCCAACAGAAGTGTCTGTACCTGTAATAAAGAAACGCTTCAGCATCACTAACTCCACCGTTATGCTTCGAAAATATAAGCCAGGAAAATAATACAGTGGAGAAAGTCTAAGGTATGACAATCGCGATCAGCTTGCGTTAGCGCAAATTTTCGTACGACAGTTAAAAAATGTTAACCCTGTAATAGACGAATCAACAAAGAACCGTTATACATCGCGTCTTTTACCAGTGCGGCGCCCGCCATTGTCCCTTGATTGGAAAACTGCGTACTTTCGACGGCGATATGTTTGCTATACGCCGGCAGCGCCTGTTGACGGATGCTGTCCGCAATTGCCGGAAAAAGGATTTCCGCCGCTTTGCTCAGCGGCGAACCGATCAGAATTTTTTGCGGATTAAATAAATTCACCATGATCGCCAGAATGCGGCCAACATGCATCCCGACGCCACTAATGATATCTTTCGCCAGCAAATCCCCCTGCACCGCCGCCTGGCACAGCGAGTCCACCGTCAGCGGCTGCCCATGCAGCGAAGAACTCATTGACTGATTGAGTCGCAGCTGCGCCAGTTCAAGCACGCTGTCCACGCTGGCGATCGTTTCCAGACAGCCGTGGTTCCCGCAGTAACAACGTTTACCGTAGGGGTCGACCTGCGTATGGCCGATCTCCACCAGACTGCTGCTGCCCGCATGCAGTAAGTGGCCGTCGGTAATCACGCCAGCCCCAACGTTGTGATCAATCACCACCTGAATAACATCACGCGCGCCGCGCGATGCGCCAAAAAGCGCCTCGGCCATCGTCCAGGCGCTGATATCATGCTGAATATAGACCGGTACACCGGTGTGGTGTTCGAGGGTTTCCCCCAGCGGCATCTCTTTGACATCGTCGTAAAACGGCATGCGGTGCACAATGCCATTCTCAGTATCAATAATACCGGGTAAGGTGATGGCGATAGAGGTCAGGCGTTCGAGTTTTTGCTGGTGACGGATAAAGAACTGATCGACCATAAAAATAATACGTTCAAGCAGCGGAGTCTCAGAAACCAGCGGTAGCTCAAGGCACTCCTCCACCACCAGTTTGCTGCTCAGGTCGCGCAGGGCGAGAAAAATCTCGCCACGGCTGATACGAATAGACAAATAGTGCCAGGCCTCGGTTTCCACCACCAGCCCGACCGCCGGGCGACCACGGCTTCCCGCCTCTTTGATCTCCAGCTCCTGAACTAAATGCGCTTCGAGCATTTCGCGAACAATTTTAGTGATACTGGCAGGCGCCAGTTGCGCCAGACGAGAAAGATCAATTCGCGACACGGGGCCCAGCTGATCAATCAGGCGATATACCGCGCCAGCATTGGTCTGCTTGATTTGATCGATATGCCCTGGCTGACTATCAGCAACCACCTCTGACTCCCTTTATTTTCGCGCTCCGAAATAATCTGTGGGCTATGGTGAATGACTTCAATAGTTGTCGTCAACTTTTTACTTAGCCGTGTGATTTACTGCACATTTTCATCCCTTTTTAAACTAAATTAAGCGCGCTTTGCGGCCGTTAAAAGTTGATGGCGAAATCGTTGCGCAGCGTGACTTTGTTCATGATGTTTCGGCCATACCAGCCACATTTCCGACACGGCGTCCGCTTCGGCAATGGGCACCCAACGCATTTCATCAAGCTGTACCCGTTTAAACGAGGCGGGCAGGATCGATACCCCCAGTCCTGCGGCTACCAGCCCGATAATTGTCATCGCCTCTCCAACCTCCTGAGTGATCGCCGGAGTGAGATGGTAACGGCGCATCAGGCCGAGAATATCGTCATACAACCCCGTTCCTACATGCGGATCAAAAAAGACAAACGGTTCTTTCGCCAGCTCCGCCAGCGTCACGACCGGCTTTTGCGCCAGCGGATGTTCACGGGGGATCATCGCCAGCAGCGGTTCATGCAGAATCACTTCCCATTCCAGCGTATCCGGCAATGAGGTATTGCGCAGTAACCCCATATCCAGCGCGCCTTCATTAAGCGGCGCAATCTGCTCGCGAGTGTTCATTTCACGGGTCTGCATATGCACATCCGGGTAGTCCTGGCGAAACAGAGACAGCGTATCCGAGACGGCTTTAATAAACGGCGCGGATGAGGTGAAGCCAATGCGCAGCTCGCCGGTCTCCCCCTGATGCAAGCGTTCCGCGCGGGCGGCGGCCTCATTCACCAGCCCAAGGATCTGCCGACTGTCTGCCAGAAACTGCTTACCCGCCGCCGTCAGCGCAACGCTCCGGTTGGTTCGCGCCAGCAGCCGCGCGCCAATCTGCTGTTCAAGGGTCTGGATCTGCTGGCTTAGCGGAGGTTGAGAGATGTTCAGCCGCGCAGCCGCCCGGCCAAAATGCAACTCTTCTGCAACCGCCACAAAGTAGCGTAGATGACGAAGTTCAATATTCATATTTTATAAATATTATTTGAGATTATTAATATATTAGACAGAATATTTTGATTTTCCTACTCTTAGCACTGAGGTCATACCCGTCACCATAATCACGGGGATGTTGAGCAAGGATTTCAAGTGAGTCGTATTACTGCTGTCGACACCGCAACGGCGAGCGATGTTGATGAACACATTATTTCCCAGCCGGTTCAATATATAAAACGTGGTACATCCCAGTTTATGCGCGTTACGCTGGCGCTATTCTCCGCCGGGCTGGCGACGTTCGCCCTTCTCTATTGCGTACAACCGATACTGCCTGTGCTGTCCCATGAATTTGGCGTCTCTCCCGCCAGCAGCAGTATCTCGCTTTCCATCTCCACCGGCATGTTAGCCATCGGGCTGCTGTTTACCGGCCCGTTGTCCGACGCGATCGGCCGCAAACCTGTAATGGTGACGGCGCTGCTGCTGGCCTCCTGCTGTACGCTGCTTTCCACCATGATGACCAGCTGGCATGGCATTTTAATCATGCGCGCGCTGATTGGCCTGTCGTTGAGCGGCGTCGCCGCAGTAGGCATGACCTATTTAAGTGAAGAGATCCATCCCAGTTTCGTCGCCTTCTCAATGGGGTTGTACATTAGCGGCAACTCGATTGGCGGCATGAGCGGGCGTCTGATCAGCGGCGTATTTACCGACTTTTTTAACTGGCGCATCGCACTGGCGGCGATCGGCTGTTTCGCGCTGGCGTCCGCATTGATGTTCTGGAAAATCTTGCCGGAATCCCGCCATTTCCGACCGACTTCATTACGCCCCAAAACGCTGTTCATCAACTTCCGCCTTCACTGGCGCGACAGGGGCCTGCCGCTGTTATTCGCAGAAGGCTTTTTGTTAATGGGGTCGTTTGTCACGCTATTTAACTATATCGGCTATCGGTTGATGCTTTCGCCCTGGGAACTCAGCCAGGCCATTGTGGGGCTTTTATCGGTGGCTTACCTGACGGGCACCTGGAGCTCGCCTAAAGCAGGCGCCATGACGACGCGTTATGGTCGCGGGCCGGTGATGTTGTTCTCAACCGGCGTGATGTTGTTCGGGCTGTTAATGACGCTGTTCACGTCGCTATGGCTGATTTTCGCCGGAATGCTGCTCTTCTCCGCCGGATTTTTTGCCGCGCATTCGGTGGCAAGCAGCTGGATTGGCCCACGCGCGAAACGCGCCAAAGGCCAGGCATCGTCCCTGTATCTCTTCAGCTATTACCTGGGTTCCAGCATTGCCGGGACGTTAGGCGGGGTATTCTGGCACAGCTATGGCTGGAACGGTGTGGGCGGGTTTATCGCGCTGATGCTGCTTCTGGCGCTGCTGGTTGGCTCCCGCCTGCATCATCGTCTGCACGTTTGATAAAGAGAAGCCCGGGTCGAGCCCGGGCACTCTTTACAGCTCAACCAGCGCTTTGGATTACCACAATCCCAGGATGGAAGAAGCCCCCATCAATTCCCTGACGGCATCCAGTGCCAGAAGAGCAAAGATAACCCAGATAATTGGATTCATCATGCTGTGTGTATTTATTTTTATTGTTGAGGTTTGACTTTACCCCGCACGATACCCAAAAGCGAGACCGGAAGATAAAACTACCTGTAATGGTGGGCAACACTGACGATATCGCTTCCGAATGCCGTAAATATCACCCGGAGGATAATAAGACCTGAACGCCATATTGTATCCCGATCACCGTCGCATTCATTAATATATGCAGGGTAACAGGCATTAATAACCCTTTAGATTTGACTCTGGCGACAATAAGCACCTGCGATATTAAAAATAACATCAATAATGTTCTGATATCGGCGTACTGCGTATGCATCAGCGCAAACAGCGTTGAAACGGCAAGCGACGTCGCCCACACCTTATCATTGAACCAGTACTGAAAGGCGTTGAACAGACACCCTCTGAAGACGATTTCCTCGTAGACCGGGACGAGGAAAATCAGTGACAGGTTGGTCAGCCAGAAAGCGTAGTTATGCAATGAAACCTGCGTCATGACCCACGCTTCTGTTTTTCTCATCCCCAACATAGCAGGTAAAAGAAACTGGATGATCAGAATGGCGCCAAACAAAATAACAAACCACTTTGCGCTCAATGTGCCTTTTCCCAGACCGTCTCTTTTTCTAAAAAAGAGATAATACAGCGGGACCAGAATAAGAAATTCCAGCACAAACATCAGCGGTAAAAGTAACCCACTTTCCATTAATTGCGCACTGCGGGTAAAAAACAGTGGCGTAAATGTAATACCAAACATCAGCATAAACATAGAAAAGCAGCCTGACACTGCTTTTGTCCTGACAATATAGGCGTTATTGATTTCCTGTTGCATCCCTGTTCCCTGTTAATATTTCACCAGTGTGCTTCACGACACCGCCATTTATGATAAGAAGTATCATTATCACTTACAACCTACCAACATTTCTGCCATCGTTGCCATCAGCGTATAAACATGTATGAATCAGGGTAAACTCCTCACATTCGCAGAACACGACGGGAACACAACAATGTCCAACAAGAGCCACTACCAACAACTCACCCGCACTTTCCAGCGCCTCTCCCGCTTTTCGCATCTCTCCGCTATCGCCAGTTGGGATATGTTCACCATGATGCCTCCCGGTGGAAGCACCGCGCGAGGCGAAGCGCTGGCCGAGCTGAACGTGCTGGAACATCAGTTACTGACTGACCCGAAGGTTGCGCAGTGGATAGCCGCCGCCGGGCAGGAAGATTTGAACGATGTTGAGCAGGCGAACCTGCGTGAAATGGCGAGGCGGCACCATCAGGCGGCCCTGCTGCCTGAGTCACTGGTGGAGGCGAAATCACTGGCGGGGAGCCGGTGTGAACACGCATGGCGGAGTCAGCGTCCGGCGAATGACTGGCAAGGATTTGCGCAGAATCTGAAAGAGGTTGTGAAATACAGCCGTGAAGAGGCAAAACTTCGCGCCGAAGCTAAAGGATGTTCGCCCTACGATGCCCTGCTGGATATTTTTGAGCCCGATATGACCAGCGCCCAACTGGATGTTCTGTTTGCGGATGTCAAAACCTGGCTTCCCGATCTGTTAAACCGCGCGGTGTCAAAACAGTCGCATCAGCCGCTGATTGCGCCGGTCGGCCCGTTCCCAACGGCGCTACAGCGTGAACTGGGACTGGAAACCATGTCGCAGTTAGGGTTTGATTTTAACGCCGGTCGGCTGGACATCAGCGCCCACCCGTTTTGCGGCGGCGTGCCGGAAGATGTGCGCATCACCACGCGCTATGATGAAAATGAATTACTCAGCGCGCTCTTTGGCGTGATCCACGAAACGGGGCACGCCCGCTATGAACAGAATCTGCCCCACGCCTGGCAGGGTCAGCCGATCGCGTTTGCCCGCTCCACGGCCATCCATGAATCCCAGAGTCTGTTTTTCGAGATGCAACTGGGTCGCAGCGCTGCGTTCCTCAAACGGCTCATTCCCGCCGTTAAACGTCATTTTGGCGATCAGCCCGCTTTTGAAGAAGCGAATTTCATTGCCTGGAATCAGCGGGTGAAACCGGGCTTTATCCGCGTGGATGCCGACGAAGTGAGTTATCCTGCCCATGTTATCTTGCGCTATGACATTGAACAGGCGCTGATTAACGGCGACATCGAAGTGGATGATATTCCCGCACTGTGGGATGAAAAAATGCAGGCCTGGCTGGGGCTGTCAACCGCGGGAGATTACCGTAACGGCTGTATGCAGGACATCCACTGGACCGACGGCGGCTTTGGCTACTTCCCGTCTTATACGCTGGGCGCCATGTATGCCGCACAGCTGTTTAGCGCCGCCCATAGCGCATTGCCGGATCTGCATAATCAGATTGCGCAAGGCGATCTCAGCGCCTTGTTTGACTGGCTGCGACAAAATATCTGGCAGCACGGCAGTCGCTTTACTACCGCGCAGCTGATCGCTCAGGCCACCGGAGAACCATTGAGCAGCCGTTACTTCCGGGCGCATCTGGAATCACGCTATTTGTCATGATGTCTCTTGTTTGCCCGATAGCGTCAATCTGTCGGGCCGGTTGTACATACCGTTACACGCCGATACCAATGACTCACGGAAGCCCTCGATTTACAGCGATATAGTGATTTCACCGGCCCCGCAGTGGGGTTGAATAAAAAACCAAATCGAGGGTATCAGAATGAAAAAAGTATTAGCTCTGGTTGTTGCCGCTGCTATGGGTCTGTCTTCTGCTGCATTTGCTGCTGAAACGGCAACGTCCACGACGGCTCCGGCTGCGGCACCTGCCAAAACCGCACCGGCAAAAACCACGCATCACAAAAAATACCACAAAGCAGCAGCGACTCAGAAAGCGCCTGAACAAAAAGCGCAGGCAGCGAAAAAACACACCAAAAAAGCGGTAAAACATACTGCGGCTAAACCGGCAGCTAAACCGGCGGCATAAGGCACTGGCGAGTTCTATGGCGCTCCCCCGCGCCATAACACACGGCGCTAAATCATCGGGTTTAGCGCCGTTTCTTCGGAGGGTTAACGTGTTTCGTTACCGCTTTGAGTTGATTCTCACCATGCTTATATTATGCGCCCTTATTGCCACGCATTTTTATATTTCCTGAATGTAGTTATCTGATTTTACTCCCACTTTCCTGCCGTCACGTCTATAGTATTCACTGAGGGTTTGCTTTTAATAATCATAATTACCCACACAGAGTGTGATATGCATAAAACCATTGCGGTATTACTGGGCGTAATTTGTCTTTCCCCTGTCGTTGCTCATGCGGATGAGGCTGATACCACCACGGATACCCGTGAAGCCAAAACGTTATTTTTTGACCATGACGATCGGGTCAAGGTTGAAGATCCAACGCAGTCGCCGTGGGACGCTATTGGTCAACTGGAAACCGCCAGCGGCAACCTGTGTACCGCCACGCTCATTTCATCTCATCTGGCTCTCACCGCCGGACACTGCTTGTTAACGCCGCCGAAAGGGAAGCCAGATAAAGCCGTGGCTTTGCGTTTCGTATCGCAAAAAGGTCTCTGGCGTTATGAAATTCACGGTATTGAAGGTCGGGTCGATCCGTCGCTGGGAAAGCGCTTAAAGCCTGATGGCGATGGCTGGATTGTCCCTCCGGCCGCCGCGCCGTGGGATTTTGGTTTGATTGTGTTGCGTTATCCGCCGTCCGGCATTACCCCACTGCCCTTATTTGAAGGCGATAAAGCCGCGCTAACCGCTGCCCTGAAAACCGCCGACCGCAAAGTGACGCAGTCAGGTTACCCGGAAGATCATCTTGATACGCTTTACTCGCATCAGGATTGCCTGATTACCGGCTGGGCGCAAAACGCGGTGCTCTCTCACCAGTGCGACACGCTGCCCGGCGACAGCGGTTCTCCGTTAATGCTGCATACCGACGCTGGCTGGCAGTTGATTGGCGTACAAAGTTCCGCTCCGGCGGCAAAAGATCGCTGGCGGGCTGACAACCGCGCGATTTCCGTCACCGGCTTTCGGGACAAGCTGGAAGCGCTGGCTCAGGAATAGATGATGGTTCCCGTGTGCTGCCCGCCGTAACGGGCAGCATAGCTGTCAGGCCAGTTTTATCATGATCATGCCGATAAGCAGCAATACCACGCCTACCCAGCCTTTGTTGTTCAGACGCTGCCCAAAAAGCACCCACCCGGCTGCCAGCGTGGCGGCGATACCAAATCCGCCCCACAACGCATATGCCACCGAAAGATCAATGCCTTTTACCGCCTGAGAGAGCGCGCTGAAGGCCGCCAGCACTGCGGCCAGCGACAGAATGCCATAGAACTTGCGACGAAAGCCGTCAGAAAACTTCAGGAACACGTTAGCGACGATTTCCAGAACGATCGCCATCGCCAGCCACGCGGCATGAACCCACTCAAACTGCGGCATGCGTCGCCTCCTTCGCGGCGTTTACTGGCTTGCGCGTACCCGATTTGATCAGCGCGATCCCGAATACCAGCGTAACCAGACCCGCAATTTTCATGGCCGATAAGGCTTCGTCAAATAACAGCACGCTAAACAGCGTAATAAATAAAATACCGATGCCTTCCCACAAGGCATACGCCACGCCAAGCGCAATTTTTTTTACGGCAAAAGAGAGAAAAATATACGACAGCGTAATCATGACCAGCATTAAAATAAAACCCGTGTTGCCATTGCTTACGCTTGCCCATTTCATCGACAGCGTTCCGGTAATTTCAGCCGCAATGGCAAGGGCTAATAAAATCCAGTAAAACATGGTGCTTCTCCTGCTTGAGAATATAGTCCTTCGGGCCTGCTGCATGCAGCAAACCAAAAAATAAAATGAATTAGCCAGGCGCGTAACGCCAGCTCAGGCAGAAGTAAGGGACTAAAGCGCGTTGCGCCAGTGCTGCTCACCAGCAAGCAGGAAAGAGGAAGAAGTGCGAAGAAGTACGGTCTGTGTAGAAAAAAACGTCCTGAACATATTGTCCATAATATTACAATTATCCGCAGTGTTGCTTCTCGTCATCGCGGATGAAAATTGTCCTCGGTAGTTAAACACGTCTGATTTGTACCACAGCCTTAGAATTAACTCAAAACCTTTTCACTTCTTTACCCGCGCCGTTTGATTTTTGTTAGCACAGCCCGACAAAAATCACATTATTATAAAGAGTAAGAACAAAAATTCAGGAATTATCATGGCAAAACCGATCATCACGCTTAACGGCCTGAAACTCGTAATCATGCTGGGAATGCTGGTCATCATTCTCACCGGTATTCGCTTCGCTGCCGATATTATTGTGCCGTTTATTCTGGCGTTATTTATTGCGGTGGTACTGAGCCCGCTGGTGCAGCGCATGGTCAGGCTTCGCATCCCGCGCGTTTTGGCCGTATCGATACTGATCGGGATTATCGTGATGGGCATGGTGTTGCTGCTGGCCTATCTCGGCACATCGCTAAATGAGTTAGCCCGCACGCTGCCGCAATACCGCTCATCATTGGTTGTGCCGCTGAAAAACATTGAACCGTGGCTACAGCGCCTGGGCATCGGCGTCTCGGTGGATGAACTGGTGAAATATATCGACCCTAACGCCGCCATGACGCTGGTGACGAATTTGCTGGCGCAGCTGTCTAACGCCATGTCATCCATTTTCCTGCTCTTGTTAACCGTGGTCTTTATGCTACTGGAAGTTCCGCAGTTGCCCGGTAAACTCCAGCAGATGATGGCCAGGCCGGTTGAAGGTATGGCCGCGATTCAGCGCGCAATCGACAGCGTGTCGCATTATCTGGTGCTGAAAACGGCGATCAGCATTATCACGGGCGTTGTGGTCTGGGGAATGCTGGCGCTGCTGGAAGTTCGTTTCGCATTCGTCTGGGGACTGCTGGCTTTCGCGCTTAACTATATCCCCAATATTGGCTCGGTTCTGGCCGCGATCCCACCTATTGCGCAGGTTCTGGTGTTCAGCGGCCTTTATGACGCGCTGGTGGTGCTGACGGGGTATCTGATTATCAATCTGGTGTTCGGGAACATCCTTGAGCCCCGCATCATGGGGCGTGGATTAGGCCTTTCCACGCTGGTGGTTTTTCTCTCCCTGATCTTCTGGGGGTGGTTATTAGGCCCTGTCGGCATGCTGCTTTCCGTGCCGTTGACGATCATCGTTAAGATCGCGCTGGAGCAAACCTCCGGCGGGCAAAGCATTGCCGTCCTGCTCAGTGATTTGAATAAAACCTGATCTCTTCAGATGTAAAAACGGCCTCCTGAGAGGCCGTTTTATGACACTTGCGCCAGTAAAGATTAAAGCGCTTTCAGAATCGCATCCACGCTGGCTTTCGCATCGCCAAACAGCATATGCGTGTTGTCTTTAAAGAACAGCGGGTTCTGCACCCCGGCATAGCCGGTATTCATCGAGCGTTTAAACACGATAACGTTTTGCGCTTTCCAGACTTCCAGAACCGGCATACCGGCAATCGGGCTACGCGGATCGTCCTGCGCCGCCGGGTTCACCGTGTCGTTCGCGCCGATAACCAGCACCGTATCGGTGTCAGCGAAGTCGTCATTGATTTCGTCCATTTCCAGCACGATGTCATACGGCACTTTCGCTTCCGCCAGCAGTACGTTCATGTGACCAGGCAGGCGCCCCGCAACCGGGTGGATGCCAAAACGTACCTTGATACCGCGCGCGCGCAGTTTCTCGGTGATTTCCGCCACCGGGTACTGCGCCTGCGCAACCGCCATGCCATAGCCAGGGGTAATGATGACCGAGTGCGAATTTTTCAGCATGTCAGCCGTGTCTTCCGCCGTGATCTCACGGTGCTCGCCCGCGACCTGATCGTCGCCAGTAGAAGATCCATCGCTGCCGAAACCACCCGCGATAACGCTGATGAAAGAGCGGTTCATCGCCTTACACATGATGTAAGACAGAATCGCACCCGAAGAACCGACCAACGCGCCGGTGACGATCAGCAGGTCGTTGCCCAGCATAAAGCCTGCCGCCGCCGCTGCCCAACCGGAATAGGAGTTCAGCATGGACACCACAACCGGCATATCCGCCCCGCCAATGGACGCCACCAGGTGCCAGCCGAAAGCCAGCGCAATAATGGTCATCACCAGCAGCGCCAGAACCTGCAAGCCAACGCTTTCGGTACGTACAAACACCACCAGCAGCAGGAAGGAAACCACCAGCGCCGCCAGGTTCATTTTGTGACGATTCGGCAGCATCAGCGGTTTGGACGAAATCTTACCGCACAGCTTGCCAAACGCCACCACGGAACCGGTGAAGGTAACCGCGCCAATGAAGATGCCGAGGAACACTTCCGTCAGGTGAATATTCACCAGAATCGGTTCCAGACCCGCCTCGTGGTACAGGTAGCTGTTAAAGCCCACCAGCACCGCCGCCAGGCCGACGAAGCTGTGCAGAATCGCCACCAGCTCCGGCATTTCGGTCATTTCAACGCGTTTCGCCAGACGGATACCGATCGCCCCACCGATAATCATCGCCACCAGAATCCAGGCAACGTTGCCGGTATCCGGGCCGAAGATCGTCGCCACCAGCGCAATCGCCATCCCGGCGATACCAAAGTTGTTACCCTGTCGGGACGTCTCATGCTTAGAGAGCCCGGCCAGACTGAAGATAAACAGGATCGCGGCAACAATGTATGCAGCTGTAACTAATCCTCCAGACATGTGTTACCCCTTAGTTTTTCCTGAACATTTTCAGCATACGCTGAGTCACGGTGAAGCCACCGAAAATATTAATGCTGGCGATAAGCACCGCGATAAAGCTCAGGAAACTCACCCAGCCTCCCTGGCCAATCTGTAACAATGCCCCGACAACGATAATCCCTGAGATGGCGTTAGTCACAGACATCAACGGCGTATGCAGCGCGTGCGAAACGTTCCACACCACGTAGTAACCCACCACGCAAGCAAGTGCGAAAACGGTGAAGTGGCCGAGGAACTCTTTCGGCGCCACGTCAGCCAGCCAACCAAACAGAACGATCGCCAGCGCCATCAGCGCATATTTACGCCACGGTGAAGCCGGTTTTTCCGCTTCTTTCGGCGCTGGAGCCGCTTGCGGCGCAGCCTGCGGCTGAGCAGACACCTGAATCGGCGGCGCGGGCCAGGTAATTTCACCGTCACGTACGACCGTTACGCCGCGCACAACCACGTCGTCAAAGTCGACGTCGATATTGCCGTCTTTCTCTTTGCACAGCAGTTTGAGCAAGTTGACCAGGTTGGTGCCGTAAAGCTGGGAGGATTGCGTCGGCAGACGGCCCGGCAGATCGGTGTAACCGATAACCTTCACGCCATTGTCGGTCGTGCTCACCTGACCGGCGACGGTGTATTCACAGTTACCGCCGTTTTGCGCGGCCAGATCGACAATCACGCTGCCGGACTTCATGGAATCAACCATCTCGCGCGTGATCAGCGTCGGCGCAGGTTTACCCGGGATTAGCGCGGTCGTGACGATAATATCGACCTCTTTCGCCTGCGCGGCAAAGAGTTCCATTTCCGCTTTTATAAACGCTTCGGACATCACTTTGGCATAGCCATCGCCGCTGCCCGCTTCCTCTTTAAAATCCAGTTCGAGGAATTCAGCGCCCATACTCTGAACCTGCTCTTTTACCTCTGGACGGGTATCAAACGCACGTACAATGGCGCCGAGGCTGTTTGCCGCGCCAATGGCCGCCAGACCTGCGACGCCCGCGCCAATCACCATCACTTTCGCTGGCGGCACTTTGCCCGCAGCGGTAATTTGCCCGGTAAAGAAACGACCAAATTCATGTGCGGCTTCCACAATCGCGCGATAACCGGCGATGTTGGCCATTGAGCTCAGGGCATCCAGCGACTGCGCACGCGAAATACGCGGCACGGAGTCCATCGCCATCACGGTTACATTGCGTTCCGCGAGTTTTTGCAATAGCTCAGGATTCTGCGCCGGCCAGAGGAAACTCACCAGCGTCGTACCCGCATTCAGTAAAGGAATTTCATCGTCTTCCGGCGCATTGACCTTCAGGATGATCTCTGACTGCCAGACCGCATTTCCCTCTACAATTTCTGCGCCCGCTTCTGTAAATGCCTTATCGTCAAAACTTGCCAGTTGACCCGCGCCGCTTTCAACCGCGACGGTAAAACCCAGTTTCAGCAGTTGCTCAACCGTTTTTGGCGTTGCTGCGACTCGGGTTTCATTGGTTAACCGCTCTTTTGGTATGCCAATTCGCATAATGTTCCCTTCCATCGGTTTTTTTGATGATGGTTTGTCAGTGATCGCAGGATGCATACGCACGCCTGCGTAAGAGGTAAGTGCTACCCCGGAAAAATAAAACAGTAACAAACTCTCTATAACCTACTGAAAATAGCGCCTGTGATCTAGCGCCAAAAAACAGTATTTATTATGAAATTTGCAAAATATGAACGATTCAGCCCACAAACAGGAATAATGACCTTGAAATCACCTTCAGTGACCGATAATTCGCTCAAGCGAAGCGGCAAAACATGATTTAGCGCCATCGACATTCAATCGTTTAACATTAAATTAACTTATAAAATGCGTATGCTTTATCAGTTTTGCCGGTCAAGCGCCTGTTTTTTAGACATATCACCAAATGTTATCATTCTTGTCACTTCAGGCGGTACGATGAGTGAAAAATGACGCAGACATTTGCAGGGTTTAAATGCAATAATCAGCCACGTTTCTAGTCAATAACAATACCAGTACCTGGTTTGCGCAAGGCGAAGGATTATTTTTATGAAGCTTAAGAACACTCTCCTGGCGTCCGCACTGCTTTCTGCGACTGCTTTTTCCGTAAATGCAGCGACAGAACTGACGCCGGAGCAAGCGGCAGCACTAAAACCTTATGACCGCATTGTGGTCACCGGGCGTTTTAATGCCATTGGCGATGCGGTAAATGCCGTATCCCGCCGCGCAGATAAAGAAGGTGCAGCCTCTTTTTATGTTGTTGATACGTCCGATTTTGGCAACAGCGGTAACTGGCGTGTCGTGGCTGACGTTTATAAATCAGACGCGCCAAAATCCGACGCGCCTCAAAACCGTGTAATTAACGGTATCGTCGAATTACCGAAAGATCAGGCCGTGCTGCTGGAACCTTACGACACCGTAACGGTGCAGGGTTTCTACCGTAGCCAGCCGGAAGTGAATGACGCCATCACCAAAGCAGCAAAAGCGAAAGGCGCCTACTCGTTCTACATTGTGCGTCAGGTCGATGCCAACCAGGGCGGCAACCAGCGTATTACCGCGTTTATCTATAAAGAAGATGCGAAGAAACGCGTTGTCCAGAGCCCGGACGTTATTCCTGCTGATTCCGATGCGGGTCGCGCAGCGCTGGCCGCCGGCGGTGAAGCGGCGAAGAAAGTGGAGATTCCGGGCGTCGCGACGACCGCTTCTCCAAGCGCTGAAGTCGGACGCTTCTTCGAAACGCAATCCTCAAAAGGTGGACGTTACACTGTCACTCTGCCTGACGGAACGAAAGTCGAAGAGCTGAACAAAGCGACCGCTGCGATGATGGTGCCGTTTGACAGCATCAAATTCACCGGCAACTACGGCAACATGACGGAAGTCTCCTACCAGGTTGCCAAGCGTGCGGCGAAGAAAGGCGCGAAATATTATCACATTACCCGCCAGTGGCAGGAACGTGGTAACAACATGACGATCAGCGCCGACCTGTATAAGTAAAGTACGCTCCCGCCATCCGGTGTTGTCATAACGCCTGATGGCGAGACCAGGCATCTTATCCGGCCTACGTGTTAGTAGGCCTGATGAACGTAGCGCTATCAGACATCAATACGATGCTGCCCTATGTGAAATCTACCCGCCTTTAGCATTTTTAGTCACAAATGTTTCAGAGATCATTGCATGCGGTCTCTTCTCTCCGTAAAATCCCGCGCCTTAGTGGCTTTCACCATTTTTATGCGTTTTGCCAAAATAATTATTCTCCCACTCTCGTTTTTATAACTGGATACCGATGGAAAAGAAACTGGGACTGAGCGCGCTGACCGCGCTGGTTTTAAGCTCAATGCTTGGCGCAGGTGTGTTTAGTCTGCCACAGAACATGGCGGCGGTGGCCAGCCCGGCAGCGCTGCTGATTGGCTGGGCGATTACGGGCATCGGGATACTGCTGCTGGCTTTCGCTATGCTGATCCTGACGCGCGTTCGCCCGGAACTGGATGGCGGGATTTTCACCTACGCGCGCGAAGGTTTCGGCGAACTGATCGGTTTCTGCTCCGCCTGGGGATACTGGCTCTGTGCCGTTATCGCCAACGTCTCTTATCTGGTTATCGTTTTTTCTGCCCTGAGCTTCTTTACCGATACGCCGGAACTCCGCCTGTTTGGCGACGGCAATACCTGGCAGTCCATCATCGGCGCGTCAGTGCTGCTTTGGGTGGTGCATTTTCTGGTGCTGCGCGGTGTGCAAACCGCCGCCAGCATCAACCTGGTCGCGACGCTGGCGAAGCTGTTGCCGCTGGGGTTGTTCATCGTCCTGGCTATCATCATGTTTAAGCTCGATACGTTCAGCCTGGATTTCACCGGTCTGGCGCTGGGCGTTCCCGTCTGGGAGCAGGTTAAAAACACGATGCTCATCACGCTGTGGGTGTTTATCGGCGTGGAAGGCGCGGTTGTCGTCTCCGCCCGGGCGAGAAATAAGCGTGATGTCGGACGTGCGACGCTGCTGGCGGTTCTCGCCGCATTGGGCGTCTACCTGCTGGTGACGCTGCTCTCTTTAGGCGTCGTCGCCCGCCCGGAACTGGCGGAGATTCGCAATCCGTCAATGGCGGGTTTGATGGTGAAAATGATGGGACCGTGGGGCGAAATCATTATCGCGGCGGGTCTTATCGTTTCAGTCTGCGGCGCTTATCTGAGTTGGACCATTATGGCGGCAGAAGTGCCGTTTCTGGCCTCAACGCATAAAGCCTTCCCGCGCATTTTCGCCCGCCAGAATGCGCAAGGCGCGCCATCGGCTTCGCTGTGGCTCACCAACGCGTGCGTTCAGATCTGCCTGGTGCTGATCTGGCTCACAGGTTCGGATTACAACACGCTGTTGACGATTGCTTCAGAGATGATTCTGGTACCCTATTTCCTGGTCGGTGCGTTCCTGCTGAAAATCGCCGCGCGCCCTCTTCATCAGGCTGTAGGTGTCGGGGCCTGCATTTATGGCTTATGGTTATTGTATGCGTCCGGCCCGATGCACCTGTTGCTGTCGGTGGTACTGTATGCGCCGGGATTGTTAGTTTTCCTCTACGCACGCAAGACGCATACGCACGATAATGTCCTGAATCGTCAGGAAGTGATGTTGATCGGTCTGCTACTCATCGCCGCTGTTCCGGCTACGTGGATGTTGGTGGGGTAATCGTCGCCCCATTGTTTGATGCCAAAGGAGACTACAATGGGTAAAAACCAGCCCTTGCCCATCCTTATCACGGGAGGAGGCCGCCGCATCGGCCTCGCGATCGCGTGGCACTTTCTCAGTCAAAAACAGCCGGTGATTGTCAGCTACCGGACGCACTATCCGGCCATCGACGGCCTGACGCAAGCGGGCGCGCTGTGCATTCAGGCCGATTTTTCCACCGATGACGGCGTCCTGGCATTTGCTGAGAAGATAAAGACCCATACGCCAGGCCTGCGGGCTATTTTGCATAACGCCAGTGCCTGGATGGCCGAGGCGCCTGGCACCCCGCTCTCTGACGTGCTGGCATGCATGATGCAGATTCACGTCAATACGCCCTATCTGTTAAACCATGCGCTGGAAAGACTGTTGCGCGGCCACGGACATGCGGCCACCGATATCATCCATTTTACGGACTATGTTGTGGAACGCGGCAGCGACAAACACATCGCCTATGCCGCCAGTAAAGCGGCGCTGGATAATATGACCCGCTCCTTTGCCCGCAAACTGGCCCCGGAAGTGAAAGTCAACGCCATCGCCCCGTCGCTGATCCTGTTTAACGAAAACGACGATGCCGAGTACCGCCAGCAGGCGCTCAATAAATCCCTGATGAAGACAGCGCCCGGCGAGAAAGAGGTAATCGACCTGGTGGATTACCTTCTCACCAGCTGCTTCGTTACCGGCCGCAGTTTCGCCGTGGATGGCGGCCGGCACCTGCGTTAATGCAGTTTGATCCAGCAAAATATCAGCAGCCATGCGCTCAGGCCCCAGCACACCACCGCCCCGCCGAGCGCAACGGGCAAACGCAGAAAACCGGTGAAATACCAAAGCGTGGCGAGGTAGACAAAATAAGGGATGATCGACCACATACTGAATACAATGGTCGTGCGTAACGCGTCAATTCCGCGCTCGCTGGCGACAATATAGTGGGCAATCAGTGCAAATGTCGGAAAAAGCGGAATTAATCCGGCGATATAGTAATTTTTTGTTTTTGCCAGCAAACCAATCAATACCACCACCAGCGCACCCAGCGCGGCTTTTATCACGAGTCCCATTTCGATGCCTTAACACATCAATAACATTGAGGATGTAGCATAACGGAAGCGCTCTCGTTTAGAAAAGATTAATGGAAGGGAAAACGGAGGCGGTGTATGTTGGCGTTTTCTCCGCGTAATGAACGTTATGAACACCATCGTATTTGTTGAGGATGACCCTGAAGTTGGCTCGCTGATTGCCGCTTATCTGGCGAAACACGATATTGAGGTGCTGATTGAACCTCGCGGCGATCTGGCTGAAGAGACGATCCTTCGCACGCAACCCGAGCTGGTGTTACTGGATATCATGCTGCCGGGCAAAGACGGTATGACCATTTGCCGCGATTTGCGAGGCCGCTGGCAAGGGCCGATTGTCCTGCTGACCTCACTGGACAGCGACATGAACCACATCCTGGCGCTGGAAATGGGCGCCTGTGACTACATCCTGAAAACCACGCCCCCTGCCGTGCTCCTCGCTCGTCTGCGCCTGCATTTACGGCAGAATGAACTCACCGCGCAGGCAAAAGGCATTCAGGATACGGCAATGACCCCGCATAAAACGCTGCGTTTTGGCGCGTTGATTATTGACCCGGTCAATCGTTCAGTCGCCCTCTCCGGCGAACCGGTTTCGCTTTCCACCGCCGATTTCGAATTACTCTGGGAACTGGCAACCCATGCCGGGCAGATTATGGATCGCGACGCGCTGCTGAAAAACTTGCGCGGCGTCAGCTACGACGGCATGGACCGCAGCGTGGATGTCGCTATCTCAAGGCTGCGTAAGAAATTGCAGGATAACGCCACAGAGCCCTATCGAATCAAAACGGTTCGCAACAAAGGGTATCTGTTTGCCCCCCATGCGTGGGAAGAGAGTCATCGTGATTAACCGGGTGCATCAATGAAAAAACTGTTCGTTCAGTTTTATCTGCTGCTGTTTGTCTGCTTTCTGGTCATGACCCTGTTGGTCGGGCTGGTGTATAAGTTCACCGCAGAACGCGCAGGCAGACAGTCGCTGGATGATTTGATGAAAAGCTCGCTGTATTTAATGCGCAGCGAATTGCGGGAGATCCCTCCGCGCGACTGGGGGAAAACCCTCAAAGAGATGGATCTTAATCTCTCTTTCGATTTGCGCGTAGAGCCGCTCAATAAATACAAACTCGACGCGCTTACCACACAGCGTCTGCGCGAAGGCGACATCGTCGCGCTGGACGATCAGTATACGTTTATCCAGCGCATCCCCCGCAGCCATTACGTGCTGGCCGTCGGGCCGGTTCCTTATCTCTATTTTCTTCACCAGATGCGGCTACTGGATATCGCGCTGATGGCCTTTATCGCCATCTCCCTCGCCTTTCCGGTGTTTATCTGGATGCGCCCGCACTGGCAGGAGATGCTGCGCCTGGAGGCCGCCGCTCAGCGTTTTGGCGAAGGGCACCTCGCAGAGCGCCTTCACTTTGACAACGGTTCCAGTTTTGAACGTCTCGGCATTGCCTTTAACCAGATGGCAGATAACATCAACGCGCTGATCGCCAGTAAAAAACAACTTATTGACGGCATCGCCCACGAACTGCGTACACCGCTGGTGCGTCTGCGTTACCGGCTGGAGATGAGTGAAAATCTCAGCGCACAGGAGTCGCAGGCGCTGAATCGCGATATCGGCCAACTGGAAGCGTTAATCGAAGAGTTACTGACCTATGCGCGGCTGGACAGGCCGCAGACTGCGTTAACGCTCACCGTTCCCGACCTCCCCGTGTGGCTGGCGAGCCACCTGGAAGACGTACAGAGCGTCAACCCCGGGCGCACGGTGCGGCTCAGCCAGCTTACGCCTGGCGATTACGGCGCGCTGGATATGCGGCTAATGGAGCGTGTGCTGGATAATCTGCTCAATAACGCGCTGCGTTATTCCCATTCCACCGTTCAGGCCAGCCTGTTGTTAAGCGGCAATCAGGCGACCCTGATTGTTGAAGACGACGGCCCCGGCATCGCGCCAGACGCGCGCGAACATGTATTCGAACCCTTTGTGCGCCTCGATCCCAGCCGCGACCGCGCTACCGGAGGCTGCGGGCTGGGATTAGCCATCGTGCGCTCCATCGCCCTGGCGATGGGTGGAACGGTAAACTGTCGCGAAAGTGAACTGGGCGGCGCCAGATTCACCTTCAACTGGCCCGTCTGGCACAACATCCCCGAATTTCCCCCTGCCTGACGCATAGCGCACGATGGTCAGGGCGGGTATGATGTGATATACAGTAAGTATGTTGTAACTAATATCCTTCTTTCTGCGACACTGAAATGGTGGTGATATGGCCCGTTACGATCTTGTCGAACGCCTGAATGGTACTTTTCGCCAGACAGAACACGCGCTGGCAACCCTGACAGAAAATCTCGAACAGCAACCGCTGCTGATTGCCCGCGTCTTCTCCCTTCCCGAAGTAACCAAAGAGGCGGAGCACAACCCTCTGGCGACCATTGCGGTGGAGCAGCATCTGGGAAAAGAGGCCGAATCGCTGGCGCTGCGCCACTATCGCCACCTGTTTATTCAGCAACAGTCTGAAAATCGCAGCAGCAAAGCGGCGGTTCGCCTGCCCGGCGTATTGTGCTATCAGGTTGATGATGCCACGCAGGCCGCGCTGGAAAACCAGATCCAGCACATCAATCAGTTAAAAACGACATTTGAGCGTATTGTGACGGTGGAGTCAGGATTGCCGTCAGCGGCGCGTTTTGAGTGGGTGCATCGCCATCTGCCCGGTCTTATCACGTTGAATGCCTACCGCGCGTTAACGGTGATCAAGAATCCCGCCACCCTCCGTTTTGGCTGGGCCAACAAGCACATTATTAAGAATCTGCGCCGGGATGAGGTGCTGGCGCAACTGGAGAAAAGCCTGAACACGCCGCGCAGCGTGCATCCCTGGACGCGCGAAGAGTGGCAGGCCAGGCTGGAGCGCGAATATCAGGATATCGCCGCCCTGCCGCAACAGGCGCGGCTGAAGATTAAAAGACCGGTGAAGGTACAGCCGATTGCCCGCGTCTGGTACAAAGGGCAGCAGAAACAGGTTCAGCACGCCTGTCCGACGCCGCTTATCGCGCTGATCAATACCGATAAAGGCATGACCGTGCCGGATATCGGCGAACTACTGAATTACGATGCGGACAATGTTCAGCACCGCTTTAAGCCTCAGGCGCAACCGTTGCGACTTATCATCCCTCGGTTGCACCTGTATGTGGCGGATTAACGGCCTGGCTTCATGCTGCCCACCATCAGTTCCGGGCGCACCCAGCTATCAAACTCGGCTTCAGTGAGATACCCCAGCGCCAGGGCAGAGGCTTTTAAGGTCAGCCCTTCCTTGTGCGCTTTTTTGGCGATCTCCGCCGCTTTGTCATAGCCGATGTGCGTGTTGAGCGCGGTGACCAGCATCAGCGATTCATTGAGCAGTTGGTTAATACGCTCACGGTTTGGCTCAATACCGACCGCACAGTGCGCATTAAAGCTTTCCATTCCATCCGCCAGCAGGCGTACCGATTGCAGGAAATTATGGATAACCATCGGGCGATAGACGTTAAGCTCGAAGTTTCCCGACGCCCCGCCCATATTGATAGCCACATCGTTGCCCATCACCTGACAGCAGAGCATAGTCAGCGCTTCGCACTGGGTCGGGTTCACTTTACCTGGCATAATCGAACTGCCCGGCTCGTTCTCAGGAATGGCAATTTCACCAATGCCGCATCGAGGGCCAGAGGCCAGCCAGCGAACGTCATTGGCGATTTTCATCAGCGACGCCGCCAGCCCTTTTAGCGCGCCGTGCGCATGAACCAGCGCATCACAGGTCGCCAGTGCTTCAAACTTGTTCGGCGCCGTCACAAATGGCGCGCAGGTGATCACCGCCAGCTCATCCGCCACGCGGCGGGCATATTCAGGATGGGTGTTCAACCCGGTGCCCACCGCCGTACCGCCCAGCGCCAGCTCCGCCACATGCGGCAGGCTATTTTCAATATGTTTGAGATTGTGCTCCAGCATCGCCACCCAGCCGGAAATTTCCTGACCGAGCGTCAGCGGCGTCGCATCCTGCAAGTGCGTGCGGCCAATTTTCACAATGTCGGCAAACGCATGGGACTTTTTGCGCAGCGTATCGGTCAGGACATTAAGCTGCGGGATGAGATGCTTGCGTAGCGCCAGCAGCGCCGCAACGTGCATCGCGGTCGGGAAGACGTCGTTCGAACTTTGGCTTTTATTGACATCATCGTTCGGGTGAACTTTGCGCTCCATGCCGCGAACGCCGCCCAGCAGTTCGCTCGCGCGGTTCGCCAGCACTTCGTTCATGTTCATGTTGCTTTGCGTGCCCGACCCGGTCTGCCAGATCGCCAGCGGAAATTCGTCGGGATGTTTATCGGCCAGCACTTCATCAGCCGCCTGCATAATGGCGGAGGCTTTTTCCGCCGACAGCAGCCCTAAGTCCTCGTTAACTTTGGCTGCCGCACGCTTGGTCAGCGCCAGCGCATGGATCAGCGAGACGGGCATTTTCTCCGTGGAGATACGAAAATGCTCCAGCGATCGTTGGGTTTGCGCTCCCCAAAGTTTGTCTGCCGGAACATCAATCCCGCCCATCGAATCTTTCTCGCAGCGTACCGTCGTCATTACTTTCTCCTTGTTAACAATGAAGTTGAGGACATGCTCACACACCTGTCAGGATTAAGTATTGATTGCTTCATAAATACTGCATGGCGCTTTGTGCGCTTCTGAAATGCCGGGCGGCACAGCGCCTTACCCGGCCTGCAAATGTACCTTCTTATTGTCTTACTTTACGCAGCGCGTGCACTGCGAAGTCTGAATTTGCTGGAAGAAATCATTGCCTTTGTCATCCACCAGGATAAAGGCCGGAAAATCTTCCACTTCAATTTTCCAGATCGCTTCCATCCCCAGTTCAGGGTATTCCACGCATTCCAGACTCCTGATGCTGCCCTGCGCCAGCACAGCGGCAGGCCCGCCAATGCTGCCCAGATAGAAGCCGCCGTGTTTATGGCAGGCATCGGTCACCTGTTGGCTACGGTTGCCTTTGGCCAGCATAATCATACTGCCGCCCTGCGACTGAAGCTGATCGACGTAAGAGTCCATACGCCCTGCGGTCGTTGGCCCCAGCGAACCGGACGCGTATCCTTCAGGCGTTTTTGCCGGACCCGCGTAGTAGATCGGATGATCTTTAACATACTGCGGCAACCCTTCGCCACGGTCCATCCGTTCTTTCAGTTTGGCGTGCGCGATATCACGCCCCACAATAATCGTCCCGTTCAGCGACAGACGAGTTGAAACCGGATACTGCGACAACTGTTGCAGGATCGCTTTCATTGGCTGGTTGAGGTCAACGCGAACCGCCTCGCCTTCGCCTGCCTGGCGCAATTCTTCAGGAATATATTTACCCGGATTATGTTCCAGTTTCTCGATCCAGATACCTTTGCGGTTGATCTTCGCTTTAATGTTGCGATCCGCAGAGCAGGAGACGCCCATCCCGACCGGACAGGACGCGCCGTGACGCGGTAAACGAATGACGCGGATATCATGGGCAAAATATTTACCGCCGAACTGGGCGCCTAACCCGAGATTCTGCGCTTCCGTCAGCAACTCTTTTTCCAGTTCCACGTCGCGGAATGCCTGACCGTGTTCGTTCCCTTCCGTCGGCAGTTCGTCATAGTATTTTGCGGAGGCCAGCTTAACCGTTTTCAGCGTTGCTTCCGCCGACGTCCCGCCGATCACGAAGGCGATGTGATACGGAGGACAGGCCGCCGTCCCCAGAGTGCGCATTTTATCGACCAGGTAATTTTTCAGTTTGCCCGGCGTCAGCAGCGCTTTGGTTTCCTGATACAGATAGGTTTTGTTGGCGGAACCGCCGCCTTTGGCGATACACAGGAATTTGTATTCATCGCCATCAACGCTGTAGAGATCAATCTGCGCGGGCAGGTTGGTGCCGGTATTGACCTCTTTATACATATCCAGCGGGGCATTTTGCGAATAGCGCAGGTTATCTTCGATGTAAGTGTTATAAACGCCGCGCGCCAGCGCAGCCTCATCACCGCCGCCGGTCCAGACGCGCTGGCCTTTTTTGCCAACGATAATGGCCGTACCGGTGTCCTGGCAGGTTGGTAAAATCCCTTTTGCGGCAATGTCCGAGTTGCGCAGGAATTGCAGCGCGACATATTTATCGTTTTCGCTGGCCTCCGGGTCGCGCAGGATATCAGCGACCTGCTGTTGATGCGCAGGGCGCAGCATAAACGAAGCATCGTGGAATGCCTGACGCGCCATCAGCGTCAGCGCTTCAGGAGCGACCTTAAGCACTTCCTGCCCTTCAAATTCGGCAACGGAAACGTGTTCACTGGTCAGCAGGTAATATTCGGTATCGTCCTTTTTGAGGGGAAAAGGAGCCTGATAATGGAAGGGTTTGTTCGACATTGTTCTCTCACTTACTGCTCGGTCTGGTTATTCTCTGGGCAGATGTTCCATTGCCCTGCTTACCCGTCACGCCTCCAGCGGCAGACATGTTATTGTCCTGCAACCCGAATGCGTCAGGGTGTAAAAAGCGAGTTACACTATCCTACACAATTTTTTAACAAAAACTGAGACAAGTACGACTTTTTGCGCGCAGAGGTTACTTCCCGCGGGTTTCTTGGTTTAATACGCGAATTAATTTCCATATTGAAACAGGGCTTGATAATGCAAAAACTCATCAACTCAGTGCAAAACTATGCATGGGGTAGTAAAACTGCGTTAACGGAACTCTACGGCATTGCGAATCCGTCTCAGCAGCCAATGGCCGAGCTCTGGATGGGCGCCCATCCCAAGAGCAGCTCCCGAATTGAAGGCGCTGACGGGAAAGCCGTCTCGTTACGCGACGTGATTGAGCACGATAAAGCCACACTGCTGGGCGAATCTGTCGCAAAACGTTTTGGCGAGCTGCCCTTCCTGTTTAAAGTGCTGTGTGCCGCGCAGCCGCTTTCCATCCAGGTTCATCCGAATAAACACAACTCAGAAATTGGTTTCGCGAAAGAGAATGCGGCCGGTATTCCGATGGATGCCGCCGAGCGTAACTATAAAGATCCGAACCACAAGCCTGAACTGGTCTTTGCCCTGACGCCGTTCCTGGCGATGAACGCATTCCGCGAGTTCTCTGAGATTGTCTCCCTGCTGCAACCTGTTTCCGGCGCGCATACCGCCATTGCCCACTTCCTGCAAGAGCCGAATGCCGAACGCCTGAGCCAACTGTTCGCCAGCCTGCTCAATATGCAGGGCGATGAAAAATCCCGCGCGCTGGCGGTGCTGAAAGCGGCGCTGAACAGCCAACAGGGTGAACCGTGGCAGACGATCCGCGTCATATCCGAATTTTACCCGGATGACAGCGGCCTCTTCTCTCCACTGCTGCTGAACGTGGTCAAGCTGAACCCTGGCGAAGCCATGTTCCTGTTTGCCGAAACGCCTCATGCCTATTTGCAGGGCGTGGCGCTGGAAGTGATGGCGAACTCCGATAACGTCCTGCGCGCCGGGCTGACGCCGAAATATATCGACATTCCTGAGCTGGTCGCGAACGTCAAATTCGTTGCCAAACCAGCCGATCAGCTGCTGACAACGCCGGTAAAACACGGTGCGGAACTGGACTTCCCGATTCCGGTGGAAGATTTCGCGTTTTCGCTGCATGACCTCTCCGCTCAGGAAACGGCCATCAGCCAGCAGAGCGCCGCCATTCTGTTCTGCGTGGAAGGCGAAGCGGTGCTGAGCAAGGGCGAGCAGCGTCTGGTGCTGAAACCCGGCGAATCCGCGTTTATCGGCGCTGATGAGTCTCCGGTCAACGCCAGCGGCGTGGGCCGTTTGGCCAGGGTTTACAACAAGCTGTAGCAACATACTGAATTTTTTAACAACTCTTGCTAAGCTAGTTAAAGGCTCACAACTTCTCCAGGCGGTTTAATCCGCCTGGTTTCATTTTTATGGATAATCGATATGAAAAAATCGCTGGTAGCTACAGGTGTGATCGTCGCCCTGGGCGTGGTCTGGACAGGCGGGGCCTGGTACACCGGGAAAAAACTGGAAACGCATCTCGCACAGATGGTGAATCAGGCAAATGAGCAGCTTAAACGCACGGCGCCTGAAGCCGCCATTGAGCTGAGCTATCAAAACTACCAGCGCGGCATTTTCAGCAGCCAGTTACAGCTGGTGGCGAAGCCTGTCGAAGGCAAGGAAAACCCCTGGCTGAAACCAGGACAAAGCGTCGTACTGAACGAAGCGGTGGATCATGGTCCTTTCCCGTTCGCACAGTTGAAATCGTTTAACCTTATCCCTGCGATGGCCTCGGTGAAGACGACCCTGGTCAACAACGACGTCACCAGACCGTTGTTTGATATCGCAAAAGGCGAGACGCCGGTCGAGATTAATTCCCGGATTGGTTATGGCGGCGATACCCGCTCAGATATCTCGCTCAAGCCGTTGAATTATGAAAATAACGGTGAAAAAGTCGCCTTTAGCGGCGGGGAATTTCAGCTGAATGCCGATAAAGACGGCAATGTCGTTTCACTGTCAGGCGAAGCGCAAAGCGGCCTGGTGGATGCCGTCAACGAATATAACCAGAAAGTCCAGATTACTTTTAATAACCTGAAAACCGACGGTTCCAGCACCCTGGCCAGCTTCGGCGAGCGTATTGGCAACCAGACGCTGTCGCTGGAAAAAATGACGGTATCGGTAGAAGGTAAAGAGATGGCCGTGCTGGAAGGCATGGTGATCGACGGTAAGTCCGATCTCGTCAACGACGGCAAAACCATCAATAGCCAGCTGGATTACTCGCTGAACAGCCTTAAAGTGCAGAATCAGGATCTGGGTAGCGGCAAGCTGACGCTGAAAGTGGGACAGATCGATGGCGAAGCCTGGCACCAGTTTAGCCGCCAGTATAACGCTCAGACTCAGGCGCTGATGACGCAACCCGAGGTGGTGCAAAATCCTGAACTTTATCAGGAGAAAGTGACCGAAGCGTTCTTTGGCGCCCTGCCGCTGCTGATGAAGGGCGAACCGGTGATTACCGTCGCGCCGTTAAGCTGGAAAAACGCTAAAGGCGAGACCGCGCTGAACCTCTCCTTGTTCCTGAAAGATCCGGCCGCGACCACTGAAGAACCGCAAACGCTGACTCAGGAAGTGGATCGTTCCGTTAAATCTCTTGACGCGAAGCTGACGATCCCGATGGATATGGCCGTTGAGTTTATGACTCAGGTCGCCAGACTGGAAGGTTATCAGCAGGAAGATGCCGATAAGCTGGCGAATCAACAAGTCAAAGGGTTAGCCGCGATGGGGCAAATGTTCCGCATCACCACGTTGCAGGATAATACCATCGCCACCAACCTACAGTATGCCAATGGTCAGGTAACGCTCAACGGGCAAAAAATGACGCTGGAAGAGTTTGTCGGCATGTTTGGTATGCCTGCGCTCTCCGTGCCGGACGCTCCGGCGATTCCTCAGCAGTAAGTTTTCTGTACGTCCCGCGCCCGGCGGGATTTTCCCGTCGGGCCGCCATTAAAACACCTGTCCCGCCACGCTATTTTTGCGTCACCAGACGAGCGGAAATGGTCTGGCTGCGCGAATGGCTCTCTTCATGACCAATCCGTTGCAGGATGCGCTCCGCAAGGGTATAGCCAATTTCGCGGGCTGGCGTGCTGGCCCAGATAATTGGCAGATCGTCCAGCGCGTTTTCCGCCACATCAGCAAACGCCGCCAGCGAGATCTGTTGTTCAAAATAGCGATCAACGCCAATTTCACCACTCTGCCGCCCCGCTTTCATCAGGCCAAACCATGCTCCCATCGCAATGGTTTCGTTGTAGCACACCACTGCGCTGATGGTCGGGTTATGCCGCAGTAATGCGGTAATGGCTTCGGCGGCCTGCTTCTGGCTGGATGCGCACTCCAGCACCCAGTCGCTGTGAAAAGGCAACCCAAACTTCAGCAGCGTCGCGCAATAGCCGCCGACGCGCTCCGCGCGCGTTAATGAGGAGCTTTGCCCTCCCAGCCACGCGATCCGCTGATGCCCAAGGCGAATCAGATGTTCCGTCAGTAGCTGCGCCGCCTGCATGTTATCCGGCCGGACAGTATCCACCTCTTCCAGATAACTGGCGCGCGAGGCAAACACCACCGGAATCCCTTTTTCTTCTGCCCGTTCCCGGAGCGCATCGCTGTTACCCGCCGCTCCGGCGATCACCACGCCATCCACCCCCTGATTAAGGAGCATAGCGAAACGCTGACTCAGCTGTTCGCCATCCTGACCGCCGTGCAACAAAAAGACCATGCGCCCCTGCGCTTCCAGCGCCTCTGTCAACCCGGCCGTGAGTTCCGCATAAAAAGGCGCAGACAGATCGCGCACAATCAGCCCAATGACGCCGCTCTGCCCACCGCGAAGCGCCGATGCCTGGCGGTTACGCACAAAGCCCAGCTGTTCAATCGCCGCGTTAACCCGCTCGCCGGTGGCTGACGAAATCCGCCCTTTGCCACTGAGCACTAATGAGACGGTACTGACGGAAACGCCAGCCGCCAACGCGACATCATGGATGGTGGTTTTTTTGGCTATAGCCATGAAAAAAGAAAGCTCCCTGATAACGTGACAGATAAAACGTTTTATCAATCACTTATATTTATACGCTTTATTATCGTTCGATAATGTGATTTGCGCCGCACTAAAATTAGGTAAAACGTTTTATCTTCTCGCTCAAATAATTGACCACAGCCTTCTTTTTCACGAGGAGTCGTTAGATGACGACGAAGACAACACCAAAAATAACATTATGGGAATTTTTCCAGCAGTTGGGTAAAACGTTTATGCTGCCCGTGGCGCTGCTCTCTTTCTGCGGGATCATGCTGGGGATCGGCAGCTCGTTAAGCAGCCACGATGTCGTCACCCTGCTCCCGGCGCTGGGCAACCCGGTGCTACAGGCCATCTTTACCTGGATGAGTAAAGTCGGCTCGTTCGCTTTTAGCTTCCTCCCGGTGATGTTTTGTATCGCGATTCCGCTCGGTCTGGCGCGTGAAAACAAAGGTGTCGCCGCGTTTGCCGGTTTCGTCGGTTATGCCGTAATGAACCTTGCCGTGAACTTCTGGTTAACGGCGAAAGGCATTCTGCCGACGACTGACGCCGCCATTCTGAAAGCCAATAACGTACAGAATATCCTCGGGATTCAGTCTATCGACACGGGGATTCTGGGGGCGGTGATCGCCGGTATCGTTGTCTGGATGCTGCATGAGCGTTTCCACAATATTCGTCTGCCCGATGCGCTGGCTTTCTTTGGCGGTACGCGTTTCGTGCCGATTGTCTCTTCCGTGGTGATGGGACTGGTCGGGCTGGTCATTCCGCTGGTATGGCCTGTTTTTGCAATGGGCATCAGCGGTCTGGGCCACATTATCAATAGCGCGGGTGATTTCGGTCCGATGATCTTTGGTACGGGTGAGCGCCTGCTGCTGCCGTTCGGCCTGCACCACATTCTGGTCGCGTTGATTCGCTTTACCGAAGCGGGCGGTACGCAGGAAGTCTGCGGCCATAGCGTGAGCGGCGCGTTGACCATTTTCCAGGCGCAGCTGAGCTGCCCGACAACGCACGGCTTCTCTGAAAGTGCGACCCGCTTCCTGTCTCAGGGTAAAATGCCTGCCTTCCTCGGCGGCTTGCCGGGCGCCGCGTTGGCGATGTACCACTGCGCGCGTCCTGAAAATCGTCACAAAATTAAGGGGCTGCTGATTTCTGGTCTTATCGCCTGTGTCGTTGGCGGTACCACAGAGCCGCTGGAATTCCTGTTCCTGTTCGTCGCGCCTGTGCTGTATGTGATTCATGCCCTGCTGACAGGTCTGGGATTCACCATCATGGCGATCCTCGGCGTCACCATCGGCAACACCGACGGCAACATCATCGACTTTGTGGTATTCGGTATCCTGCACGGTCTGTCAACCAAGTGGTATCTGGTTCCGGTGGTCGCCGCCATCTGGTTCGCGGTGTACTACGTCATCTTCCGTTTCGCTATTACGCGCTTTAATCTGAAAACGCCGGGCCGCGATACCGAAATCGCCAGCAATATTGAAAAAGTCATGGCGGGCGCACCAGGGAAATCAGGCTATAACGTCCCGGCGATTCTGGCCGCGCTTGGCGGCAGTGAAAATATCGTCAGCCTGGATAACTGCATTACCCGTCTGCGCCTGTCGGTGAAGGATATGTCGCTTGTGAATGTACAGGCGCTGAAGGACAATCGCGCTATCGGCGTAGTACAGCTGAATCAACATAACTTACAGGTGGTTATTGGCCCTCAGGTACAGTCCGTTAAGGATGAAATGGCGGGTCTGATGAACACGGTTGAGGCATAAGGACAACGATATGTTCGATTTTTCAAAGGTGGTGGATCGTCACGGTACGTGGTGCACGCAGTGGGATTATGTCGCCGATCGCTTTGGCGCCCCTGACCTGCTCCCGTTTACGATCTCGGATATGGATTTCGCTACCGCGCCGTGCATCCTGGAGGCCATCAACCAACGTCTGGCGCACGGCGTGCTGGGTTACAGCCGCTGGAAAAACGATGAGTTTTTAGGGGCGATCGCCCACTGGTTCGCAACCCGTCACCACACCACGGTCGACCCGCAGTCGATCGTGTACGGCTCCTCCGTGATCTACATGGTGTCGGAGCTGATCCGCCAGTGGTCATCCGTCGGTGAAGGGGTGGTGATTCACACCCCCGCTTACGATGCGTTCTATAACGCCATCGAAGGCAACCAGCGCACCGTTATGCCGGTTACGCTACAGAAAAACGCGGACGGCTGGCACTGCGATATGGCCTCGCTGGAAGCGGTGCTCGCCCGGCCAGAGAGTAAAATTCTCCTGCTGTGCAGCCCGCAGAACCCTACCGGAAAGGTATGGACGCGCGATGAACTGGAGACGATGGCTGAGCTATGCCATCGTCACGGCGTGCGGGTCATCTCCGATGAAATCCACATGGATATGGTATGGGGCGCGCAGCCGCATATCCCCTGGAGCAATGTGGCGCGTGGTCGTTGGGCGCTGCTGACCTCCGGGTCAAAAAGCTTCAACATTCCGGCGCTGACCGGCGCCTACGGGCTCATCGGCGATGAGGAAAGCCGCAATCGTTACCTCAGCGTATTGAAGGGGCGTGACGGGCTGTCGTCACCCGCCGTTCTGGCGCTTAGCGCGCACATTGCCGCTTATCAACAGGGCGCGCCGTGGCTGGATGCCCTGCGCGAGTATCTTGCTGATAACCTGAATTATATCGCACATGCGTTAAACACCGCGTTCCCTACGCTAAACTGGCAGGTTCCGCAATCGACCTATCTGGCCTGGATTGATCTGCGCGCGCTGAATATTGACGACCACGCCTTACAGGATGCGCTGATTCATCAGCAGAAAGTGGCCATCATGCCTGGGTATACTTATGGCGAAGAAGGTCGCGGGTTTGTTCGTCTTAATGCCGGTTGTCCACGTTCGAAGCTCGAAAAAGGCGTTAACGGGCTGATCAACGCGATCCACGCTATACGCTGACAATGATTGCGCAATAAAATTATTTATTGCGCAACATAGATTTTACGCCCGTTTTATTTTTATAATGGCGAGCACTTTTATATTAAAAAAGAGTGCGACCATGATTGATACTTCCCTTCCGTTAACTGACGTTCATCGCCACCTTGATGGCAACATTCGTGCCCAAACTATTCTTGATCTTGGCCGCCAGTTCAATTTAGCCCTTCCGGCACAAACGCTTGACGCGCTCATTCCGCATGTGCAGATCACCTCAACGGAGCCTGACCTGGTCAGTTTTCTGGCAAAGCTCGACTGGGGCGTTAAAGTTCTGGCGTCGCTGGATGCCTGTCGTCGCGTGGCCTTTGAAAATATTGAAGATGCCGCCCGCAACGGCCTGCATTATGTCGAACTGCGTTTTTCTCCGGGTTATATGGCGATGACGCACCAGTTGCCTGTGGCTGGCGTGGTCGAAGCGGTCATCGCTGGCGTACGTGAAGGGTGCCAGACTTTTGGCGTTGAAGCTCGTCTGATCGGCATCATGAGCCGTACTTTCGGCGAGGCTGCCTGTCAGCAGGAACTGGAAGCGCTGCTGGCGCACCGCGATCACATTACCGCGCTTGACTTAGCGGGCGATGAACTTGGCTTCCCGGGCAGTCTGTTCCTCTCTCACTTTAACCGCGCGCGTGATGCGGGCTGGCATATTACCGTACATGCTGGCGAAGCGGCGGGCCCGGAGAGCATCTGGCAGGCCATTCGCGAACTGGGCGCCGAACGTATCGGTCATGGCGTGAAGGCCGTGGAAGATCGCGCGCTGATGGATTTTCTGGTCGAGCAGCGAATCGGTATCGAATCCTGTCTGACGTCTAATATCCAGACCAGCACCGTTGCCTCGCTGGCTGCGCATCCGCTGAAAACGTTCCTTGAGCATGGCGTGCTGGCAAGTTTGAATACGGATGATCCCGCGGTACAGGGTGTGGATATTATTCACGAATACACGGTAGCGGCGCCGGCGGCAGGATTAACCCGCGAGCAGATTCGTCAGGCGCAGATCAATGGCCTGGAAATGGCGTTTTTAAGCGAAGCGGAAAAACGCGCATTGCGTGAGAAAGTCGCAGCGGTTTAAGCACGCAACGCCTGATGGCGCTGCGCTTATCAGTCCTGTAACGACACAACCGTAGGCCGGATAAGGCGTTTACCCCGCCATCCGGCAACACCTACGCCTGATGGCGCTGCGCTTATCAGGCCTACAACTGCACAGCCGTAGGCCGGACAAGGCGTTTACGCCGCCATCCGGCAACACCCGGCGCCAGAAGAGTACACCGTCATCACGCGAGGCACAGCGTAGAGCGATGCTTCGCTGATTCAATCCCCAGCTCAATCAACTCCATAATCTGGATCGCCTGGCTCGCCGGAACCGGGTTTTCACCGTTGCCATTCAACGCGTCACGGATGCCCGCATAATAAGCCGGATAATTACCCGGCACCGTCAGCCAGGTCTCTTCCACACGGTCTTCGCCTTCCACGCGCGTCAACACGCCGTCACGCATGTCGTAACCCCAGTCTTCCTGCGGCAGTCGCTCACCGTTTTTCAACCGTTCCTCTTGTGGATCGAGGCCATATTTCACGTAACTGCCGCGTGAGCCATGCACGATATAACGTGCTGATTCTGCCGCTGCCAGCATCGTACCGTGCAGAATCACCCGACGCTGCGGGTAGGATAATATCGCGTGGAAATAATCCGTCGACTGCGCGCCAGGACGAAGCTGCGCCAGATCCACCGTCATGCTGACCGGCAAACCGAACAGATTGATCGCCTGATCCAGCAGATGCGGCGCCAGATCGTACCAGATACCGCTGCCAGGGCCGCCCTGTTCGCGCCAGCGATCGCGTACCTGCGGGCGGAAACGGTCGAAATGGGATTCAAAGTAAGCCACTTCCCCCAGAACGCCATCGGCCAGCAATCCTTTCAGCGTCAGGAAATCACTGTCCCAACGGCGGTTATGGAACACAGAAAGCACGCGTCCCAGGCTGCGCGCCAGGGCGTCGAGCTCACGGGCTTGTGACAGTGTCACGGTAAAGGGTTTATCCACAACCACATGTTTTCCCGCTTCAAGCGCGGCTTTCGCCAGCGGAAAATGGGTGTCGTTGGGCGTAGGAATGACGATAAGGTCGATATTCGGATCGTTAAAAAGATGCTTAGGCTCTGAGACAACCGCCACAGAAGGCCAGTCCGCCTTCACTTTTGTTTCATCACTACTGGAAACCGCCGCCAGTTCCAGACCCGGCGTCCCCACGATTAAGGGCGCATGGAAAGTCTTGCTGGCATAACCATAACCAATTAGCCCTACCCGGATGTTGTCACTCATGTCTTTGCCTCTCATGTCAGAACGGGGTCATTTCACACTATCCCTTAACCACTCACAATAGTTTAATAACCGCCAGGTTATAAAGGTTGTTGCTTAACTTAAGTCAAACATCAGTGACTTCGGGCTCTCCTGCGGCGAAAAAGTCGCTGAAATCGTTCCCGACACCCTTGCCGTCTTATTTATTGATGAGTAACATTTGCATCCTGTGTTTATGGATAAATCAAAGCAAAAAAATGTCGTCAGTAATGAATCGCCTTATTGAATTAACCGGTTGGATTGTTCTCGTTGTCTCAGTGATCCTCTTAGGCGTCGCCAGCCATATCGATAATTACCAGCCCCCTGAACCGACGGTCTCCGTTCAGAAAAAATAAGCGTGTTCTGGCCAGTTGCGGCATAGCAGCATATCGTCAGAAATGGTTTCGGTTTACAGCCAGAAAAATCAGGAAAAGATGAAAAGCGGCAAAAAAAGCGAAATATGCCGTCTGCTGGCCGCACGCTTATTGCCAGTTGTCATGAAGCGCGTTACCCTTCCGGCAGGTGCTCTGCTCACCTGATTCATGACACGTAAGAATACGCTTATTTACCCTTGCGCGCCGATTATTCTTTTCGGTGTCGTTTTGTTTATTTTTATATTCACTACTCCGTTGGTGTTATTTGTTTAATATGGATCGCTATTTATGACAGTTCAGGATTATTTATTAAAATTCCGCAAAATCAGTTCGCTTGAGAGCCTGGAAAAACTGTTTGATCACCTTAACTACACCCTCTCTGACGATCGGGAGATCATCAATATGTATCGCGCCGCAGATCATCGTCGCGCGGAACTGGTCTCGGGCGGTCGTCTGTATGATGTCGGTCAGGTGCCAAAATCAGTCTGGCATTACGTACAATAAAGAAAGTAGCGATCGGCGTTAAAAGCTTTATAATACTGGCCCCAAAATGAAATAGTCTGCCTGTTCGCGCTGGCAAATCTGGAGAAGATATGACCACAACACCGGCACAACGCATCGGGGGCTGGTTGCTTGGCCCACTGGCCTGGCTGTTAGTCGCGTTACTGAGCGCCTCGCTCGCGTTATTGCTCTATGCTACTGCGCTGGCTACGCCGCAGACATTCCATATGCTCAGTGAGCAAAGTACCGGCAACCTGTTGTTGTGGGGCGTTTCGTTTATTACCGCCATCGCAATGTGGTATTACACCTTATGGTTGACCATCGCCTTCTTCAAGCGCCGCCACTGCGTGCCTAAACATTATATTATCTGGCTGCTGGTGTCGGTCTTGCTGGCAATTAAAGCCTTTGCCTTTTCGCCAGTCTCAGACGCGTTTGCGGTTCGCCAGTTGTTGTTCCCGTTACTGGCGGCCGCGCTGATCGTACCCTATTTCAAACGCTCGGCGCGCGTTAAAGCAACGTTTGTGAACCCGTAATACCCTTACAGTTAACCTGTTGTCGCCTGCTGTGGATTGACAGATAATAGGCGGCTTTTTTATTTCAGGCCGAAAAATGACTGATTACCTGCTGCTCTTTGTCGGAACTGTGCTGGTCAATAACTTTGTACTGGTCAAGTTTCTGGGTCTCTGCCCGTTTATGGGGGTTTCCAAAAAGCTGGAAACCGCAATGGGTATGGGGCTCGCCACCACGTTTGTGATGACGCTGGCGTCTATCTGCGCCTGGCTGATTGACACCTGGATTTTGATTCCGCTCGATCTCATCTACCTGCGGACGCTGGCATTTATTCTGGTCATCGCGGTAGTAGTGCAATTTACTGAGATGGTGGTGCGTAAAACCAGTCCGGCATTGTACCGTCTGCTGGGGATCTTCCTGCCGCTCATCACCACCAACTGCGCGGTGCTTGGCGTGGCGCTGTTGAACATTAACCTCGGTCATAATTTTTTGCAGTCGGCGTTGTACGGTTTCTCCGCCGCCGTCGGCTTCTCTCTGGTGATGGTGCTGTTCGCGGCGATTCGCGAGCGCCTCGCCGTGGCAGACGTCCCTGCCCCTTTTCGCGGTAACGCGATTGCGCTGATTACCGCAGGTTTAATGTCTCTGGCCTTTATGGGCTTTAGTGGTTTGGTGAAGTTGTAATGAATGCTATCTGGATTGCCGTAGTCGCCGTGAGCCTGCTGGGCCTGGCATTCGGCGCCATCCTGGGGTATGCCTCCCGCCGGTTTGCCGTGGAAGACGATCCCGTTGTCGAAAAAATCGACGAAATTTTACCGCAGAGCCAGTGTGGGCAGTGCGGCTATCCTGGCTGCCGCCCTTATGCTGAAGCCATCGGTAGTCAGGGTGAAAAAATTAACCGCTGTGCGCCGGGCGGCGAAGCGGTAATGTTGAAAATCGCAACGTTACTGAACGTCGATCCGCAACCTATCGATGGTGATGAACAAGAAGTTGCGCCAGTGCGTATGCTGGCGGTCATCGATGAAAACAATTGCATCGGCTGCACTAAATGTATTCAGGCATGCCCGGTGGATGCCATTGTGGGCGCCACGCGCGCGATGCATACGGTCATGAGCGATCTCTGCACCGGCTGTAACCTGTGCGTTGACCCGTGCCCGACGCAATGCATTGAATTACGCCCGGTAGCGGAAACACCTGACAGTTGGAAGTGGGATTTGAACACCATTCCCGTTCGTATCATTCCCGTGGAACAGCATGCTTAAGTTATTCTCTGCATTCAGAAAAGATAAAATCTGGGATTTCGATGGCGGCATTCATCCGCCGGAAATGAAAACCCAGTCAAACGGTACGCCTCTGCGACAGGTTCCACTGGCGCCGCGCTTTATCATTCCTCTTAAGCAGCATATTGGCGCTGAGGGCGAGCTGTGCGTTAACGTGGGCGATCGCGTCCTGCGAGGCCAGCCGCTGACCCGTGGTCGCGGCCGCATGCTGCCCGTCCATGCGCCGACGTCCGGGAAAGTTATCGCGATTGCGCCCCACTCTACCGCGCACCCGTCGGCCCTGGCTGAGCTTAGCGTGATGATTGATGCCGATGGCGAAGATCGCTGGATCGAACGCGACGGCTGGGCGGATTATCAGCGCCGCAGCCGCGAAGAGCTAATTACCCGGATTCACCAGTTCGGCGTTGCCGGACTCGGCGGCGCGGGGTTCCCGACCGGCGTCAAATTACAGGGCGGCGGCGATAAGATTGAAATGCTGATCATCAACGCGGCGGAGTGTGAACCCTATATCACCGCTGATGACCGCTTAATGCAGGATTGCGCCGCGCAGGTGGTGGAAGGCATCCGTATCCTTGCCCATATTCTGCAACCGCGTGAGGTCCTGATAGGCATCGAAGATAACAAGCCGCAGGCCATTTCAATGCTGCGTGCCGTTCTGGCCGATGCGCATGATATCGCGTTACGCGTTATCCCAACGAAATACCCTTCCGGCGGCGCAAAACAACTTACCCAGATCCTGACCGGGAAACAGGTTCCGCACGGCGGCCGCTCTTCTGATATCGGCGTGCTGATGCAAAACGTTGGTACGGCTTATGCCGTCAAACGCGCAGTGATTGACGGGGAACCGATCACCGAGCGCGTTGTGACCTTGACCGGAGAGTCCGTCAGCCGTCCCGGTAACGTCTGGGCCAGGCTGGGGACACCTGTCAGCCACCTGCTTAATGATGCGGGCTTCTGTTCTTCAGCCGATCAAATGGTGATTATGGGCGGCCCGCTGATGGGCTTTACCCTGCCCTGGCTTGATGTTCCCGTTGTGAAGATCACTAACTGCCTTCTCGCGCCTTCCGCCACGGAAATGGGCGAAACGCCGGAAGAGCAAGGTTGTATCCGCTGTAGCGCCTGTGCTGATGCCTGTCCCGCCGATTTGTTGCCCCAGCAGTTGTACTGGTTCAGCAAAGGCCAACAGCACGATAAAGCCACCGCGCATAACATTGCCGACTGCATTGAGTGCGGTGCTTGCGCCTGGGTATGCCCCAGCAGTATTCCGCTTGTGCAGTATTTCCGTCAGGAAAAAGCGGAGATTTACGCGATCGCGCAAGAAGAAAAACGCGCGGCTGAAGCGAAAGCGCGTTTTGAGGCCAGACAGGCGCGACTGGAGCGTGAGAAAGCCGCACGCCTTGAGCGCCATAAAAATGCGGCCGCACAACCTGCGGCAAAAGATCAGGATGCCATCGCCGCAGCGCTGGCGCGCGTAAAAGAGAAACAGGCACAGGCAACTCAGCCTGTTGTTATTAACGCGGGAGAGAAGCCGGATAACAGCGCGGTTATTGCTGCCCGTGAAGCGCGTAAAGCGCAGGCGCGCGCCAGACAGGCGGAGAACATACCGGCCGCTGCGGAACCCGCCGAGCCGGTCGACCCGCGCAAAGCCGCCGTCGAAGCGGCAATTGCCCGCGCCAAAGCGCGCAAGCAGGAACAGCAGGCCGCTGCGGAACCTACCGAACCGGTCGACCCGCGTAAAGCTGCCGTCGAAGCGGCAATCGCCCGCGCCAAAGCGCGTAAGCAGGAACAGCAGGCCGCTGCGGAACCCGCCGAACCGATCGACCCGCGCAAAGCCGCTGTCGAAGCGGCAATTGCCCGCGCCAAAGCGCGTAAGCAGGAACAGCAGGCCGCTGCGGAACCCGCCGAACCGGTCGACCCGCGCAAAGCCGCCGTCGCAGCGGCGATTGCCCGCGTTCAGGCAAAAAAAGCAGCACAGCAGCAGGTTGTTAACGAGGAATAAATGGTATTCAGAATCGCAAGCTCGCCTTATACCCATAACCAGCGCCAGACATCGCGTATCATGATGCTGGTGTTAATCGCCGCGCTGCCGGGGATTGCCACTCAGCTATGGTTTTTCGGTTGGGGCACATTGTTCCAGATTATACTGGCCGCAGTCAGCGCGCTGGCCGCAGAAGCCGCCGTGCTTCAACTGCGTAAACAGCCGATCGCCGCTATCTTAAAAGACAATTCAGCATTGCTGACCGGTTTGCTGCTCGCTGTGAGCATACCACCTCTCGCCCCGTGGTGGATGGTGGTATTGGGCACCGTATTTGCCGTCATTATCGCCAAGCAGCTTTACGGCGGTCTGGGGCAAAACCCATTCAACCCAGCGATGATTGGTTATGTCGTTCTGTTGATTTCATTCCCGGTACAGATGACAAGCTGGCTCCCGCCGCATGACATCGCCGCAACGGCGCCAGGCCTTCTGGATGCGTTGCAGGTCATCTTCACCGGACACACCGCCAGCGGCGGCGACATGAATACGTTACGCATGGGCATTGACGGCATCAGCCAGGCTACGCCGCTCGATACGTTCAAAACCTCGTTACATGCCGGGCACGCCGTTGAACAGATTATGCAGTACCCCATCTACAGCGGCATGCTGGCCGGTGCGGGCTGGCAGTGGGTAAACATCGCCTGGCTTATTGGCGGCGTGTGGCTGCTCTGGCAAAAAGCGATCCGCTGGCACATTCCGGTCAGCTTTTTAGTGACGCTGGCTGTCTGCTCCACTCTGGGATGGGCATTCGCCGGGGATTCACTGGCGTCTCCGCAGTTGCATCTGCTCTCTGGCGCGACAATGCTGGGCGCGTTCTTTATTCTGACCGATCCCGTCACCGCCTCGACAACCAATCGTGGTCGTCTGATTTTTGGCGCGCTGGCGGGGTTGTTAGTGTGGTTGATTCGCAGTTTCGGGGGATACCCGGACGGTGTGGCGTTCGCCGTACTGTTGGCGAATATCACGGTGCCTTTGATTGATTACTACACCCGACCTCGCGTCTACGGGCATCGCTAAGGACACCCCATGCTGAAAACGATTCGTAAACACGGTATCACGCTGGCGCTGTTTGCCGCAGGCTCGACGGGGCTGACGGCGGCCATTAACCTGGTCACTAAATCGACGATTGCCGAGCAGGCGGTTCTCCAGCAAAAAGCGTTATTTGATCAGGTTCTGCCTGCCGATCGCTACAATAATACCTTGCAGGACAGCTGCTTTCTGGTGAATGCTCCGGCGCTGGGCAAAGGTGCGCACCGCATCTATATCGCCCGTCAGGACGATAAGCCCGTCGCCGCCATTCTTGAAGCCACGGCGCCGGACGGCTATTCTGGCGCCATACAGCTTCTGGTTGGCGCTGATTTCAGCGGCACAGTGCTGGGTACACGCGTGACAGAACATCATGAAACGCCTGGCCTGGGCGATAAAATTGAGCTGCGCTTATCCGACTGGATCACCCACTTCAGCGGGAAGACGATCGGCGCTGAGAACGATGCTCACTGGGCCGTGAAAAAAGACGGCGGTGATTTTGACCAGTTTACCGGCGCAACCATTACCCCTCGGGCAGTGGTCAACGCGGTGAAACGTGCGGGCCTGTACGCGCAGACCTTACCGGCGCAACTTCCTCAACTTACCGCCTGTGGAGAATAAACCATGAGCGAAATTAAAGACGTTATCGTTCAGGGCTTGTGGAAAAACAACTCAGCGCTTGTACAGCTGCTTGGTATGTGCCCGCTACTGGCAGTGACCTCCACCGCCACGAACGCATTAGGCCTCGGCCTCGCCACCACGCTGGTGTTGACGCTGACCAACCTGACAATTTCCGCCCTGCGCCGCTGGACGCCAGCGGAAATCCGCATCCCAATCTACGTAATGATCATCGCGTCCGTGGTCAGTGCAGTACAGATGCTGATCAACGCTTATGCCTTCGGTTTGTATCAGTCGCTGGGGATCTTCATTCCGCTGATTGTGACCAACTGCATCGTTGTGGGGCGCGCAGAGGCTTTTGCCGCGAAAAAAGGCCCGGCGCTGTCCGCGCTGGACGGTTTTTCCATTGGCATGGGGGCGACCGGCGCCATGTTTGTCCTCGGCTCCATGCGTGAAATCATCGGCAATGGCACGTTGTTTGATGGCGCTGACGGTCTGCTGGGCGACTGGGCGAAAGTGCTGCGCGTGGAGATTTTTCATACCGACTCGCCTTTCCTGCTGGCGATGCTGCCGCCCGGCGCTTTTATTGGCCTGGGGCTGATGCTGGCCGTGAAGTACCTTATTGACGAGAAAATGAAAAAACGCCGCGCCGAAGCCGTTGCCGCTGAGCTTCCGTCAGGTGAAACAGGGAATGTGTAATGAACAAAACAAAACGACTGGAAATATTAACGCGCCTGCGTGACAACAATCCGCACCCCACAACGGAGTTAAATTTCACCTCGCCGTTTGAGCTACTCATCGCCGTATTGCTGTCAGCACAGGCCACGGACGTCAGCGTGAATAAAGCAACCGCAAAGCTTTATCCCATCGCCAATACCCCGGCGGCCATGCTGGAGCTTGGCGTCGAGGGCGTAAAGTCGTATATCAAGACTATCGGCCTGTTCAACAGCAAAGCGGAGAATGTGATTAAGACCTGCCGGATGTTGCTTGAACTGCACAATGGCGAGGTTCCAGAGGATCGGGCGGCTCTGGAAGCGCTGCCCGGCGTCGGGCGTAAAACAGCCAACGTGGTGCTCAATACCGCATTTGGCTGGCCAACTATCGCTGTCGATACGCATATTTTCCGCGTCTGTAACCGGACACAGTTCGCCCCCGGTAAAAACGTCGAGCAGGTGGAAGAAAAACTGCTCAAGGTCGTTCCAGCGGAATTTAAAGTCGATTGCCACCACTGGTTAATTCTGCATGGCCGCTACACCTGCATTGCCCGTAAACCACGCTGCGGCTCCTGCATTATTGAAGATCTTTGCGAATACAAAGAGAAAGTCGATATCTGATGCGCCAGGGGCGACGCCGTACGCCCCGACGCATAACAATTTGTTATCCACTTCGGCTCACCTGTTTACCCGACTATGATACCGGCCCGCTTCGCTTTCTTAATGCAATGTTCTTTTGATTTAACACTTCACCAGGTTAATCGTTTTTTTAGAAACTGAAATTTCTATCTATACGTGATCCAGATCACGTTGATAACTTCGTGTAAAATTTTTTATCAAATACGGTTAAAATTACAACCAGATGACCTGATGATGCCTTTTCAATACAAAACATTACACTGGCTATTTTTCAGATAATGGCCTATATCACTACTTTAAACCTCAAATAGCAGAACATATCGCCACCATCCGCTTTTTCGCCCCTCCCTGTAGTGTAAAAAACTGCCATTTTACAAATGAAGAAATTTAACGCTACATAACATTTCTCAGTCCCGATGATTCCACCACGCAAGATATATGTAACAGAATATTACAAACCCCTTGTATGGAAGGGAAAGATAGTGAACATTACTTGCCGTTTCCCCTCCCACTATAACAATCGGACGGATGAACTTGACTCATCACGCGCCAGAACACCCCCGTTAATATGGGATGTAAAAAAAGAGGTAAAAGTGTCTACTGCAAACAATAAACCAACTGAAAGCGTCAGTTTGAACGCTTTCAAACAACCGAAATCGTTCTATCTCATTTTCTCTATTGAGTTATGGGAGCGTTTTGGTTATTACGGCCTGCAAGGAATTATGGCCGTCTACCTGGTTAAACAACTGGGTATGTCAGAAGCGGATTCCATCACCCTTTTCTCTTCCTTTAGCGCCCTGGTGTATGGTCTGGTCGCCATTGGCGGCTGGTTAGGGGATAAAGTTCTGGGCACCAAACGCGTCATTCTGCTGGGTGCTATCGTACTGGCGATTGGTTATGGCCTGGTCGCCTGGTCCGGTCATGATGTTGCGATCGTCTATATGGGTATGGCGACCATCGCCGTAGGTAACGGTCTGTTCAAAGCGAACCCGTCTTCTCTGCTGTCGACCTGCTATGCCAAAGATGACCCGCGTCTGGACGGTGCATTCACCATGTACTACATGTCCATCAACATCGGTTCCTTCTTCTCTATGCTGGCGACGCCGTGGCTTGCCGCAAAATTCGGCTGGAGCGTGGCGTTTGCCCTGAGCTTCGTCGGTATGCTCATCACGGTGGTTAACTTCCTGTTCTGCCGCAGCTGGGTTAAAGATTACGGCTCAAAACCAGACTTCGAAGCGGTACATTTCGGTAAATTGCTGGCGACTATCGCAGGCGTTATCGTGCTGATCGCTATCGCGACCTGGCTGCTGCACAACCAGGGCATTGCACGTATGGTTCTGGGCGTGATCGCTCTGGGTATCGTGATTATCTTTGGTAAAGAAGCGTTCGCGATGCAGGGCGCGGCACGTCGTAAAATGATCGTCGCATTCATCCTGATGCTGGAAGCGATTATCTTCTTTGTGCTGTACAGCCAGATGCCGACGTCACTGAACTTCTTCGCAATCCGTAACGTTGAACACACTATCCTCGGTATCGCGGTTGAACCGGAGCAGTATCAGGCGCTGAACCCGTTCTGGATCATCATTGGTAGCCCGATTCTGGCGGCCATCTATAACAAGATGGGTGATACGCTGCCGATGCCGACCAAATTCGCTATCGGTATGGTTCTGTGCTCTGGCGCGTTCCTCGTTCTGCCGCTGGGCGCGAAATTCGCTACAGATGCAGGCATTGTGTCTGTTAACTGGCTCATCCTCAGCTACGGTCTGCAAAGTATCGGTGAACTGATGATCTCCGGCCTGGGTCTGGCAATGGTTGCCCAACTGGTTCCACAGCGTCTGATGGGCTTCATCATGGGTAGCTGGTTCCTGACTACGGCGGGCGCCAACCTGATTGGTGGCTACGTGGCTGGCATGATGGCGGTGCCGGAAAACGTTACTGACCCGCTGATGTCTCTGGAAGTTTACGGTCGCGTATTCCTGCAAATCGGTGTCGCCACTGCGGTTATCGCCGCGCTGATGCTTATCACCGCGCCGAAACTGAATCGTATGACTCAGGATGATGAAGAAAACGCGAAGGCCGCCAAAACCGCTACCGCGTAATTTTCAGGGAAACTGATATTCAGGCCGCTAACGTGCGTTAGCGGCTTTTTTTTTGCCTGATGCCGCACTACCATACGTTAAACCTCAGCAAAAAGGAGTTACCGATGAAACTGTTCTACAAACCGGGCGCCTGTTCTCTTGCTTCTCACATCACCCTGCGGGAAAGCGGTATTGATTTCACGCTGGATGGCGTTGATCTGGCGAAAAAGCGTCTGGAAAACGGCGATGATTATTTCGCGGTAAACCCAAAAGGACAGGTTCCGGCTCTGCTGCTGGACGATGGCACCTTACTGACCGAAGGCGTTGCGATTATGCAATATCTGGCAGATAGCGTGCCCGATCGTCAGCTGTTGGCACCGACAGGCACCATCTCCCGCTACAAAACGCTGGAATGGCTCAACTATATTGCCACGGAGCTGCACAAAGGTTTTACGCCACTCTTCCGCCCGGATACGCCAGAGGAATATAAACCGATTGTCCGTGCGCAGCTGGAGAAAAAATTGCGCTACGTGAATGATGCGCTCCAGGAAGGCCTGTGTCTTTGCGGCCAGCGTTTCACGATCGCAGATGCCTACCTTTTTACCGTGTTGCGCTGGGCGAAAGCGGTGAAGCTGAATATGGAAGGATTAAGCCATATCGACGTTTATATGGCGCGGGTCGCTGAACGCCCCTGCGTGGCGGCAGCGCTGAAGGCGGAAGGTTTGAACTAATGGTTGTTGCGCCGGATGGCGGCTGCGCCTTATCCGGCCTACAGAACAACCCGTAGGCCCGGTAAGCGTTAGCGCCTCCGGGCGCTTCGGTAAAACTCACAGCTGCGTCGCGCTGAAATAGTGTTCAGGTTTAGCAATGCGATTCTGCGCGGCCACCACCTGCAACTCGTATTCCTGCATATTTTTCGTGGCGATCATAATTTCATATACCGCCGCAGTAACGTGTTCAAGCGCTTGCTGCAACGTTGCGCCCTGCAACAGTTTTACCAGCAACAAACCGCTGGTCACATCCCCGACACCCACTGGCTGACGCATCCCGAAATCAACAAGCGGACGGCTAATATGCCAGGCTTCATCCGCCGTCACCAGCAACATCTCAAAGCGGTCGGGGCTGTATCCTGCCCGGGCGAGATGTTTAACCAGCACGACTTGCGGCCCTTCCACAATCAGCTCCCTGGCAGCCAGTACAGCTTCATTAACATTATTGACCGCATGTTCACAGAGAATTTCCAGCTCCACCAGATTGGGCGCGATAATGTCGCTGGCCGGGAGCGCATGGCGAACGTGGAACTCAGCGACGCCAGGCGCCACGATGCACCCTTTTTCAGGATGCCCCATGACCGGATCGCAGAAATATTTCGCCTGTGGATTCGCCGCTTTTACTTTACGGACAATCCCCAGAATATGCTCACCCTGCTCTGCGGAACCCAGATAGCCGCTAAGAACCGCATCGCACGTCTGAAGTTTATCGATATCCGCAATACCCTGAACAATTTCAGTCAAATGTTCGGGCGGCATAACACATCCTGTCCATTTGCCATACTGCGTGTGGTTAGAAAACTGAACGGTATTCAGCGGCCAGACATTCGCGCCAAGACGGCGCATCGGAAATTCAGCAGCACTGTTGCCCGCATGGCCGAACACAACATGCGACTGGATGGCGAGGATATTCTTCATGTTTACCATAACCCTAAAATAATAAAGGGGCGTGGTTTCCCACGCCCCTGCTGACTTTTTTATTATTTCCAGCAAATCAGACAGTAATTCTTTTTACCGCGGCGCAACAGCGTGTAGCGCCCGAATAAAATGTCGCTGTCCTGGAAGAAATATTCCGGGTCTGACTGTTTTTCACCGTTGATGGTCACCGCATTAGAGGCGATGGTTTTACGTGCCTGACCACGAGACGGTTGCAGTTCGGAATCCACCAGCGCCTGCATCAGATCGGCGCCTTTTTCCATCTCGATCATCGGCACGCCATCCTGAGCCAGTTGTTCGAAATCGGCTTCGCTGAGATCGCTCAGATTACCGTTGAACAGGCTTTCAGTGATACGTTTCGCCGCAACCAGACCTTCTTCGCCATGCACCAGGCGCGTGACCTGCTCTGCCAGCACATACTGGGCACGCGGCGCTTTACCGCTGTGCTTATCTTCTTCTTCCAGCGCATTGATCTCGGCAATGTCCATGAAGGTGAAGAATTTCAGGAAGCGGTACACGTCAGCATCTGCGGTGTTGATCCAGAACTGGTAGAACTTGTACGGACTGGTCTTTTTCGGGTCCAGCCATACCGCGCCGCCTTCGGTTTTACCAAACTTGGTGCCATCTGCTTTGGTGATCAGCGGTACGGTCAGGCCGAACACCTGGTTCTGATGCAGACGACGGGTCAGATCGATACCGGAGGTGATGTTGCCCCACTGGTCAGAGCCGCCGATTTGCAGCGTAACGCCGTGCAATTTATTCAGGCAGGCAAAGTCATAACCCTGCAACAGGTTATAGGAGAACTCGGTAAAGGAGATGCCCTGATCGTCACGGTTCAGACGTTGCTTCACCGCTTCTTTGTTGATCATCTGATTGACGGAGAAGTGCTTGCCGATGTCGCGCAGGAAGGTCAGCACATTCATGCCGCCAAACCAGTCGTAGTTATTCGCGGCAATGGCGGAATTGTCACCACAGTCAAAATCGAGGAACGGTGCAACCTGCTTGCGGATTTTATCCACCCACTCCTGCACAGTATCTTCGGTGTTCAGTTTACGCTCAGCGGCTTTAAAGCTCGGGTCGCCAATCAGACCGGTCGCGCCGCCTACCAGCGCAACAGGCTTGTGACCTGCCTGCTGGAAGCGTTTCAGGCATAACAATGGAACAAGATGCCCCAAATGCAAGCTGTCAGCGGTAGGGTCGAAGCCGCAATAGAGCGCGATCGGGCCTTGCGCCAGTCGCTCTGCTAACGCTTCCTCGTCCGTTACCTGGGCCACCAGCCCCCGCTCTTGCAATTGTTTAATCAAGTTACTGCTTGCCATCAAAATCTCCATGTATAAAACGACTGCACCTTTGCCGGTACACGACTTTTCGCCAGACGCGAAAGGTATATAGAATAAAGCGCTGGCGCACGCAGCGCTAGCGCTTAACACAACAAATTTCGGGGTTTAAGGAGCAAGCCGGTCAATTTTCCACGCGTTGTTTTCGCGCTGGTATAAAAAGCGGTCGTGTAAACGGTGCTCGCCGCCCTGCCAGAACTCCATCTGTTCAATATTGACGCGGAATCCGCCCCAGAAGCTGGGCAACGGGACTTCCCCTTGCTGGAACTTCTGCTTCAGCTCAAGGAACTTGCTTTCCAGAATGCCGCGCGCAGAGATTCGGCTGGATTGTTTAGACACCCAGGCGCCAATCTGGCTGTCGCGCGGGCGGCTGTGGAAGTATTTCACCACTTCAAGCGTGGAAAGGCGTTCCGCTTTGCCAGTCACCATCACCTGCCGTTCCAGCATATGCCACGGGAACAACAGACTGATGCGCGGATTATTTTCGAGGTGATGCGCCTTACGGCTGCCCAGGTTGGTGTAAAACACCATCCCTTTTTCATCGTAATGTTTAAGCAGCACAATGCGTTGATAAGGCTGGCCGTTTTCATCGACGGTGGCGACCACCATCGCGGTCGGGTCCGCCAGTCTGGCATCACATGCCTGACCCAGCCAGCGTTCGAAAAGGGTTAACGGTTCAGCGGGAAGATCGTTGCGACGCAGGCCGCCTCTGGTGTATTCACGGCGCAGATGCGCGATTTGCTGCAATTCGTCGTTATCAGACATGGTGTTCGCTACGGATTGTCAGTGGGTGGCGCTATTGTGCGCCGCCCAGGTGAAAATCTCAACGCTTCGGGTTTTGTAACTGGCAGTTATTCAGCACAATTCTGTCGCGTTTATAGACCGTTGCGCCATCGCCTTTTGACCAAAAGACGTAGATGCCGTCCGTGTAACGTGCTCCCGACGCAGACATGCCCTGTTTGAGGTTCAGCAGTTTATTGTCGTAAACAAAATTCACCTCTTGCCGGGTATTGTTCATTTTTACGGTAAGCGGTTTTTCATCACACTGATATTCCAGCGTGTCCGTTTGCATACGCTCAAGCAATTGGTTGTAGACGCTACAACCGCTCAGGAGCACAGGCAGACATACAATGAGCAGTTTTTTCATAGACATATCCCGAAGACTTTCCTGGTCCGAAGGGCAAATACGCCCTTCCTAACCCTTTCAGTTTAACGGCAGACAGGCCCGGAAAAATTCAGTTAACTCTGAGTTCGTGGGTTCGCCGGGAAAATGGCCCCCAGAATGCTGGATTCTGTGGCCCCCGTCACCGAAGGGAGGTTCCCCGGCAACCCGGCGAGCGTGCGCCACGCCAGCCAGGCAAACGCCAGCGCTTCCATATCATCGCCACTGATCCCGGCTTCATCCGTGCTGGTAACTTCCGTACCCGGCAGCAACCCGGCCAGACGCGCCATCAGCAAAGGGTTACGACTCCCGCCGCCGCACACCATCAGCCGCTCGCAGCCGCCGCTTAACAGAACCTGTTCAGAAATTGTCACTGCGGTCAGCTCAGCCAGCGTTGCCTGAATATCGCGGGGAGCGAGGCCAGGAAAGGCCGAAAGGTGGCGTTCTATCCAGCCATAGTTGAAATACTCACGCCCGGTGCTTTTCGGCGCGGGCGCTGAAAAATAGGGATCGCTCAACATATTTTGCAGCAGCGGAATTATCACTTTCCCTTCACTGGCCCATTGCGCGTCTTTATCATAAGGTTTACCGCACTGCCGCCAGATCCAGGCATCCATGAGCATATTGCCTGGCCCGGTATCGTACCCTCTTACCGGTTGACCCGGTATGAGCAAAGACAGGTTGGCGATACCGCCAATGTTCAGCACCATTCGACGCTCTGTCGGGTGCGCCAGCAACGCCTGGTGGAACGCGGGAACCAGCGGCGCGCCTTGCCCGCCCAACGCAATATCGCGACGACGAAAATCACCGACAACCGTTATCCCGGTTCGCGCGACAATTTGGTTGTTATCACCGATTTGTAAGGTATGCGGCGCGGCGCCGGTAGGTTCATGCCAGACCGTCTGACCATGACAGCCGATGGCGACAATATCCCGCGGCCGCAGTTTTTCCTGCGCCAGCAGCGCGTTCACCGCGTCGGCAAAAAGCTGCCCGAGTTGCGTATCCAACTGGCCAAACTGGGAAAGCGTGAGTTGTTGCCCCTGGCAAATATCCAGAATGGCTTGTTTAAGATGAACGGGGATGGGCCAGGTCAGGCTCGCCTGCTGTGCGACCATCGTTTCATCAATTGCCGCCAGCACAACATCGACGCCATCAAGGCTGGTTCCAGACATAACGCCGATAAAACGGCCCGATTTCATACATCTTCCTTTTAGCGTGTTAAGCATGATTTTAGCGCTACCACTCAACCACAAAGTTTCCGCTAATACCATGCTTCATTAAGCATTTTTACCCTTCGATGCAGACGCTGACACTCTGTTCTGATAAATCTCATGGATGATTCGTTTATACTTGGTTAACCCAAATCTGATTATGATTTTCACATTGTTCCAGCAGAACATGTGCCTTTACGGTCGTATATGCCATATAATTTAACCATGAGGGATGCTTTGTGGCGTTTCATGGTGAACAGGAGATTTATAGATGATTAAACGTGTGCTGATCGTTTCACTGATGGGCTTATCTTTAGCGGGTTGTGTGAATAACGATAGCCTGTCCGGTGATGTCTATACCGCGTCCGAGGCGAAACAAGTGCAGAATGTCACATACGGCACTGTCGTTAACGTCCGTCCGGTGCAAATCCAGGGCGGTGATGATTCCAACGTGATCGGCGCTATCGGTGGTGCAGTGCTCGGTGGTTTCCTCGGTAATACCATCGGTGGCGGGACGGGTCGTTCACTGGCGACGGCCGCTGGCGCAGTCGCTGGCGGCGTAGCGGGACAAGGCGTCCAGGGCGCGATGAACAAAACTCAGGGTGTGGAACTGGAAATCCGTAAGGATGACGGCAACACCATCATGGTGGTACAGAAACAGGGCGATACCCGTTTCTCCGCAGGTCAGCGTGTTGTTCTGGCCAGCAACGGCAGCCAGGTTACTGTTTCTCCGCGCTAATCCAACAGACGTGTGGTCAGCCTCTGGCCACACGCCTTTCTTCTGCTCTTAGTTCTGAGACTGCAACTCAATAATATTGTGCTCAAGTTTCGCAATCAGCTTAATTAACAGCTCAAGTTCCTGCGGCGAAATCCCTTCCAGAATCTCTCCACGCGTTTTATTGATCACGGCTTCCATCTCTGTGATGAGCGGTTCCGCCTTCTCCGTCAGCTTAATTCGCTTGGCGCGACGATCGCTGGCGCAGGTTTGTCGTGAGATAAGCCCTTTGTCTTCAAGCTGATCCAGCGTACGCACCAGAGACGGTTGTTCAATGCCAATCGCTTTGGCTAACTGTATTTGCGACTGATCTGGCGGAAGTTGGTGAATATTATGCAGCGTTACCCAGTGTGTCTGCGTCAACTCCAGAGGTTTCAGGCGATGGTCAATCAGAGCACGCCAAATGCGCACCAACCGTGCCAGATCAGAACCTAGTGGCGATTCCAATTTCATCTCCTTATAATTAGCTTGCTAAGATATTATACTGATTTTAGAATAGTGTGCAGCATTTATATGCTCAAAACAAATGTATTGCTAAATTTGCTTACAGGTAGACATTTTTTCAGACATTATGCGGAAAAGACGTGCTGTACCTCGGTTTTTACTAAACCTATAGCAACGCTGTTTAACGCAAAGGATTCTTGCTTGTGACGTTTATACCCACTGCAACAGGATTGCCCCTACAAGATCTGGTGATCGGCGCATCTGTCTATTTCCCTCCGCTTTTCAAAGCATTCGCGCTTGGATTTGTTATCTGGCTGCTGGCGCATCGCCTGCTACGCGACTGGATTTACTCGGGTGAAATCTGGCATCCCCTGCTGATGGATCTGTCGATATTTGCACTTTGCGTGTGCCTGAGCCTTATTTTGCTGATTGCGTGGTGATTATGTCGCTTAAAACAATGAAATACTTTTCAACGATTGTGGTTGCGGCCATCGCGGTTCTGGCCGGTTGGTGGCTATGGAATTACTACATGCAGTCTCCGTGGACGCGCGACGGTAAAGTACGGGCGGAACAGGTGAGCATTACGCCTCAGGTCTCCGGCAGCATCACCAAACTCAATATAAAAGATAACCAGTTCGTGAATGCAGGCGATCTGCTCTTTTCTATTGATAAGACCCCTTTTCACATCGCTGAGCTTAATGCGCAGGCAGAACTGGCTAAAGCCCGCTCCGATTTAGCGAAAGCCAATAATGAAGCCAACCGGCGTCGCCATTTATCACAAAATTACATCTCTGCCGAAGATATGGACACCGCAAACCTGAACGTTAAAGCGATGCAGGCCAGCGTCGAAGCGGCGGAAGCGTCATTAAAACAGGCGCAATGGCAATTAGCCCAGACCGACGTTCGCGCGCCGGTCGCGGGCTGGGTGACAAACCTCTCAACGCGCACGGGGGATTACGCCTCCACCGGCCAACCGCTGTTTGCGCTGGTCGACAGCCACTCGTTCTACGTCATGGGATATTTCGAAGAGACGAAACTGCGCCATATTCGCGAAGGCGCTCCGGCGCAGATCACCCTCTACAGCGGCAACGTAAAGTTACAGGGTCACGTCGCCAGTATTGGCCGGGCGATTTATGATCAAAGCGTGGAGAGCGATTCCGGCCTGGTCCCTGACATTAAACCTAACGTTCCCTGGGTTCGTCTGGCGCAGCGCGTACCGGTGCGTATCGAATTTGATGCGTTACCCCATGATGTCACGCTGGTTTCGGGCACAACATGCAGCGTGGCTATCGGTCAGCGCTAATGAAGCTCCCTCACCTGACCTGGCGCGATACGCCCTGGTTCAAAGCAACCTCTGGGCAATGGCGCTATGCATTGCGCAATACCCTCGCCATGTGCCTGGCGCTGACGTTCGCCTACTACATCAACCTGGATGAGCCATACTGGGCGATGACCTCTGCCGCCGTGGTAAGTTTTCCGACGGTAGGCGGCGTGATCAGTAAAAGTCTGGGGCGTATTGCCGGGAGTTTACTTGGCGCCACCGCCGCGCTCATCATCGCAGGTCACACGCTAAACGAACCCTGGCTCTTTTTATTAAGCATGGCGGCCTGGATTGGCTTTTGCACCTGGGCCTGCGCCCATTTCACCAATAACGTCGCCTACGCCTTCCAGCTGGCGGGTTACACGGCCGCCATCATCGCCTTTCCCATGGTCAACATCATCGAGGTCACACAGTTGTGGGATATCGCCCAGGCCAGGGTCTGCGAGGTGATCGTCGGTATTCTTTGCGGCGGCATGATGATGATGATCCTGCCCAGCACCTCTGACGGCACGGCGCTGTTGACCGCGCTGAAAAATATGCACGCACGGCTGCTGGAGCACGCCAGCCTGCTCTGGCAGCCGGAAACCACCGATGCAATACGTTCCGCCCATGAAGGGGTTATCGGCCAAATTTTGACGATGAACCTGCTGCGCATTCAGGCATTCTGGAGTCACTACCGTTTTCGTCGCCAGAACGCGCTGCTTAACGCTCTGCTACATCAGCAGCTTCGCCTGACCAGCGTCATTTCCAGCCTCCGCAGGATGTTGTTGAACTGGCCCAACCCGCCGGAGCAGACCCGCGATGTGATTGAACAACTGCTGGCCGCGCTGGCTAATCCGCATACCGACAGTTATACCGTCGCGCGCATTATTGCCCCGCTACATCCGAAAAACCGACAGGATTACCGCCACGTCGCCTTCTGGCAGCGATTGCGCTATTTCTGCCAGCTCTACTTACACAACAGCCATCAGCTACGGTTGCTGGAAAACGGCGCCGCAGTCGATGAGATCAAAGTAACGCGCAGCCCCGGTCTGGCCCGCCATACGGACAACGCCGAAGCGATATGGAGCGGATTGCGCACATTTACCACCCTCATGGTGATTGGCGCGTGGAGTATCGGTTCACAATGGGAATCCGGTTCAGGGGCATTAACGCTGGCGGCCATCAGTTGCGTGCTCTATTCCGCCGTCGCCACGCCGTTTAAATCACTCTCTTTATTGATGCGCACGCTGATTCTGCTCTCGTTGTTCAGCTTCGTCGTCAAATTCGGTTTGATGGTGCAGATAACCGATCTCTGGCAGTTTTTGCTGTTTCTATTTCCTTTGCTGGCCACGATGCAACTGCTGAAGCTGCAAATGCCGAAACTCGCCGGACTTTGGGGGCAGTTGATCGTTTTTATGGGATCGTTTATCGCCGTCACCAATCCCCCCGTGTATAACTTTGCTGATTTTCTTAATGACAATACGGCTAAGATTGCCGGGGTCGCGCTGTCGTGGCTGGCCTTTGCGATCCTGCGTCCGGGTTCGGATGCCCGCAAAAGCCGTCGCCATATCCGCGCATTGCGCAGAGATTTTGTCGATCAGCTCAGTCGTCATCCATCGCACAGCGAGAATGAGTTTGAATCGCTGACCTATCATCACGTCAGTCAACTCAGCAATAGCCAGGATGCACTGGCGCGACGCTGGCTGTTACGCTGGGGAGTGGTACTGCTGAATTGTTCACATGTGGTGTGGCAACTGCGTGCCTGGGAAACCCGCTCCGACCCGCTTTCGCGCGTCCGGGATATCTGTATTGCCTTGTTGCGCGACGTGATGAGCGAGCGCGGCGTACAGCAACGACCGCTGGCGGCCACGCTCCAGGAGCTACAGCGTATTTGCAACACGCTGTCGCATCATCATCAACCTGCGGCTCAGGAACTGGCGGCGCTCATCTGGCGATTACACTGCTCGCTGTCACAGCTTGAGCAAGCGCCGCCGCAGGGTTCACTGACGTCCTGACTATTTGATGACGCCGCAGGCGTAACGCTCGCCACCACCGCCAAGCGGTTTCGGCTGATCGGACATGTTATCGCCGCCGACGTGGATCATCAGCGCTTTATCTTTGATTTCATCAAGAGATTTCAGGCGCGGCGCAGTAACAGGCGTGGTGGCTATCCCGTCATTATTGACCACCAGCACGGGAAGATCGCCCATATGCCCGGCGCCTTCCGGCCCCTCGTGCTTCCCGGTATTGTGCGGGTCGAAATGCCCGCCCGCCGCCTCTGCCGCCGAGGCTTTACCCTCTTTAATCGCAGGCTGGCAACTGCCGTTAGCATGGATATGAAAACCATGTTCACCCGGCGGCAGCGCTTTCAGGTCGGGAGTAAACTCCAGCCCTTTATCCGTTTCGGCAATGGTTACGCTGCCAATCGACTGCCCGACGCCTTGCGAAGTCACCAGATTCATCGTCACTTCTTCACTGGCGGCCTGTGCGCCCGCACAGGCCAGCAGGGTTAACATTGCCAGACTCAAACGCTTCATAAGACCTCCGTCAAATGTGTTTACCCGGTTAAGTGTAAACCAGTGACACAATTTTGAACGGAAAGCCGAAAATGCAGCATTATGGTACGTCGTAACCTAACGCCGCTTTGCGGATACGGAACCATTGCTGACGCGACATCGTCAGAGACTCCGCCTCAATCGCTGCGCGTACGCGCTCAATTTTACCGGAGCCGATAATCGGCAACGGCTGAGACGGCAGACGTAAAATCCACGCATATACCACCTGCTCTATCGTGGTCGCGTTCAGCTCTTCCGCGATCGCGGCAAGTTCGTTGCGCAGCGGCGCGAATTCATCATCATTAAACAGACGACCGCCGCCAAGACAGGACCACGCCATCGGTCGAATACGCAGTTGCTGTAGCTGATCCAGCGTGCCGTCCAGTAGCAGCGGCTGATGAACCGGTGAAATCTCAACCTGGTTCGTGGCAAGGGTAAACGGCAGACGCGATTGCAGCAGCGTAAACTGGGCCGGGGTAAAGTTAGAGACGCCAAAGTGGCGCACTTTTCCGCTCTGGTGGAGATGCTGGAATGCTTCCGCGACGTCGTCCGCATCCATTAGCGGGTCGGGACGATGGATGAGCAGCAGATCAAGACGGTCGGTCGCCAGATTTTTCAGGGACTGTTCAGCGCTGGCAACAATGTGGTCGCGGTCAGTGATGTAATGGCCGAGTACATTTTCAGCCCGGGCGGTCGTGGCGATACCACACTTCGTTACGATCTGCATCCGCTCACGCAGGTGCGGCGCCAGTTTCAACGCTTCGCCAAACGCGGCCTCACATTGATAACCGCCGTAGATATCCGCATGGTCAACGGTCGTGACGCCCAGATCAAGATGCTCTTCAATAAAGCTGACCAGCTGACGCGCAGACATATTCCAGTCCATCAGACGCCAGTAACCCATCACGAAGCGCGAAAATTCCGGGCCTTGCGGGGCAATAGTGATACGCTGAACCATAACCGCTTCCTCATATATAGATGTTTAGCGAGTATACGCAATTACGGTTTCAAAAGAGTGAGGGTTGTTGAGGTTCTTCCTGCGGGTTCGGTTTGTTTGCGCGTAATTTGCGCATAAGACGCTGGCGACAAAGCCGCAACACGTTCTGCTTCTCGGCGTCGCTCATTTTTTGCCAGTTGAAACGCTCATCCCGACTGCGCAGACAGCCGCGACAAAATCCGCGCTCATCCGACTGACAGATCCCCCGGCACGGGCTTGGGACGGGAAAAAACTCTAACTGCTCGGCCACACTCTCTCCTCAACGAAAGCACTTATGCTTATTGAAGACGCTAACTGGCTTTCTGGCAACCTGACTTGCATTAGACCGATTGGTCTATTACACTCAGCGGCATGAACAAACAGACTGAACATGATACCCGCGAACATCTTCTGGCTACCGGCGAGCAGCTTTGTATGCAGCGTGGCTTCACCGGAATGGGATTGAGCGAGCTGCTCAAAACCGCCGAAGTGCCGAAGGGGTCGTTTTATCACTATTTTCGTTCCAAAGAAGCGTTTGGCGTCGCCATGCTGGAACGGCATTACGCCGGATATCATCAGCGGCTGGCAACGCATTTTGACGCCGGTGCGGGCAACTACCGTGACCGCATTCTGGCTTACTATCAGGAAACCCTGAATCAGTTTTGCCAGCAAGGCACTATCAGCGGCTGTTTGACCGTAAAGCTGTCCGCCGAAGTGTGCGATCTCTCAGAAGATATGCGCACTGCGATGGACAAAGGCGCGCGGCATATTATTACGCTGTTAGCGCAAGCGCTGGAAAAAGGACGCGAAGCCCGCTGTCTCTCTTTTGCTGGCGAGCCGCTGCAACAGGCGCAGATCCTGTATGCGCTGTGGTTAGGCGCGAATCTGCACGCCAAAATTTCTCGCAGTGCCGCCCCGCTTGAAAGCGCGCTGGCACATGTAAAAACGATTATCGCAACGCCTGCGGCTTAACGGGCGTTTTTATTTTCCTTATCACTAGACGACCGGTCTACTTATACCAGGAGCCATTATGTCATCTGAGAAACTGTTTACCCCGCTGAAAGTGGGCGCAATTACGGCAGCAAACCGTGTGTTCATGGCCCCTCTGACGCGTTTGCGCAGCATTGAACCGGGCGACATTCCCACCCCGTTAATGGCCGAGTATTATCGTCAACGTGCCAGCGCCGGGCTAATCATCAGCGAAGCGACGCAGATCTCCGCACAGGCGAAAGGCTATGCGGGCGCGCCGGGTCTGCACAGCGCGGAACAGATCGAGGCATGGAAAAAAATTACCGCTGGCGTTCATGCCGAACAGGGGCACATTGCTGTTCAACTCTGGCATACCGGTCGAATTTCTCATTCCAGCCTGCAACCCGGCGGCCAGCCCCCTGTCTCCGCGTCTGCGATCGGCGCTGGCACCCGTACCTCGCTGCGCGATGAAAACGGTCAGGCCATTCGTGTCGACACCTCAATGCCGCGCGCGCTGGAAACCGACGAGATCCCAGTCATCGTCAACGATTTCCGTCAGGCTATCGCCAATGCGCGTGAAGCCGGTTTCGACCTGGTAGAACTGCATTCCGCCCACGGATATCTGCTGCACCAGTTCCTTTCCCCGACGTCAAACCATCGTACTGACCAGTACGGCGGCAGCGTTGAGAACCGCGCGCGTCTGGTGCTGGAAGTCGTCGATGCCGGTATTCAGGAATGGGGGGCAGATCGAATTGGTATCCGTGTTTCCCCTATCGGCACATTCCAGAATGTCGATAATGGCCCGAATGAAGAAGCCGATGCGCTCTATCTGATTGAGGAACTGGGTAAACGCGGCATTGCCTATCTGCACATGTCCGAACCTGACTGGGCTGGCGGCGAACCGTATACTGACGCCTTCCGTGAGAAAGTTCGCGCCCGCTTCCACGGCCCAATCATTGGCGCAGGCGCCTATACGCCGGAAAAAGCGGAAGACCTGCTCAATAAGGGCCTGATCGACGCCGTCGCGTTTGGCCGGGCATATATTGCTAACCCGGACCTGGTGGCTCGTCTGCAACGCAAAGCAGAACTGAACCCACAACGCGCAGAAAGCTTCTACGGCGGCGGCGCGGAAGGTTACACGGACTATCCTACCCTGTAATCCTGCGTTGGTAGCGGCGTAAAAACGCCGCTATACTAGAACAACATTTTGAATGTATTGACCATTCAGCACTTTTGAGGGGAAAAAGATGCGTTTACTTCATACCATGCTGCGTGTTGGCGACTTGCAGCGTTCCATCGAATTCTACACCAACGTACTGGGCATGAAGCTGCTGCGCACCAGCGAAAACCCGGAATACAAATACTCACTGGCATTCGTGGGTTACGGCCCGGAAAGCGAAGAAGCGGTGATCGAGTTAACTTACAACTGGGGCGTTGATAAGTACGAGCTGGGCACGGCCTATGGCCATATCGCCCTGAGCGTCGACAATGCTGCCGAAGCCTGCGAGCGCATTCGCCAGAACGGCGGTAACGTCACGCGTGAAGCGGGTCCGGTAAAAGGCGGCTCCACCGTCATCGCGTTTGTTGAAGATCCTGATGGCTACAAAATTGAGCTGATTGAAGCCAAAGACGCTGGTCGCGGTCTGGGCAACTAATCTCCCGCCGGGCACAGACTCTCTGTGCCCGTTGTTTTACTGCATCTCAGCGTAAAATTTGCCATAATGCGCGCTGCAATTTTTCCGTATTAAGAGATCCAGATGTCCGATAACGCTCAACTTTCCGGTCTGTGCGACCGTTTTCGTGGTTTTTATCCTGTCGTCATTGATGTCGAAACGGCGGGATTCAATGCCAAAACCGATGCGCTGCTTGAGGTTGCCGCCATCACGCTGAAAATGGATGAACAAGGCTGGCTGATGCCGGACACGACGCTGCATTTCCATGTTGAGCCGTTCGAAGGCGCAAACTTACAGCCCGAAGCGCTTGCCTTTAACGGAATCGATCCTTCTAACCCGCTGCGTGGCGCGGTCAGCGAGTACGATGCGCTGCATGCTATTTTCAAAATGGTGCGCAAGGGAATTAAAGACAGCGGTTGCAATCGTGCGATCATGGTCGCCCATAACGCCACGTTCGATCACAGTTTTATGATGGCCGCCGCTGAGCGCGCTTCGCTGAAACGTAACCCCTTCCACCCCTTCGTGACCTTTGACACTGCGGCCCTGAGCGGCCTGGCGCTGGGACAGACCGTGCTGTCAAAAGCGTGTCTGGCGGCGGGAATGGCGTTTGATGGAACGCAGGCGCACTCTGCGCTATACGACACCGAACGAACGGCCGTTCTGTTTTGCGAAATCGTTAACCGCTGGAAGCGTCTTGGCGGCTGGCCGTTGCCAGTACCAGAAGAGGCATAATCGTGTCGGGTGGCGGTGCCCGCGCATCCAGATAAGCGACGCGCCATCAGGCAAGCACGTTTTCAGCAAAAAAAAAAGCGACCAGATGGTCGCTTTTTTATTTCGGCTGAATTACTCAGCGTCAGGCTCTTCGGTTTTGTATTTTGCCGCAGTCTCTTTGATCAACTGCTGCAACTCACCGCGCTGGTACATTTCAATTAAGATATCGCAGCCGCCAACCAGCTCACCGTCCACCCACAGTTGCGGGAAGGTCGGCCAGTTAGCATATTTCGGCAGCTCGGCGCGGATGTCCGGGTTTTGCAGAATATCGACATAGGCAAAACGTTCACCACAGGCAGAAAGCGCCTGAACAGCCTGCGCGGAAAAACCACAGCTTGGCAGTTTTGGAGAGCCTTTCATGTACAGGAGAATCGGGTTTTCAGCGATCTGGCGCTGGATTTTTTCGATAGTGGTGCTCATTGTCTTGCTTCCTTAAACTTCTTTACGGCAGTAGTCTGACATTGTAGCGGGTCAGGCTGGCAACGGAAAATAACATTTTCATCACGCTTTACTATTTTATCTTCTGAAGCCTTAAGTTGCATTCTAAATATCTCTTATCCACTTAAACAGTATGGAATTGTTTATCTGTTGACCCGTTTCCGCTTTTGTTGCTGCTTTTTTTTGCACTCAATAACGAAACGCGATTTTAGATGACAAAAGCTATTAACTTCCGGGGATTTTATAGATTAGAATCGATGCGTTTTGTAAATCATACGCAGGCATGAATTCGACCTGCCCTTAACCAGAGGATTGCTCAGTGGCGCGGATAAACCGGATCTCGATCACGCTCTGTGCTTTGCTTTTTACCACGCTCCCTTTTACGTCAATGGCGCATGCTTCCCGGCAAGCCAGGGCGACGCCTGCCGCGCATGTCACGAAAACGGCAGATAAGCAGAAGAACACCGCGACCAGCAAGAAAAAAACGAAGACTGCAAAAAAAGCCGTGAGTAAAACCCAAAGTAAAACGGCCTCCACTTCGAAAAAACGTATTGCCTCCCCTGCGAAAACCACCAAAACCAGCAAAACCGCAAGCCGTCGTAGCAAACCCGCCACCACACAAACCGCCGCCGTAACCTGGACGGAAAAATGTACGCCGCGCAAGGGTCGTAAGCCGCATTGTGTCAAAGTAAAAGGCGCCCCGCTTGCCATTGCCGATGCGCATAAAGCGAAAATGCAGAAAGCCACCAACACGGCGATGAATAAATTAATGAATCAGATTGGCAAACCGTATCGTTGGGGCGGAACGTCTCCACGAACCGGTTTTGATTGCAGCGGTCTGGTTTATTACGCGTATAAGGATCTGGTGAAATTCCGCATCCCGCGTACTGCAAATGAAATGTATCATTTGCGTGATGCCGCGCCGATTGAACGTGGCGAACTGAAAAATGGCGATCTCGTGTTCTTCCGTACTCAGGGTCGCGGTACTGCCGATCACGTTGGCGTTTACGTTGGCAACGGCAAATTTATTCAGTCTCCGCGCAGCGGTCAGGAAATACAGATTACCTCTCTTAGCGAAGATTACTGGCAGCGCCATTACGTGGGCGCACGCCGGGTCATGACGCCGAAAACCATTCGATAAAACGTTACCCTGTAGTATGGCTACAGGGTAAGTTCTTCTTTTGTATCACCTTTCAATTTGCTACCCTATCCTTACGTACAATAAGGTTATTGTGCGCACCTAATATAAATATAAGGAGAGAAGCAATGTCGTTTGAATTACCTGCATTACCGTATGCCAAAGATGCTCTTGCACCGCACATTTCTGCTGAGACGCTGGAATATCATTATGGCAAACATCATCAGACCTATGTGACCAACCTTAACAACCTGATCAAAGGCACGCCGTTTGAGGGGAAATCACTGGAAGAGATCGTTCGCAGCGCTGAAGGCGGTGTCTTCAATAACGCGGCCCAGGTCTGGAACCACACCTTCTACTGGAACTGCCTGGCGCCTGATGCTGGCGGCGAACCAACGGGTAAACTGGCTGACGCCATTGTCGCGTCCTTCGGCAGCGTTGCCGATTTCAAAGCGCAGTTCACCGACGCCGCAATTAAGAACTTCGGTTCCGGCTGGACCTGGCTGGTGAAAGGGACGGATGGGAAACTGGCTATCGTCTCTACGTCGAATGCCGGTACGCCGCTGACCACCGACGCCACGCCATTGATGACCGTTGATGTGTGGGAACATGCCTACTATATCGACTACCGCAATGCCCGTCCTGGCTACCTGGAGCACTTCTGGGCGCTGGTAAACTGGGAGTTTGTGGCGAAAAACTTCGCGGCATAAAGAGAATAACGCAGAAGGGAGTCCCTTCTGCGTTTTAATGCTGCGCTCAGCTCGCCACGCAAACGTCTTCAGGCTGTCTGCGCGCAGAGACAAAGACCAGCAACAGCGCAAGCCCTGCCACAATCGCCCCCATCACCGGTACGAAGCTGTAGCCCAAACCACCGGAAATCACTGCGCCCCCCGCCGCTGCGCCAAGCGCATTACCGAGATTAAAGGCACCGATATTGACCGATGAAGAGAGGCCTGGCGCTTCGCTGGCAACCCGCATGACGCGCATTTGTAAAGGCGGAACCACCGCGAACGTCGCCGCCCCCCATACCACCATGCTGATAGCGGCGCCCACTTCATTGCGCGCCAGGAACGGGATCGCCAGCATAATCACCATCAGCAGCAGCAAAAATCCTTTCAGGGTGCCGTTAACCGAACGATCCGCCAGTTTTCCCCCCAGGTAGTTGCCGATAGAAAAGCCAACGCCAATCAGTACCAGCATACCGGTAACGAAAGCAGGCGTTGCATGCATAATGCTGTGCAGCACCGGGGCGATATAGGTATAGAGCGTAAACATCGCGCCTGCGCCCAGAACGGTGGTCAGTAATGCCGATAACACCTGTGGTCGCAACAGCACCGCCAGCTCTTTGCGTACCTCAGGGCGCTCTCCCGCACCGCCTTTCGGCAACGAGAAAAAGAGGCTAATCATTGAAATTACGCCCAGCCCCGCCGTCGCCATGAAGGACATACGCCAGCCAATGGTTTCCCCCAGCCAGGTCGCCGCAGGAACACCGCCAATATTGGCGATCGTCAGCCCCATAAACATGGTGGCGACCGCGCTGGCCTGTTTATGTTTGGGCACGACGCTGGCCGCCACCACCGACCCCAGACCGAAGAAAGCGCCGTGATTCAGGCTGGTCAGAATCCGCGACAACATCAACGTAGTGTAATCCGGCGAGATGGCCGACAGCACATTTCCGAGGGTAAAAATCGCCATCAAAAAAATAAGCGCATTACGACGTGCGCGATGGGAAAGCAGCAGCGTCATCAACGGCGCGCCGACCATCACACCAACGGCATACGCGCTGATTAGCATTCCGGCCGCAGGAATCGAGACATCCACGCCGCGAGCGATAACGGGCAACAAGCCCATAGGAGAGAACTCGGTGGTTCCAATACCAAATGCGCCAATTGCCAGCGCCAGTAAGGGATAATTTATTTTCATACATCGACTCCGCAGCTTCGTGCCGTCACGGGGCACGCAAAAGAGTCAAAAGCATGACATCAATCACAAAACTAATAAAGTAAGCAAAATAGCAAAAGACTTTTACGATTTGGTTAAAAATGAGGAAGAAGAGAGAGGAAAGACAGAGGGAGAATGCTCTCCCTCAGAGGTAAATCAGTTCAGTGCGGCAGTCAGACCGCCCGCGACAATCAGGCCCAGCACAATAATGGTGGTCACTAACGAAAATTTCAGATCGGTGCTCATCAAGTTTTCTCCTTTTTATTCCCACACAAAAAGTGATATTGCGCATTTTTACACACTTGAATGCAAAAATCTCCCATGATTTATATTGATAAGCGCTTTTAACTCTTCCCCTTTTCGTCAAGATCAGACAAAATTCCACGCTTACTTGATTAGCGTACCGGCCATTGCCCCCTTCCTGATGTTCCGTGTCGTTTTCCCGGCGTGCCGCAACCCTGACGTTGCGATCAAGGTGTGTAAAGGCAAACGTTTACTTACAGTATTTTCAGGAGTTCAGGATATGGTCTGGAGTGAGATGTAATGGCAACAATTAAAGATGTGGCGAAGCGAGCAAACGTTTCCACTACAACCGTATCACACGTAATTAACAAAACGCGCTTCGTTGCGGAAGAGACGCGCAACGCGGTATGGGCAGCCATTAAAGAACTGCACTACTCTCCCAGCGCGGTTGCCCGCAGCCTGAAGGTTAACCACACCAAATCGATTGGTTTGCTGGCGACCAGCAGCGAAGCCGCCTATTTTGCTGAAATTATCGAAGCCGTTGAAAAGAACTGTTTCCAGAAAGGATATACGCTGATTCTGGGCAACGCCTGGAACAACCTGGAAAAGCAGCGCGCGTACCTCTCCATGATGGCGCAAAAACGCGTGGATGGCCTGCTGGTCATGTGTTCCGAATACCCTGAGTCCCTGCTCTCTATGCTTGAAGAGTATCGCCATATCCCGATGGTGGTGATGGACTGGGGCGAAGCCAAAGCGGACTTTACCGATACGGTCATTGATAACGCCTTTGCAGGTGGCTATATGGCCGGTCGTTATCTGGTTGAACGCGGCCACCGTGAAATTGGCGTGATCCCCGGCCCAATGGAACGCAACACCGGCGCAGGTCGTCTGGCTGGCTTTATGAAAGCGATGGAAGAAGCGCTGATAAACGTACCAGAAAACTGGATCGTTCAGGGTGATTTCGAGCCGGAATCAGGCTACCGCGCGATGCAGCAAATGATCTCCCAGTCTCACCGCCCGACGGCCGTATTCTGCGGTGGCGACATTATGGCGATGGGCGCGTTGTGCGCCGCTGACGAGATGGGGCTGCGCGTACCGCAGGATATCTCGGTCATCGGCTACGACAACGTGCGCAACGCGCGTTACTTTACGCCTGCGCTGACGACGATTCACCAGCCGAAAGATTCTCTGGGTGAAACGGCCTTCAATATGCTGCTTGACCGTATCGTCAACAAACGCGAAGAATCGCAGTCCATTGAGGTGCATCCGCGTCTGATTGAGCGTCGCTCTGTCACCGATGGCCCGTTCCGCGACTATCGCCGTTAATCCCCTTCTGCGGGAGCCTCTTCCGGCTCCCGTAACCACTCTTTATTCAGTGTTTCGCTGTCGCCCAGATAGTCCAGTAACCAGGCCAGCGCGGGCGACGTGTCGTTCTGCTGCCACGTCAGACAGCACGCCGCATCAGGAAACGGATTCTCAAGCTGTAGCGCCACCCATTTCCCGCTGTCGATCCACGGCTTAGCAAAGTGGGTCGGCACCATTCCCACACACAGTCCCGCGGAAAGGCAGGTCGCTGAAGATTCCCAGTCCGGCACCACCACGCGTTTTTGGTTATCCAGCAGCCAGGTGATGCGCTTCGGAAGCGTACGCGAGGTATCCTCCCGGACCAGCGACGGCCAGTTGCGCAACGTGTCGTCACTGAGCGGGCCAGCCATTGACGCCAGCGGATGATGGCGGGCGACCACGCAGCTCCAGCTCAGCATCCCCATATCGCGAAAGGTGTAGCGTCCCCCAACCGGAATGGCCTGCGTCGCGCCGATAGCCAGCTCCACGCGCCCGTCCGACAGCGCATCCCAGACGCCGTTAAATACCTCCTGAAAGACCAGCAATTCCACATCATCAAAATGACGATAAAAATCAACAATCATCTGCCGGGTGCGCTCCGGCTTAACAATATTGTCGACCGCAATCGCCAGTTGCCCCCGCCAGCCGTTGGCTATCTGCTGGCACTGCTGCCGGGTGATCTGCATTTTTTTGATAACAGAGCGCCCTTCCTTTAAAAACCATGCCCCGGCGGGGGTCAGTTCAACGTCCCGATGGCGTCGTTCGAAAAGCGGCACCGCCAGCCACTCCTCCAGTTGACGGACGGTGTAGCTCACCGCAGAAGGCACGCGGTGCAACTCCTGCGCCGCAGAACTAAAACTGCCATTACGGGCAACGGCATCAACCACTTCGAGTGAATATTCTGACCACATATTCTGCCTGCAAAAATTTTGAATCCAGTAGCCAAATATTAGCGTTTCACAAGCAGAATTTCACTCCCTACACTCAGCGGCAATGTCTTACTTCTGGAAAAGAGAAACAATTATGCAACCCGGAAAAGGTTTTTTAGTCTGGCTGGCGGGTCTCAGCGTGCTGGGCTTTCTGGCAACAGATATGTATCTGCCTGCGTTCGCGGCAATTCAGGCCGACCTGCAAACACCGGCGGCGGCTGTCAGCGCCAGCCTCAGTCTGTTCCTGGCCGGTTTCGCCGTCGCGCAACTGCTGTGGGGGCCGCTGTCAGACCGTTACGGGCGTAAACCCATTTTGCTGCTGGGTCTCTCCATCTTTGCGCTGGGCAGTCTGGGGATGATGTGGGTCGAAAGCGCTACCGGGCTGCTGGTACTGCGTTTTATTCAGGCGGTGGGAGTTTGTGCCGCTACGGTGATCTGGCAGGCGCTGGTGACGGATTATTATCCAACGCAAAAAATTAATCGCATCTTCGCCACCATTATGCCGCTGGTCGGTTTATCGCCCGCCCTTGCGCCTTTACTCGGCAGTTGGATCCTGACGCATTTTTCCTGGCAGGCCATTTTTGCCACGCTGTTCATCATTACGCTGATATTGATGCTGCCCGCCTTACGCTTAAAGCCAACAACAAAAGCACATGACCACAGCCAGGAAAAACTGACCTTCGCCAGCCTGCTGCGTTCACAAACTTATCGCGGCAACGTCCTGATTTACGCCGCCTGCTCCGCCAGCTTTTTTGCCTGGCTGACGGGTTCCCCGTTTATCCTCAGCGAAATGGGCTATAGCCCGGCGGTGATTGGCCTGAGCTATGTACCGCAGACCATCGCGTTCCTGGTGGGCGGTTACGGTTGCCGCGCGGCGCTGCAAAAATGGCAGGGTCAACAGCTGTTGCCCTGGTTACTGGTTCTCTATGCGCTGAGCGTGGTCGCCACCTGGGGCGCCAGCTTCATCAGCCATGTTTCGCTGACGGAGATCCTGATTCCATTCTGTGTGATGGCTATCGCGAACGGTGCGATCTACCCTATCGTGGTCGCCCAGGCGCTGCGCCCCTTCCCACAAGCGACCGGACGCGCAGCAGCCTTACAGAACACGCTGCAACTGGGTCTGTGTTTCCTGGCAAGCCTGGTCGTTTCGTGGCTGATCAGTACGCCGCTGCTTACCACCACCAGCGTAATGCTGTCGACGGTGGCTCTGGCGGCGCTGGGATACTGGCTGCAACTTCAGGCGCAGGAACCGGCCGCGCGCGCAGCAAACACCGAAGTTGCGCACAGCGAATCTCACTAAAAATGTTCAACAACAGGTAATTAGCTCGCTAACAATTTTCGGTTGTATCATCGAATTTTGAGGCCTATACTAAATTTCGGTTGTTAATATTACGATAATTATTATGCGTTAACGGGAACCGGAGCGTTCCCGTTTCACCACGGATGGCCTTTTCGGTAAGGGTTCCTCCCTTCCTCTGTTCTACGTCGGATAATAGACTCGCGGAATTATTCCGTGAGATTTCTCACAAAGCCCAAAAAGCGTCTACGCTGTTTTAAGGTTCTGATCACCGACCAAGTGATGGAGAAGCTATGAGTTCATCGTGTATAGAAGAAGTCAGCGTACCAGATGATGACTGGTATCGTATCACCAACGAATTGCTGGGCCGTGCGGGTATCGCCATCAATGGCACTGCCCCAGCGGATATTCGTGTTAAAAACCCCGATTTTTTCAAACGTGTATTACAGGAAGGATCGCTGGGGTTAGGTGAAAGTTATATGGATGGCTGGTGGGAATGCGACCGACTGGACATGTTTTTTAGTAAAGTCTTACGAGCCGGGCTCGAAAACCAACTCCCCCACCATTTCAAAGATACGCTGCGTATCGCGGGCGCACGCCTGTTCAACTTACAAAGTAAAAAACGCGCCTGGATAGTCGGGAAAGAACATTACGATCTCGGCAACGATCTTTTCTCCCGCATGCTCGACCCGTATATGCAATATTCCTGCGCTTACTGGAAAGATGCCGACACACTGGAATCCGCCCAGCAAGCGAAGCTGAAGCTCATTTGTGAAAAACTACAGTTGCAGCCGGGTATGCGCGTGCTGGATATCGGATGCGGCTGGGGTGGCTTGTCCCAGTTTATGGCGTCCAATTATGACGTCAGCGTCGTTGGCGTCACGATTTCCGCCGAGCAGCAAAAGATGGCCCAGGAACGTTGCGCAGGTCTGGACGTTTCTATTCGGCTACAGGATTACCGCGACCTTAACGATCAGTTTGATCGCATTGTGTCCGTTGGTATGTTTGAACACGTCGGGCCGAAGAACTATAAAACCTATTTTGAAGTGGTCGACCGTAATTTGAAACCGGACGGTATTTTCCTGCTCCACACTATCGGTTCCAAAAAGACGGATAATAATGTCGACCCGTGGATCAATAAGTATATTTTCCCGAACGGGTGCCTGCCGTCTGTTCGCCAGATTGCGAATGCCAGCGAATCGCATTTCGTGATGGAAGACTGGCACAACTTTGGCGCAGATTACGACACCACCCTGATGGCCTGGTATTCTCGCTTTATCAACGGCTGGCCGGAAATTGCAGATAATTACACCGAACGGTTTAAACGCATGTTCAGTTATTATCTGAATGCATGCGCCGGGGCGTTTCGCGCCCGTGATATACAGCTATGGCAGGTGGTTTTTTCTCGCGGCGTCGAACACGGCCTGCGTATTCCCCGCTAATCCTGATAACCCCCGCGCTGCGGGGGTTTTTACGTCGGGTTACGCGTCGCCTGCATGCAGATTCGCCGCGCTTTCCCGTGCCGCCAGCACGCGCTCGACGGTGTCAACAACCGCCTGGGTTTGCGGATCAATTTCGATATTGACGCGAGCGCCCAGTTTTTTCTTACCCAGCGTGGTGCGTTCCAGCGTCTCCGGGATCAGATGAACGCAAAAGCGCGTTGGCGTCACTTCCCCTACCGTCAGACTGATGCCATCGATGCCGATGAATCCCTTATACAGGATATATTTCATCAGCTGCGGGTCCTGAACTTTAAACCAGACCTGACGATTATTCTCAGAGGTCAGAATTTTCGAAATTTCAGCCGTGGTCATAATGTGACCCGACATTAAATGCCCGCCAATCTCATCGCTGAATTTCGCCGCACGCTCCACGTTAACGAGATCGCCGACGCTCAGATCGCCAAGATTGGTAATGCGTAACGTCTCTTTCATCAGGTCAAAGCTGATCTGATTACCGTTTATTTCAGTGACGGTCAGGCAACAGCCGTTGTGCGCCACCGATGCGCCAGTCTCCAGCGCGTCCAGCATGTGTTCAGGTAATTCCACGACATGCGTGCGGAAATTCGGTTTTTCATCAATCGACACCAGTTTCGCGGTGCCCTGCACAATACCTGTAAACATACCTGCAACTCCTGAAATCAGTTAATACATCTCTGCCCAGCACAATAGCAGGTGGAAAATCAGGTTGCCAGCAAAGCGCTAAAAGCACCTGTTTTTTCACTGGAGAATTACGTATTCCTCGCTACAATAGACTGAAATTTCCCCTGCATTTTCTTCTTGCTGCCATTTAAGGCGGCTTTTTTAGTCTCTCAAATAACAACAAATAATAGGTGTATACGTGCAGAAGTATATCAGTGAAGCGCGTCAGTTATTAGCTCTGGCAATACCGGTGATTCTTGCGCAAATCGCCCAAACCGCGATGGGATTCGTCGATACCGTGATGGCTGGCGGGTACAGCGCCACGGATATGGCTGCCGTCGCTATCGGCACATCTATCTGGCTGCCCGCCATTCTGTTTGGTCATGGGCTGTTACTGGCTCTGACCCCGGTTATCGCGCAGCTCAACGGCTCTGGCCGCCGCGAACGCATCGCTCACCAGGTGCGACAAGGCTTCTGGCTGGCGGGCTGTGTGTCCGTTCTCATTATGTTTGTGCTATGGAATGCCGGATACATTATCCGTTCTATGCATAACATTGATCCTGCGCTGGCGGATAAAGCCGTGGGCTATCTTCGCGCGCTCCTGTGGGGCGCGCCGGGATACCTGTTCTTTCAGGTTGCGCGTAACCAGTGCGAAGGTCTGGCAAAAACCAAACCCGGCATGGTCATGGGCTTCCTTGGCCTGCTGGTCAACATTCCGGTGAACTATATATTCATCTATGGCCACTTCGGTATGCCGGAACTCGGCGGCGTGGGCTGCGGCGTTGCCACGGCGGCGGTCTATTGGGTGATGTTTATCGCGATGGCCTCGTATGTGAAACGTGCGCGTTCAATGCGCGATATCCGCAACGAGCGCGGATTCAGCAAGCCGGATACGGCGGTCGTGAAACGTCTGGTACAGCTAGGTTTGCCGATCGCCCTGGCGCTGTTTTTTGAAGTCACCCTGTTTGCCGTGGTGGCGCTGTTGGTTTCACCGCTGGGTATTGTGGATGTCGCAGGCCACCAGATTGCCCTGAACTTCAGTTCGCTGATGTTCGTATTGCCGATGTCGCTGGCGGCTGCGGTTACCATCCGCGTGGGCTATCGACTTGGCCAGGGCTCAACGCTGGATGCCCAGACAGCCGCCAGAACCGGACTGGGCGTCGGGGTTTGCATGGCCGTTATCACCGCAATTTTTACCGTGACGTTACGTGAGCCTATCGCCCTGCTCTATAACGACAATCCTGAAGTGGTCACGCTCGCCGCGCAACTGATGCTGCTGGCGGCGGTGTATCAAATTTCCGATTCGATCCAGGTTATCGGCAGCGGTATTTTGCGTGGTTATAAAGATACGCGGTCGATTTTCTTTATTACCTTTACAGCTTACTGGGTGCTGGGATTACCGAGCGGTTATATCCTCGCGCTGACCGATCTGGTGGTGGATCGCATGGGACCGGCCGGGTTCTGGATGGGCTTTATTATCGGCCTGACGTCTGCGGCTATTATGATGATGCTGCGTATGCGATACCTGCAACGCCAGTCATCAGCGATTATTTTGCAGCGCGCTGCGCGATAAATCAGCAATAGCCGCCGAACGGCGGCTATTCTCTCGACATTTTGCGCGTTTCCTCTGCAATCGAGTGAAATCAGGAAGAAAATTACGTTTTCCCTCTTGCCTCATTCCGGCTCTGCCGCTAATATTCATCCCCGTTGTCACCTGCAACATTGCGTTCATAGCTCAGTTGGTTAGAGCACCACCTTGACATGGTGGGGGTCGTTGGTTCGAGTCCAATTGAACGCACCATCCTGCGTCTGTAGCTCAGTTGGTTAGAGCACCACCTTGACATGGTGGGGGTCGATGGTTCGAGTCCATTCAGACGCACCATTCTTTATCCACACAGCACACTGTTCCCACAAATCTTTCCTGAATTCATGGTTTGACCATTGTACAGACCAACAACCGCAACTGTCCCTTCACGCCTGCTGCCCTGATATTAATTATCTTACTGATTTTATTCTATTTAATAACCTAAAATTGCCGCTAATGGCAGCGCGCTCGCACGCCTAAAAATGTAAATGATAATCATTATTGCATTGCAAATGAGAAATATTGCTAATAAATTATTTCACGCAATTTCTCTTTTAACAATGGCAAGTGATTAATATCATGATAAAAAAGGCATATAAATTATCGCTTTTGAGTTCGCTTATTGCAGGGAGTCTGGCAATTCCTGCGGTACAGGCTGACGACATCAAAACAGCGGCAAACCAGAAAGCAGAACAAACAAACGCCAGTAACCCACCTGAGAAACAGGCTGCCCGCGACAAAGAAATAAACAGCGGCGAAACCATGGTCGTGACGGCCAAAGAACAGACGCTCCAGGCCCCCGGCGTCTCTATCATTGACAGCGAAGCCATTAAAAAACGGCCGATACAGCGCGACGTCGCTGAGATCATTCGCACCATGCCGGGCGTCAATCTCACCGGGAACTCTAACAGCGGACAACGCGGGAATAACCGCCAGATTGATATCCGCGGCATGGGGCCGGAGAACACTCTGATTCTGATTGACGGTATGCCTGTCTCCAGCCGCAACTCGGTGCGCTATGGCTGGAGCGATGAGCGCGATACCCGTGGCGACACCAACTGGGTGCCGCCAGAAATGATCGAGCGCATTGAGGTCATCCGTGGCCCGGCCGCCGCGATGTACGGCAGTGGCGCAATGGGCGGGGTCGTCAATATCATCACCAAACCGGCGACGGACGAATGGCACGGCAGTTTAAATACCTATTACAACTTTCCACAGCACAAATCCGAAGGCAGCACCAAACGCTATAACGGCAGTTTAAGCGGCGCGCTGGCGGATAATCTGACCCTGCGAGTCTACGGTAACTGGAATAAAACGCAGGCTGATGCCCAGGATATCAACGAAAACCACACGACCCCGCGTATCGGTTCTTATGCCGGTAGCTACCCCGCTGGCCGTGAAGGTTTTATCAATAAAGACATCAATTCAGCTCTGCGCTGGGAATTTATGCCGATGCAGGCGCTGGAACTAGGGGCCGGCTACAGTCGCCACGGCAACCTGTATGCCGGTGATACGCAAAACACCAACAGCAACGCGCTGGTAAAAAAATATTATGGCAAAGAAACAAACGTTCTCTACCGCCAGACGCTCAGCCTGAAATATACTGGCGCCTGGGACAGCGGCGTCACCACCAATAACTATGTGCAGTTTGAAAAAACGCGTAATACCCGCCTCAATGAAGGCCTCTCTGGCGGCATCTCGGGGATTTTCAGCCCGTCAAATGAAGGGTTCTCGACCATTTCGTTGTATGACACCAACCTGCACTCGGAAGTGAATATTCCGCTTGACCTGTGGGTTAGCCAGACGCTGACCTTTGGCGCGGAATTTAACCACCAGGCGATGAAAGATCCGTCGTCGAATACCGAATCCACCACCGGCGGGGGCTCGGTTCCGGGGATTGCCGATATCGGGCGCAGCAAATACAGCTCAGCGGATATTTACGGCATCTTTGCGGAAGATAACCTTGAACTGACGGACAGCACTCGTCTGACTCCTGCCGTTCGCTTCAACCACCAGAGTATTAGCGGCAGTAACTGGAGTCCGTCACTGAACCTCTCCCAGGAACTGGGCGGCGACTTCACGTTGAAACTGGGTATTGCCCGCGCATGGAAAGCACCAAATTTGTATCAGACCAACCCCAATTACCTGTTGTTCAGTAAAGGCCAGGGATGCTACGGCGGCGGCGCCTGCTATCTGCAAGGCAACCGCGACCTGAAAGCAGAAACCAGCGTCAATAAAGAGGTAGGGATTGAATATAATCATGATGAAGTGCAGGCCGGGCTGACCTGGTATCGCAACGACTACCATGACAAGATTGCAGCCGGTGACTCGGTTGCGGGCAAAGCCACCTCCGCAAATATTTATCAATGGGAAAACGTGCCAAAAGCCGTCGTTCAGGGGCTGGAAGGGACGTTCAATTTCCCGCTCGCCGATACGCTGAAGATGAAAAATAACTTCACCTATATCATCGAGAACAAGAATAAGAAGAGCGGAGATTACCTGTCGGTTATTCCCAAATACACCATCAACTCAACGCTGGAGTGGCAGGCCGCTAACGATCTGTCGGTGCAGGGTACGCTGACGTGGTATGGCCGCCAGAAACCGAAAAAATACACTTATCAAGGGAACCCCACTTCGGGCAGCGAAACCCGACAGGTATCGCCTTATGCGCTGGTGGGCATGAGTGCGACTTACGCGGTGACGAAATATGTGGATGTAACCGCAGGGATCGATAACCTGTTCGACAAGCGCCACTTCCGTGAAGGAAATGCCCAGACTACCGGTAACGCCACCACGGGCGCGTATCTGTGGGGAGCCGGTGCGAACACCTATAACGAACCTGGCCGCACCTACTACATGCAGGTGGGGCTACACTTCTGACGACCACCAGACTCGCATCATAGCGTAATGGCTAAGGGCGGCTTCCCGCCGCCCTCTTCACTCACTGCCCGGTTAATCGCAGCGCGCTGCCCCGGGAGTCTCCTCCGCGCTCATATTCAGTAACGCGCTCTGAAAAGAGGCGGTGAACATCGGCCCGTGCGTCAATCCCGGGTAATTCCACCAGGCAACCGCAAGCCCGTCTTTTTGCAGGGCGGAAACGGCGTCGCGGGTTTTATTCAGGATATCGGAAACCGGAGTCTGCGCATTTTTCCCCGGTGAAGCGGAACCTTCCATGAAAAATAAACGCTTATGGCAATTTTTCGCGGCATCCATTGTGGTTAACCGGGTTAACAACGAGGAATTGTCTCTTCCCAGCGATGGGCTGGCGCTGTAGTAAAACTGAAAAAATGACGACGACAGCCACGAATCAAGGACGAATAAGCCGCCGTAGGAGTGTCCCCATACGCCGCGTCGTTCAGGATCGATGTTGATCCCTTGTTCCGTTTGCGGCGCGATACGCGTCTCCAGCAGTCGACGGAAGTCCCCACTGCCGCCACCCGGTCGACGATAGCGCCCCTCCGCCCCGCTTTTCACTTCCAGCGCGGGCGTATAATCATAGGCTCTGCCGTTCAGATCAAAGGGTAAGTGGGTCTGGTAGCCGATGGCGACAATAACGGGGGGCGTTTTTTCCGCCAGTTGTTTCAGCAAGTCCTCCGTCAGGCGATCCATCACCGCATTGCCATCCAGCATATACAGAACCGGATAACCCGACGCTGGCGGCGTTTTATCAGGAACGCCGGTCCAGACCTTGTAGTGCCTTTTTCCGTCGGCGGAGTCGAAATTTTCAACCCTGAAATGGTAAAACGCGGAACCCCGATCGGCGATATTCGGTCCCAGCGGCTCCATATCCGGCCTGGCATACCCTTTCGCGCCATACAGCAGAGTAATGCAAGAGATTGCTAAAAACGGTGCCATGCGACGACGCCCGTTTCGATACTCACGGCCATACATCTCTTCGTTATTCCTTTTTTTACAGGTGAAATTCAGATTTTTGCAACATTACATACAGTTACCCGAAAGGCTCTGCGGGTCAAGTAAACCGTTACGGCCTTCATTCACATTTAAAATTCTGGTGAATGTACTTTAATCACTTATTTCGCAAAACAATATAAGTTTGTGCAAAGTCTCACAGTAACCTATTTTTATGCGCGTTATAGTGGCGACAACAGCAAATAAACAAGGCCTCTATTCGTTATGAAAAACATCTTTACACTGACATTCCTCGCGCTAAGCTGCCTTTCCACACACGCTATAGCCAGTGAAAAACTTGCCGGTAATGAAATTCTCGCCGTTCAGAAAGGCGGTGTCCCGGATAAGATTTATGAAAACAACAAGCCTCATTTAAGAATTGCGACCTATAACATCGGCAAAAATGAAGCGTCCGAAAATGTAGCTGATTTCACGTCGCTTAATGCCGCTATCAAAAAAATTGCAGCCGATATCATTGCGGTTCCAGAGGTTGATAATAAAACCGCAAGAAGCCAAAAGATTGATCAATTGAAAACGATCGCTGATGCAAATAACTATCACTATGCCTTTGGTAAGGCGCTGGATTTTGATGGTGGTGAATACGGGCTCGGCATTTTATCGAAATACAAAATTCAGCATACTCAGGTTATCAATTTACCCTCAGGCGATGCAGAACAACGGGTAGCATTACTGGCGCAAATTGCGGTTCCAGGTTTCGATACGCCGGTACTGGTCATGGTTACCCACCTTGACTGGCAAAAAGATCCCACCATGCGAATTGAGCAAGTCCGCCATCTGCTGGATGTCAGTATTGGCGATGCGTCATCCGATTTTAAAGATATCGCCTCTTCAATAAAAATTCTGGCTGGCGATTTCAACTCTACCCGTGACGAACAGCCGTTAAAAGAAATTGGCTATTTCTTTAATCCGGTTGAGAAACAGGGGACGGATTATCGTACATGGCCTGCGGTTAACCCGGCGATTGATATTGACCACATCTTCACTTTCAAGGGGCAAAAATGGGATGTGAAGAAAATAGAAATTCCGCATAACTCCCCTGCTTTCACCTGGTCGTCGGCAAGCGATCATCTCCCCTTTATCGCGGATATGGAACTCACCGAGCAGTAACCTATTGGCAGGGATGGCGGGATTTCCGCTTTCCCTGCTGGCAACCGCACCGATCGCCAATAGCGCAAGGTGCATCAATCACAGATTTTGCCCTATACTGGAAAGCTGGCAAACACTGAACTAAACAGGTGATTGATGGATATTGATCTCGACAATCTGGTCTTTGACGGACTGGAGGAAGCGCAAGAGCGTAACGCTGAACGTCTGGAAGACGCAGATAAAAAAGCCCGGGCGGTTATTGCGGATGATGACTGCGGCGATGCCTGCAAAATATAACGACAGAACCGGCGTGATGCCGGTTTTTTTATTCAGGATTAAGCCGCAGAAAGCGCGCAGATTTCGTTCCAGTATGCCTCGCGCGTTTGTCGATGTTCAGCGTTCTGTTTTATCACGGAACCACTCCGGATCAATGTTGGCGATATCCACGCCATACAGGCTGGCGACAGGAAGAACAGACTCAACAATACGCTGAAGATGAGGCTCCGCATCGTACTGTCGGGTCTGTGGACGTGCCTTCACCACAGTATGCCAAAGACGTTTAAACCCATTCATCTTCTCCGCCCCTCTGTCTGTATGCTGGATGCGTTTTATTGCAGCGCATTCGCGTGAAAAAATGAAATACGAAATCCTGCCATCCTTGTGCATTTATTGCATTAGACCATCCCATTTTAATTCACCGACTATTAACATCTGTTTTACTAATATCTTTTTGTATATAGATAAGAATCTTTTCTTATTTGGTGACGACGGCGAGTTGTGGGAGCGTAAAAAGACAAACCCAATCATGTCGCGAATGCAGCGGCCTTTTTGACCGCGACATGAATTATTTAGCGTCTCTACAGGGATATCAAAGAAGATGATGGCAACGACAATTCACAGCACTAAAAAAACATTACTGGCATTAAGTGCGCTATTCGCATCCGGTATTGCCGCATTACCCGCCCAGGCCGATCAACTGGCGGATATTAAAGCCGCCGGCGTAGTGAAAGTGGCCACGTTCGATGCGAACCCGCCGTTTGGCTCCGTCGATCCGCAAACGCATAAAATCGTTGGTTACGACGTTGATTTTGCTGAAGCGCTGGCCAAATCGTTGGGAGTCAAACTAGAACTGGTCGCCACCAACCCAGCCAACCGTATCCCGTTACTGCAATCGGGTAAGGCCGATCTGATCGTCGCGGATATTACCATCACCCCGGAGCGCGCCCAGGTTATCGACTTTTCCGTTCCCTATTTTGTCACCGGGCAACAATTCCTGGTTCCGGCGACCTCCCCCGACAAGCTGGATGAGTACAGCCGCGCGCGAATTGGCGCGGTGAAAGGAACAACGGGGGAACAGGCGCTGCACCAGCGTTTCCCGCAATCCCGCGTGCTGGCCTATGATGATATCCCGCTGGCGCTGACTGCGCTGCGTAATGGCAACGTTCAGGCGATCACCCAGGACAGCACCATTCTGGCGGGCCTGTTAAGCGGGGCGCCGGACAAAGCCAACTTTAAAATCCTACCCGACCTGCTGAGTAAAGAGGAAATCGGCGTCGGGGTGAAAAAAGGCGAACCCGCGTTGTTAAAGGCGGTGAACGATGAACTGCTGAAGCTCGAGTCCACCGGACAGGCGGCCAAAATCTATGACGTCTGGTTCGGCCCCGAAACCAAAAATCCACAGCCGCGCGCCTTTAAAATAGAAGCGAAGTAATATGCTCTCAGGTTTGTTTACCCGCTCCGCAGCTTCGGCTGCGGATTTTACGCATTTGCGTCAGGCGCGCGTTGAACTGCGCGATGTGATCAAACAGTACGACGGGCACCGGGTATTAAACGGTGTCAATCTGACGGTGGAACCCGGAGAAGTCGTTACCATCCTTGGGCCATCCGGTTCGGGAAAATCCACGCTTATTCGACTCATCAACCAGCTTGAGTCATTAAGCGGCGGCGATATTTTTATCGATGATAAGCCCATTGGTCAGCTCAAGGGCGCAGCGCTGCGCCAGTTACGCAGCCGCATTGGATTCGTATTCCAGCAATTCAACCTTTACGCCCATCTGACGGCGCAGCAGAACATTACGCTGGCGCTGGAATATGTGCATGGCTGGAATAAAGAGGCCGCCAAACAGCGAGCCCGCGAATTGCTGGATCAGGTGGGTCTGGCTGAAAAAGCCGACGCATTTGCCGCCCAGCTCTCTGGTGGACAGCAGCAGCGCGTCGCCATTGCCCGCGCGCTGGCCTCCTCTCCGCAAATTATCCTTTTTGATGAGCCAACATCCGCGCTGGACCCGGAAATGATCGGCGAAGTCTTACAGGTCATGAAGAATCTTGCCCACAGCGGGATCACCATGATCGTCGTTACGCACGAGATGCACTTCGCTCGCGAAATTGCCGACCGTGTCGTGTTTATCGATGGCGGCGATATTCTGGAAGTCGCCTCGCCTGAAGCATTTTTTACCCGTCCGCAGCACCCCAGAACCCAGCGCTTCCTGAAGAAAGTGCTCGATCCGTTACACCAGGAGTCATCGTTATAATGCTTACTCTGGACTGGCAGGGGGTGCTGAGCGGGCAACCTCTGCAATGGGTCATCTCGGGTTTTTTGACCACGCTCTGGGTCACGCTGGCAGGCGTTTTGCTATCGACACTGCTGGCGATTATCCTGCTCGCGCTACGTCTCTCCGGCAACGCATTCGGTCGCCGTCTGGTCGCCGCCTGGGTCTCGCTGTTTCGCAATACGCCTCTGCTTGTGCAGTTGATGTTCTGGTACTTCGCAGCGTGGAATTTTCTGCCCCGTGACGTGATTGATTTCGTTAATACCGATCATTTTTGGTCGATCCTGCCTGGCGATGTCTGGTGGCTGACGCCAGAATTTCTCTGCTCCGCATGGGGGCTGGGGGTATTCACATCGGCCTTCCTGGTTGAGGAGATCGCCTCGGGGTTGCAGGCGGTATCCGCCGGGCAGCGAGAGGCCGCTGTATCGCAAGGTTTTTCCGCATGGACGACCCTCCGCCATATTCTGCTCCCCCAGGGGCTGGCAAACGCCTGGCAACCCATCGTGGGACAATACCTTAATCTGATGAAACTCTCATCGCTTGCCAGCGGTATCGGCTTTGCCGAACTGACCTATCAGGTGCGACAAATTGAAAGCTATAACGCCCATGCTCTGGAAGCCTTTGCCGTCGGCACCGCGCTCTATTTGCTGACCGGCATTGTATTGGGTCTGCTACTGGCGCGGCTAAACCCCGCCCCGGCCAAAAGAGTGAAACCCAAAACGCGTATTTTCAGCATCAGGAGTCCACACCATGATCGCTAATATTTCGGTCATTACCGACAATCTGGATTACCTGCTGTGGGGACGCGCTGCTGATGGTCAACCCGGCGGCGTGCTCCTCACATTGTTGATGGCGCTGGGTGCTGGCGTGCTGGCGCTTCCCGGCGGGGTGGTTCTCGCCTGTCTTGCCTGGCGATTTCCGGGCGTTATCCGTAATGGGCTGTTTCTCTGGGCAGAATTTATTCGCGGCATTCCGCTGATCTTCGTGATCTTCTGGATGTGGTATTTGCTGCCAATGCTTACCGGAAGCGATCTTCCCGGCGCCGTTACCGTCACGCTGGCGCTGGCCTGGTTTACTGCGGCATCGGTGATGCACTCCGTTTATGCCGGCATAAACGCGCTTCCTGCCGGGCAGTACGACGCCTCGGTAGTGCAGGGATTTCGCCCGTTTCAGGCATTATGGCTCATTCTGCTTCCCCAAGTGCTACGCAATGTAATGCCGTCATTGACCGGCATTTTTATCGGCCTGCTGAAAGACACGTCGCTGGCGTTTATCGTCAATGTTCCTGAACTAACTACCGTCGCCGGTCAGGTGAATAACCGGGTACAGATTTACCCGGCGGCCATTTTTATCTTTACCGGACTGGTCTATTACCTGCTCTGTTTTGGCCTGGAGAGATTCACCCGTCGACGATTCGCTATCCGATAAACGGCTCAACACTCAACAAACTGATGTTGTTCGTTGAGGCGATATTTTACCCCGGCGCGTATGTTGTTCTCGCCTTCAATGGCAACGGCGAAACGGGTACGTTCGCCATCGTGATACGCCAGCGCAGCACAGCCGCCGGGCCCCAGTATCAGGGAGTCAACGTGCCCGGTGCTGGCGATGACCGCATTGTCACCGCTGGTAACGAGATGGACATTCTCTCCGCTGTTGGCAATTCTGGCATTGGCGCCAAAGCTGACAACCTGCGCCAGATCGCCATTGCTGGCAATATTGCTCCTGTCACCCAGCGTGCTGATGCGCACCCGCATTCCCGCGCTGGCAATACGACTCCCGTCACCGGCGCAGCTTACGCGGGTTGAGTTCCCTGCCACCGCCACCCGCGCGCGATCGCCGGAACAACCTATATGCGTGTTGTAGCCTGCGCTGCCAATGCGCGCGCAGTACCCCGCGCTGGCAATCTGCGAAGCGTACCCCACGCTGGCAATTTTGACGTTATCGCCCGCACATCCCAGATGAACGTTATCGTCCGCGCAGGCAATGTGTTCGCTATTACCGTGGTGCGATTGCGCACTCACCAGGCTGTCCATCGCGCTGATATCCTGACGCGCAAAGCTCTCCTCATCCAGCCAGCGCGACCAGGCATATTCCACCAGGCTATTTGCCCAGTCGAGATAGCCTTCACTGCTCAGCGCCCGATGCACGTCGGCGTAGCTGCCGCCATTCGGAAAGCGACGGACAAACCAACGATAGATGACGGGCCCGACTCGCCAGGTACGTAAATCCTCTCGCGTAATGATCATCCGTTAGTGCCGATGATAGCCATCAACCATGCAGCGGAAGGTCTCACCGGGCGTACGACCTGTCGTGCAAAGGTAAAGATGACCGAAGATAAAAAAGAGACTAACGATCGCCAGCGCGAAATGCGCCTGCAACAGCCAGTAACGCACGCCGGGGAACAGATCGCCCGCCGCCTGCGGATAAAGCGACAGTAGTCCGGTTATCAGCAACAGCGGCACCAGGCCGTACATCACCCCGAGATAAGCGGCCTGCTGTAACGGGTTGAATTTAGACTGTGTGGTGGCGGGAAACGGATGTTCCTCACCCTGCATAATGCCGAACAGATAGAAGCGGGTCTGCTTCATCGCCCGGCCAATCCAGCCCTCGCGGCGAATAATATAATGGTGTCCGTTGCCGCCCAGCATGTTGATCAAAACAAAACCCAGCCAACACGCCAGCAGCAGAAAACCGCAGATCTCATGCACCGTCAGCAGACTCTTCATCACCGACGCGCCAACCAGCGAGAAATGATTGATCAGCCCACTGCCGAGCAGGAGCACAAACAGTAGCGCGTTCGACCAGTGCCACAATCTCACCGCTTTTGAGTACAGGTAAACCTTTTCACCGTGACCGGCCGCGGCTTTGTTGGCGGCGCGAAACCGCAGCATGGCATGCAGCCCCAACACCAGCCACATCGCTACCAGCATCAGTCCGGCGATGACTAACCAGACAGGCCAGTATTCGGGAGAAAACACGGGGACATAGTTCGCCAGTTGGACATGGAACTGTTCAGCATTCTGCGACGCGTTCATACATTTTCCTTTTTAATCAAATGTTGACCGAACCGGCGATACAGATGCGGTTTTCCGGCGCCTGCGAGTTGGTGTTGATAGAATTTGTTCTCCTTCAGCCAGGTCTGAATTTCCGGGCTGTCTTCACGACCAAAAATCAATGCGTGCTCCGGGCAAGCATTCACGCAAATCGGCGGGAACCCCTTTGCCAGGCGAGATTCGGCGCAAAAGTCGCATTTATCCGCCACTTTGGTTTGTGGATTGAGATAACGCACCTGATACGGACAAGCGCCTATACAGTAGCTACAGCCGATACAGCGCGATTCGTCTACCCGCACAATACCGCGCTCATCACGCCAGGAGGCGCCGGTCGGGCAAACATCAATACAGGGCGCATCTTCACAGTGCTGGCAGGACTGGCGGAAATAGTGATAAACGGTTTCGTTTTCATTATCCGAAACAGGAATATGCGCGATGGATAAACGACTGCCCTGAGCCGGAACATGGTTGGTCTTGCGACACGCCCGGGCGCAGAGATTGCAGCCGTTACACAGGGATTCATCATGAATCATGGCATAACGCACCGCGTTGCTATTCTTCGTGTTCGCTAACAAATTTTGGCCGGGCCCGCTGAAAAAAATCACCGTCCCCATACCAAGCACAAATTTTCGTCGAGTGAAGGACATCTGGTTATCCTCTAATCCGGTGGCAGCGATCGCCCACGCTTTCCATGACATCACCCTGAACAATCAGGGATTCTGAAACTGCTCAACCTCAAGCCATTCGCATAAGCCATATGCCTTGCCGTAGCTCATAAAACGTTCGCTAAACAGATACGGTACGTCGTTGGACGACGCCACACGGCGAATATCCGCGTAATCCGGGTGCGTGCCGATCGCGGCAAGAGCTGTCTCTATTTGCTGCGGCGCAAAGCGGTATGGCGGTTGTTCCAGCATGGCGACCTTGTAGGGTCGCGGATAGGTCTGGCAATCAAAACGCACCGCCTGTGCGATAGCCCGGCAAATATCGTTCTCCACCACCTGCACACACATGTCGGCATAGTTAGCGGTCATGGTTTGCGTCGAGTAGTAATAATCATCCTGAGCACCCTGTACGCAGGCGATATCCGCCCCTGTCTCGCTCTGAAGCAGCGTCTCCAGCAGCGGCATTAACGCCTCTTCCTCCACTGAATACGGCGGTTGCAGGAAAAGCGCGCGAGCCACTAGCTGGCCTGAAGCAGAATGCTGGCGGATGAACTCCGCCATGATCTCTGCCGGACTCGCGGGAGGCGTTGGTTCATCCACTCGCCTTTCATGCTGATGTAAGCCTTGCAGCCACTGCCGCTTTTCAATATCCACCTCAGGCGTGGAGTGTTCGCCCTCTGAATGACTCATCTCACCTTCCTTACGCTGGCAGCAGATTCTGCGCGGCCAGATCGGCGGCGACATCCTCAAGACCGAGGCGATGCAACGTTTCTCGCGTCGGGCATCCCAGTTCAGGGTCCCAGCCCATCTCGGTATAAAAGAGCGTCAGGGATTCACGCATATCGTCGCGATCCATTTTGTCAGTCCCTTCAGTGAACACCGGAATGTTGGGGTCCTTGTCAAAAACCCACGAACAGATGAGATCGTGTTCATTGCGCATGTCTTTGGTCTGCATCAGTTTGACGGTATAGGCGCGATGGAGCGTGAAGATACGTTCTGCGGCTAAATCAAGGCTCGCCTGGGTGGTTTCATCCCCGGTCACCGCCTGGAAAAATTTCGCTTCCAGATCCAGATCCCCACGATAATTTCGGCTCTTCAACGGCGAAACGGTCATCGGCCAGACCCAGTTGCACAGCGTCACGGCGTTATGCAGGCAAACTTTGAGCAGCGTCCATTTGGCATACTTGATTTTCGCCGCGTTGATCGGCGTGTAATTTTTAGTCTCGTCGTAGGCGTCTTCAGAACCAAACAGTTCCGCCGCGACCTCTCGCTGTAGCTTCAGCGGTAAACCAGAACCAATAAAGTTGATGTGGGTGTGGGTCATGCAGTCACGGTTAAACATGCAGTTGGTAATTGCCCCCACCTGCGCCGACGCTTCGTTAGCATGGTGTACCGGATAGCCAAACGGCGACCACAGTTTGTTTTTATCGTACGCCCAGTATTCCTCACCCAGATTCCAGCGCTCGGCAATGGCGTATGAACCATCCGCAAGATGGCTCAACTCTCCTTTGCGATGCGCCAGGCGATAGTAGAAATCCTTGATAAAGTTGGGATCGCCCGCTTCCAGTTGATCCCAGCGGATCTCCGCATATTCCTCAGCCGGCAGCACGCGCTTGAACACGCCTTTGCTGTAGCAATACGTGAAGTCACGGTGCAACTGCCCGTAGTTACACCAGATACCGTAGTCGTCAAACAGGTTCAGGCCGATCAGATTGCCGATAACGCGGCCATCGTCCTTATCGTCAAAATCTTTCGGGCCGTGCGGGAAGATCGTGGTATGGACAAAGTTTGCCACGCAGGTATTCCCCCCGGTGCTCGGTACGCCAAAATCCTTTACCCGTGGAATATTGAGCTGCGACATGCAGCGGATCGGACATGAGTGGCAACCGCTCATTTTCACGGTGTATTTTTCAGCCGCTGGACCTAAGTCAAACACGGATTTATAGGTGCGAAAGCCGACCGTATTCTGATTACCCGGCGGGATCTCGCCGGTTTCAACAGGCCCGCCCTCTGCGGCCCCCCAGAACAAACCTTTACGCGCCGTCCAGCGCGAAGCCGGTGAGGAAAATTCCGCCCATGCCTGCGGGGTGCTCGGCACAACATGATTATTATTGGCGCCAATCAGCTCCGTCATCATGTAGTCATTCAGCCGCTTCATCTCTTTGCGATCGGCAATATTGACCCCTTTGGTGCCTTCAACGGCAATGGCCTTGAGGTTTTTCGACCCCATCACCGCGCCGGTTCCCGCCCCGCCGCTGTGGTTACGGCTGTTGAGCATACAGGAGAGCGGCACCAGGTTTTCACCCGCCTGACCAATGGCCGCCACGCAGGTCTCCGGGCTGGTCATACGGCAGATCTCTTCGGTCGTGGCGCGCGTCCCTTTACCCCACAGAAAATCTGCTTTTTCGAGGCTGACCTTGTCATCTTTAATATTGATCCACACAGGCGAAGCGGATTTACCCTCAATAATAATCGCGTCGTACCCGGCAAATTTCATTTGTGCCGCAAAGAAGCCGCCCATATGCGCATCGACAACCAAATTACCTTTAGTAAACGTAGAGAGCGAAGTGATATTGACGCGGGAACTACAGGGCGCGCCAGATCCGGTCAGCGGGCCGGTGGCAAATACCAGTTTATTTCCTTCATCGAAAGGTTTCGTGCCAGGCGGGACTTCGTCATACATAATTTTGTAGCCGAACCCCATTCCGCCGACAAATTTTTTATATTTACTGGAATCTTCGAGGGTAATATCGCCTGTTGTAAGATTGACCCGTAATATATTACCTGTCCAACCGTTAGCCATAATGTTTTCCTTTGCAAGATTCAAACAGTAATATCTTTCCACTCGATAACTTTCAGCGCCCCTGTTGGACAGGCGCTGGCGCACTCGCCGCATAAAACACATTTTGACGATTTTTTCGTTTCGCTGTTTACGGTAGCCATCATCCAGGGGCAGGCAGTGGTACAGGCGCTACAGCCAATACATCGCTTATGATCAACCGCGATGCAGCCATCGTCCTGTTTCCAGGTAATTGCGCCGATTGGGCAGACCTTCATGCACTGCGGGTCCTTACACTGGCGACAGGTATCTGCGGTGTAGTTTAAATCGCCGTACAGACCGCCGCCGGAGCCGACGCCGTTGTCGCCAAAGAAGTAATTACGGTGAATCTTAATGCGGGAGAAGAACGAGCCCACGGCGCCATCGTTGTAATTGGTGCAGGAGATTTCGCAGCGATGGCAGCCTGTGCAGCGGGCGCGTTGAGTCACTAATACCCCTTTGGGCGTGTTTATCAGTCCTACCGTACCGCTATCAACGTCTTCCTGTTTGCAGCCAAAAAGTGACAGCAGCGCGGGAGCGATAGTTAATCCTGCCAGACCCTTTCCTGATATACGCAGAAATTCGAGCCGCGTTAAGCCAAAATCTAATATTGGACGTTCGACCTGGTTCATTTATTTCGCATCCTCTTCGCAAACACAGTGCTGACAACACCCGATGTTTTGCCCTAACCGGATCGCATACGTCATATCATTAAATACAAATAGACTAATCCTAAAGAGTTAGGCACATAAATAATGTGGTTATTCAGTGCTATTAACTTTGATCGTTATCAATTAAAAACCGGAAGTGAAATAATAAAAGCGGAGTGATATTTATTATCATTTAGAGGATATAAAACACGGCAATCTATTAATAATTAATAATGTGACCTCGTTCCCATTATTAATATCAATTGCCTTCGTTATATATTAATATACATATCGATATTAATATAAACGCGATATCTGATTATTTACAAGGTGAAGAATTTAAATACCGGGAATAAGGGATGACGAAGCGAGCGCCATCCCTGAGAGAATTATCCTGCCAGGGCTTTGATAACCGTTTCCATCGCCTGTTTTTCAAGTTCGCTGCGCTGGAGTCGCTGGTTCGCCATGGCGGTTCGTAACACTCCCGCAATCACGATATGCTTCGGCTCTTGCCCCAGGTCGCGCATCTCCAGAACCACTTTGCCAACCACTCTGCACATCTCACGGTACAGTTCGTCGTCTTTTGTCAGGTTTCCCATTATTGTCTCTCATCGCCAGCACAAACAAACAGCATATATCACTCTAACGATGAAGACAAAACTCAAATAAATCAAACAAATAAACAGAGTGACTATTCAACTTAACCGATATCCGTCACCTCACACTCTGTAACTTGCTCACCCGTTCGGCCAGGCTCTTTTATAGGCCGGATAAGCGTCACGCTATCCGGCACTACGTGGTATTAGTTATTGACCGGAATCACCGCGCCTTTGTACTTCGTGCGGATCCAGTCCTGAATCTCTTTTGAGTGCAGAACGTCAACCAGCGCCACGATGTCTTTTTTCTTCTCGTCGCCACGATGTACGGTAATGATGTTGGCGTACGGATTGTTTTCTCCGCTCTCAACGGCGATCGGATCGTTAACCGGGTCCAGACCTGCGTCGATAGCGTAGTTGGCGTTAATCACCACCGCATCGCCTTCATCGTTGTTGTACATCTGTGGTAACAGCGCCGCTTCCACGTTCGGCAGGAACTTCAGTTTTTTCGGGTTATCCACGATGTCGCTGATGCGCGCGCTGACCTTATCCACGCCCGGCTTCAGTTTGATCACGCCCTCTTTTTCAAAGATCGACAGAATACGTCCCTCTTCAGAGACCGCGTCACGCATAATGATCCTGCCGCCTTCCGGCAGATCTTTCAGCGATTTGTATTTTTTAGAGTAGATGCCGATCGGCTCAATATGAATCGCCCCGGCGCTGACGAAATCATAGGTTTTATCACCCGCATGATCTTTCAGCACGCTATTCAGGTACGGGATATGCTGGAAGTAGTTGGCGTCAATTTCACGACCGGCCAGCGCGGTATTCGGCAGAATGTAATCCTGGAAAGGTTTAATCTCCAGATCGATCCCCTGTTTCGCCAGAATCGGTTTCGCCTGCTCAAGGATTTCCGCATGCGGTACGTTAGAGGCGCCAACGGTCAGCGTATCCGCCCAGGAGGCGAAGCTCAGGGCGCTTAAGGTTGCTGCGGCGAGTAATGTCAGTGATTTTTTCATGATAATGGTTTCCGTATTTTATTAGCGTTTATCTAACAGAGAGGTGATCACATCGCCGCAGAACTGGATAATGAAGACGATGATCAGGATAGTCACCGTCGCCACCAGCGTGACGTCGTTGTGGTTGCGCTGGAATCCTTCCAGATAAGCCAGGTTCCCTAAACCGCCTGCCCCAATCACTCCGGCCATCGCGCTGTAACTGACCAGCGCAATCAGCGTCACGGTGATCCCGGACACCAGTGCGGGTGATGATTCAGGCAGTAAAACCCGAAAAATAAGTGTGCTGAGACGTGCGCCCATCGAACGCGTGGCTTCAATCACGCCTCTGTCAACCTCGCGCAGTGCGATTTCAACCAGACGCGCATAAAACGGTGCCGCCCCGACAATCAACGCCGGTAGCGCAGCGTTCGCGCCGAGAATGGTGCCGACCAGCGCTTTAGTAAACGGGATCAGCAAGACGATCAAAATGATGAACGGGATCGAGCGAAAAATATTCACCACCAGAGAAATGACGCTATACAGCGTGCGGTTCTGAAACAGCCCGCCGCGCGCGGTCAAAAACAGCGCCAGCCCCAGTACAATCCCCAGCACAAACGTCGCGATACCGGAAAGCGCCGTCATATAGAGCGTTTCCTGCGTTGCCGCAAAAAGTTGTTCCCATTTCAGATGGGGAAACAGATTCTCAACCATGTTGTACTACCTCACCTTCAATATCGCTCTGCCGCAAATCCGCCAGAATATTATTCAGTTGTTCTTCCGTCGCCACGACGTGCAGCCACAGTTGGCCAAACACGCCATGCGCGGTTTGCGTCATCTTGCCGTGTAAGATATTGAAAGGCAGGCCGTAACGCAGGGTAAGCTCCCCTACGATCGGCTGATGCGTACTGTGCCCGGTGAAGGTCAGCTTAATCACCGTCCCGCCCAGCTCGCTCGCCAGCTGCGGGTTAAACGCCTCCTCTTCGGCATACTGACTTACCTGGCGGACAAACTGCCGGGTAATCGGCTGTTGCGGATGAGTAAAGACGTTCAGCACATCGCCTTCCTCCACCACTCTGCCGTTTTCCATCACCGCAACGCGATCGCAGATTTTGCGCACCACATGCATCTCGTGGGTAATAAGCACAATCGTGAGCTGGAAGCGGCGATTAATATCGAGCAGCAGATCCAGAATCTGATCGGTGGTTTGCGGGTCCAGCGCGGAAGTCGCCTCGTCGCAGAGCAGCACATCCGGGTTATTTGCCAGCGCACGGGCAATCCCCACACGTTGCTTTTGCCCGCCGCTCAGCTGGGATGGGTAAGCATTCTCACGCCCGGTTAGTCCCACCAGGTCGATCAGCTCCGCCACCCGCGCCTTGATTTTTGCTTTTGGCGCGCCCGCGATTTGCATAGAAAAAGCGATGTTTTCGCTGACGGTACGCGACCACAGCAAATTGAAGTGCTGAAACACCATGCTGATTTTCAGCCGCGCCTGGCGCAGGGACTCTCCTGTCGCCGCTGAAATATCATGACCATTGATGGTCACGCTGCCCACGGTCGGTTTTTCCAGACCGTTCAGCAAACGAATCAACGTACTCTTTCCGGCGCCGCTGTAGCCAATAATCCCGTAAATTTGTCCCTGTTCAACCGTCAGATTAACGTTATCCACTGCGGTAATGGACAGCTTGCCGGGCGTAAAAACTTTCGAAATATTTTTCAGGACGATCATATCGTTATCGTATCCGCTGCTGCTTATGGTTATCCTGCCAGTGCTTTTAGCTGTTTAGCAGTATGGATGTCCAAACGAGTGTAATCAGGGTGTTTCTGCTTTTAAATGACCAAAAAGGAATTTGATATATCCGCAAGGAATAAGAGAGGCGCAGCGCGGGAAAATGGCTTTAGTACAATTTCGGCAACCTTTATGCGGGGAGCGGCATTATCCTTAACGCGAGCAGCGTAAACTGTTGAATTAATCGACAAAAACAGGGTTATTCGGCCATCAACACCGCCAGACGACCGCACGGCTAAACGTCCTGCCATCCAAATAGCGTTTTATATTCCATTCTGTTCTTATTCACAGACAAACATTCTTTAGGCGTGCATTTTGGCAACCCTATTATTTCGTCATGTTATTCACTGACGGATATTCACCATGACAACGTTTCACTCCATAACAGAACTGATTGGCAATACGCCGCTGCTTCAGTTGCATAAGCTGAATAGCGGCGTAAGCGAACTCTTTTTGAAACTGGAGAACCAGAATCCGGGCGGTTCGATTAAAGATCGCGTCGCACTTTCTATGATCAATGAAGCGGAAAGACAGGGGCTGCTAAAGCCCGGCGGCACGATTATTGAAGCGACGGCGGGCAACACCGGGCTGGGGCTGGCGCTGATCGCCGCGCAAAAAGGTTATGCCCTGACGCTGGTCGTGCCGGACAAAATGAGCCGTGAGAAGATCTTCCATTTACGCGCGCTTGGCGCACAGGTGGTATTAACCCGCTCAGACGTCAACAAAGGTCATCCGGCCTATTATCAGGATTACGCACGCCGTCTGGCGCAGGAGACGCCCGGCGCCTTCTATATTGATCAGTTCAACAACGCCGCGAACCCGCTGGCGCATGCTTCCACCACCGCCCCCGAATTGTTTGCCCAGATGGATGGCCGCATTGACGCCATCGTGGTCGGCGTCGGTTCCGGCGGCACGCTGGGCGGTTTACAGGCATGGTTTCGCGAACACTCCCCGCACACGGAGTTCGTGCTGGCCGACCCCGCCGGTTCAATCCTTGCCGATCAGGTCGAGACAGGCACATTCGGCACCGCCGGTTCCTGGCTGGTTGAAGGGATTGGCGAGGACTTTATTCCGCCGCTCGCCCACATCGAATCCGTTTCACAGGCCTTTCGCATCAGCGATAAAGACGCCTTCGCCACGGCGCGCGAGTTGCTCAGAACCGAAGGCATCCTTGCCGGTTCATCGACCGGTACGCTGCTCGCCGCCGCCCTGCGCTACTGCCAGGCGCAGACGCAGCCAAAGCGCGTGGCGACCTTCGCCTGCGATAGCGGCAATAAGTATCTCTCGAAAATGTTTAACGATGACTGGATGCGCCAGCAAGGGCTCATCACCCGGCCACAGGCTGGCGATCTGAGCGACTTCATCGCCTTACGTCATGACGAAGGGGCAACCGTGACCGCTGCGCCGGACGATACGCTGGCAACCGTGTTGGCGCGTATGCGCCTGTACGATATTTCGCAGTTGCCGGTTCTTCAGGAGGATCAGCTTATCGGCATTATCGACGAATGGGATCTGATTACGCATATTCAGGGCGATAACCCGCGTTTTTCCCTCCCGGTAAAAGAAGCGATGACGCGCGAGGTAGTCCGGCTTGATAAACGTGAACCGGAAAGCGCGCTGAAACCTATTTTTGATCGCGGCCAGGTGGCTGTGATTGTCGACAACGACCAGTTCCTCGGTCTGGTCACCCGTAGCGATGTGCTCACCCACTGGCGCAACCGCCTGGATAAATAAGGAACTCTCATGAAATCGTATTCCACACTTAGCGTCCATAGCGGAACCTTTTCTGACGCGCACGGCGCCGTTATGCCGCCGATTTATGCGACATCGACGTTTGCGCAACCCGCGCCGGGTCAGCATACCGGATATGAATATTCACGCAGCGGCAACCCGACGCGCCATGCGCTGGAAACCGCCATTGCCGAGCTGGAAGGCGGTACGCAAGGTTATGCCTTCGCGTCCGGTCTGGCGGGCATCGCTACCGTGCTTGAACTTCTCGATAAAGACAGCCATCTGGTGGCGATTGACGACGTCTATGGCGGCACCTATCGACTGATTGAAAATGTGCGTCGTCGCAGCGCCGGATTACAGGTAAGCTGGGTGAAACCTGACGATCTGGCCGGTATCGAAGCCGCGATTCGTCCTGATACCCGCATGATCTGGGTAGAAACGCCGACAAATCCGTTACTAAAACTGGCCGATCTGGCGGCCATTGCCGATATCGCGCGTCGCCACCAGCTTATCAGCGTGGCCGATAACACCTTCGCTTCGCCGTTGATCCATCGTCCTCTTGATCTGGGGTTCGATATCGTGGTGCATTCCGCGACGAAATACCTGAACGGCCATTCAGATGTCGTCGCCGGACTGGCGGTCGTCGGGGACAACCCGGCGCTCGCACAACAGTTGGGTTATCTGCAAAACGCCGTCGGCGGCGTACTGGACCCATTTAGCAGTTTTCTGACATTACGCGGTATTCGCACGCTGGCCTTGCGAATTGAGCGGCACAGCGGCACAGCGGCAATGCGCTGACGCTGGCGCAATGGCTGGAAAAACATCCGGCGGTAGAACACGTCTGGTATCCGGGGCTGGCGTCGCATCCTCAGCACGCCCTTGCGCGCCAGCAGATGTCACAGTTCGGCGGGATGATCTCCATCGTCATAAAAGGCGATGACCAGCGCGCCACTGACGTTATCACGCGGCTGAAATTATTCACCCTGGCGGAAAGCCTGGGCGGTGTTGAAAGCCTCGTCAGCCAGCCGTTTACCATGACTCACGCCTCTATTCCGCTTGAGCAGCGTCTGGCGAATGGCATCACCCCGCAATTGATTCGCCTGTCAGTGGGCATTGAAGATGTTCAGGATTTGCAGGACGATTTAGCTCAGGCGCTCGCCGGGTAGTTGCGCAACGCCGCCCTTTCCCGGGCGGCACAACGCAAGGATCATAATTAACGCTTTAATAACAATTTGTTGTGAATCTGCACAGATGTTTTTTGAAACGCTGTTTTCATTTTCCTTTTGTGTAAATTTCAGCGTATAATGCGCGCCAATTGTCTCTTGAATGGTTTCAGCGCATTGGACTGCAAAACTCAACGACTAAAAAACACGCCATCCCGTTGGGCTGAAACACGAGCACACATTCCTCTGCACGCTCTTTCGATGTCACCTATCCTTAGAGCGAGGCAACACCACTTTCGCAACACAGGTTTAGCTTCAAGGCCGTGCGCCCCTGAAGCCAGATTTCCATATCCTTCTCAACTTAAAGACTAAGACTGTCATGAAAAAGACGAAAATTGTTTGCACCATCGGTCCGAAAACCGAATCTGAAGAGATGTTAACCAAAATGCTGGACGCAGGCATGAACGTTATGCGTCTGAACTTCTCTCACGGTGACTATGCAGAACACGGTCAGCGCATCAAGAATTTGCGCAACGTAATGAGCAAAACCGGTAAAAAAGCCGCAATCCTGCTCGATACCAAAGGCCCGGAAATCCGTACCATTAAGCTGGAAGGTGGTAATGACGTCTCCCTGAAAGCGGGCCAGACCTTCACTTTCACAACGGACAAATCCGTTATCGGCAACAGCGAAATGGTTGCCGTCACTTACGAAGGTTTCACTTCTGACCTGTCCGTAGGCAACACCGTACTGGTTGACGATGGTCTGATCGGCATGGAAGTCACCGCGATCGAAGGTAACAAGGTTATCTGTAAAGTGCTGAACAACGGCGACCTGGGCGAAAACAAAGGCGTTAACCTGCCGGGCGTTTCCATCGCGCTGCCAGCACTGGCTGAAAAAGACAAACAGGATCTGATCTTCGGCTGCGAACAAGGCGTTGACTTTGTTGCCGCGTCCTTTATCCGTAAGCGTTCTGACGTTGTTGAAATCCGTGAGCACCTGAAAGCGCACGGCGGCGAGAACATTCAGATCATCTCCAAGATCGAAAACCAGGAAGGCCTGAACAACTTCGATGAGATCCTCGAAGCGTCTGACGGCATCATGGTTGCTCGTGGCGACATGGGCGTTGAGATCCCGGTTGAAGAAGTTATCTTCGCGCAGAAGATGATCATCGAAAAATGTATCCGCGCACGTAAAGTCGTTATCACCGCGACCCAGATGCTGGATTCCATGATCAAGAACCCGCGTCCGACCCGCGCAGAAGCTGGCGACGTGGCGAACGCCATCCTCGACGGCACCGACGCAGTGATGCTGTCCGGCGAATCCGCAAAAGGAAAATACCCGCTGGAAGCCGTCACCATCATGGCGACCATCTGCGAGCGTACTGACCGCGTGATGACCAGCCGTCTGGACTTCAATAACGACAGCCGTAAACTGCGCATCACCGAAGCAGTGTGCCGCGGCGCGGTTGAAACTGCCGAAAAACTGGAAGCGCCGGTCATTGTCGTTGCAACTCAGGGCGGTAAATCTGCTCGCGCAGTGCGTAAATACTTCCCGGACGCCACCATCCTGGCGCTGACCACCAACGAAGTGACCGCGCGTCAGCTGGTGCTGAGCAAAGGCATTGTGCCGCAGCTGGTGAAAGAAATTAACTCTACTGACGACTTCTACCGTCTGGGTAAAGAAGTCGCTCTACAGAGCGGTCTGGGCCAGAAAGGCGACGTTGTGGTCATGGTTTCCGGCGCGCTGGTACCGAGCGGCACGACCAACACCGCATCTGTTCACGTCCTGTAATAATTCCTGTGTGAATTAATTTTCTGAATAAAAAGCGCCCTCGCGGCGCTTTTTTTATTTAATCGATAGCCACTCTTAATAAAAAATCAAATCGGATTTCACTATCTAATCGCAGATTATCTAAGACGAATCCGATGGAAGGATTCTGTTTTCACTCGGTTTTTTAGCCATTTTAGCTCAATTCGATGCTTCTTTGAGCGAACGATCAAAAATAAGTGCATTCCCGTCAAAAAAATATTCTCAACCTAAAAAAGTTTGTGTAATACTTGTAACGCTACATGGAGATTAACTCAATCTAGAGGGTATTAATAATGAATCGTACTAAACTGGTACTGGGCGCGGTAATCCTGGGTTCTACTCTGCTGGCTGGTTGCTCCAGCAACGCTAAAATCGATCAGCTGTCTTCTGACGTTCAGACTCTGAACGCTAAAGTTGACCAGCTGAGCAACGACGTGAACGCAATGCGTTCCGACGTTCAGGCTGCTAAAGACGACGCAGCTCGCGCTAACCAGCGTCTGGACAACCAGGCTACTAAATACCGTAAGTAATAGTACCTGTGTAATAAAAATGGCGCACATTGTGCGCCATTTTTTTTGCCTGTGTTTTCCCTTCTCTGCTACTGCGTTGCCTGGGTTTCAGCGCCGCTCCCGGGTTGGCTGTTTTGCGCGGACTCCACCACTGAGCGACCAGAAGCTACCGGTGCCTGCCCTGATGTAACGGCAACCGGATATCCCGCCCGGCGATACAGCGCGTTTTCCACCAGACGCTCATCCACCTCCTGAGTCGCCTTAAACTGCGTAAAGCCTGCTGGCAGCACATACGGCATCGTCTGTACGTTTTGCTCCTCTTCAGGCGACAGCGGGCGATGTACTTCAACGTAACGCATTCCATTTGGTTCCACGGCGAATTTCACCGGTTCGTTAATCACCCGTACCGGCGTTCCCGTTCTGACCTGCGCAAACAGAGCTTTAATGTCTGGCGCGTTCATCCGAATACAGCCGGAACTGACGCGTAACCCGACGCTGTCCGGGGCATTGGTGCCGTGAATGAGATACTCACCGTTGCCGTATGCCAGGCGCAGGGCGAAGCGTCCTAACGGGTTATTTGGCCCGGCGGGTACCACCGGCGGCAGCGTAATGCCGCGTTCAAGCGAGCGTTTGCGGATACCTGCCGTCGGCGTCCAGGTCGGATTCGGGATTTTTTGCCCGACGCGCGTCTCCATCACCGGCGTTTCCAGCCCCTCTAAACCAATACCGATAGGGTAAACCTGAACACTATTTTCACCCGGCGGGAAATAATAGAGTCGTAACTCCGCCAGGTTCACAATAATGCCTTCACGCGGCGCATCGGGTAATAACAGTTGAGATGGAATGATAATCGGCGTCCCCGGTTTAGGGACCGGCGCGATGGTATTATTTGCCTCCAGGATCAGCATTGCGGCAGTATCAAAACGCCGGGCAATCGCCTGTAAGTTTTTATCCCCCGCTTGCACGGTATAGGTTTGATTCTGCCCGACAAGGCGACTGTTTGCTGGCGGCAAGGGGTAATCCACTGCCCAGGCCGCCTGAAATGCGCTGTAAGCGCCGAAAAGTGTAACTGCAATGAGAGACGCACGTTTCATATCCACCCCCCTGGCGTTTTGCCGGATGGCGGTTAAATGCCTTATCCGGCCGACGAGTCACGTAGAGCTGTACGCCATCTGGCGTTCTACGTCTTTTCAGTTTAGCTAAGAGTTGCGGCTCTGGCGCGGATCGCGCGAATCATTGCTTCCAGTCCCTGTGAACGGGAGGGCGTGAGATGTTGCGTCAGCGCCATTTTTTCAAACCACGGCCGCACATCAAAATTCACAATATCCTGTGGCGTCATCTGATGATACAAAATGAAGACGATGGCAATTAACCCTTTGACTATTGCTGCATCGCTGTCGCCCTGCAATTCAATAACGCCATCAGCGTTCTGACGCATAACAATCCATACCTGACTCTGACATCCCTGAATACTATTTTCCGGGCGACGATCCTGCTCATTTAATTCCGCCAGACGCTGCCCCAGTTCAATAATGTACAGATACTTTTCTTCCCAATTGGCGCAACGCTGAAAATTACGCAGCAATCTTTCTTTATCTGGTAGCGCAGCCATAGCGTCTCCCTGTTATCCCAGTAGGCGATGAATACGTTTTAGCCCGGTTGCCAGACGATCCACTTCTTCATGGGTGTTATACATTGCTATCGACGCCCGGCACATGGCGGGAACGTTGTAATACGTCATCAGCGGCATTGCGCAGTGATGGCCGGTTCGTACGGCGATACCGTAATTGTCGAGGAAGCTGCCCACGTCATAGGCGTGGTGTTTGCCCAGATTAAAGGCGATGACCCCCAGCCGGTTAGCCGGGCCATATAGCGTCAACTCCGGCACGTCCGCCAGCTGTTCCAGCGCATAGTGCATCAGGTTTTGTTCATATTCGCTGATTTCCGCCAGCCCTAACGCGCAAACGTATTCAATGGCGGCGCCAAGGCCGATAATTCCGCCCGTGTTCGGCGTCCCCGCCTCAAAACGCCAGGGCGCTTTGGTCCAGGTCGTCCCTTCCGTCAGACTAACGGTCGCAATCATCGAACCGCCGCCTTCCCACGGCGGCATATCCTGAAGCAGTTCCTCCCGGACATACAGCACGCCGATACCGGTGGGGCCATACAGCTTATGCCCGGAGAAAACGTAAAAATCACAATCCAGCGCCTGAACATCCACCGCATGGTGCATTACCGCCTGCGCGCCATCGACCAGCACTTTCGCGCCATACTGATGCGCCAGCGCGATCATTTCAGGAAGCGGGTTTTCCGTTCCCAGCACGTTCGACACATGCGCGATAGCCAGCAATCGGGTACGCTCATCAAACAGCGACGGGAGCGTATCCAGCTGCAACGTGCCGTCTGTATTGAGCGGAATGACGCGCAGTTCCGCCCCTGTACGCGCGCACAGCATCTGCCAGGGGACGATATTGGCGTGGTGCTCCATCTCGCTGATGATGATGTTATCGCCAGCCCGAACATTCTCCGGCCCCCAGCTGTTGGCAACAAGATTGATGCCCTCTGTCGTCCCGCGCACGAACACCAGCTCTTCCGCTGAGCGGGCATTAATGAACAGCGATGCCTGTTTACGCACATTTTCCATCTTCTCGGTGGCCTGCGCGCTCAGCGTATGGATGCCCCGGTGCACCGCCGCATAGCCATGACGATAAAACTCCGCCTCAGCGTCAATCACCTGGTTGGGCTTTTGCGCACTGGCCGCGCTATCCAGATACGCCAACGGCAGCCCGTTGACTTCACGCGTCAGGACGGGAAAATCAGCCCGCACTTTTTCGATGGGAAATGTCATGCTATGCCTCCCGGCAGGCGAAGCCCTATTCGCGCCAGCACCTGTTGTTTAAGCGCGTCATCGCCGAGGGCTTCCGTCAACTCAGCGGCAAACGCGTAGAGAATCATCTGTCTGGCATCCTGCTCTCCAATCCCGCGTGAACGCAGGTAGAACATCTGCTCGTCATCAATCCGTCCTACCGTCGCCCCGTGGCTGCATTTCACGTCATCGGCGTAAATCTCCAGCTGCGGTTTGGTGTCCACCTCGGCAAGTTTACCGAGCAGCAGATTGTTATTGGTCATTTGTCCGTCGGTTTTAATGGCGTGCTGCGCCACGTTGATCAAGCCATTGAATACCGCCCGACCTTTATCGCTGACAATGGTTTTATGCAACTGACGGCTGTTGCAGTAACCCTTATTGTGCTCCAGCCACGTACGGGTATCACACACTTCGTTTTTCACCGGCATCGCCAGGCTGTTAATCCGCAACGTAGTGTTTTCACCGTTTAACTGGGTGCTGGTGTTATGTCGCAGCACGGCATCGCCCAACAGGAAGCTGTGACTGTGCGCGCTTGCATCCGCCGCCAGCAGAATGTCGTTATGGGCAAAGTGGTGGCTCACCGGGTTTTCAAACGCCAGTTTGATGTGGTGCAGATGCGCATTCGCCGCCACGTTCATGGTCAGACGCGCCCCGGTAAAGTGCCGTGCCGCGTTAAGGCTGACATAGTGTTCTATCACCGTCGCCTCTGCCCCTTCCGCCAGTTCCAGGTGGTGGCGGTAGTGCGCAGTGTTGACCTCATCGCCTTCCAGCCCCTGCGTGATGTGCATCAGCAGCAACGGCTTAGAGGGCCGCTGGTTGCGCTTAACGCTGATGTGCGTCACGCTCTGCGCCAGGCTTTCCGTCAGATGCAGGAAAACCTCCGGCTGAACCGGTGCGGCCAGCGCCTGACGTTCGTCGTTGATCGCAATGTCGAAACCGCTGGCTGTAGCGCTGTCGCTAAGCTGCGGGCTGAACTGGCCGTCAATAAACACCAGACGCACAGCGTCGATATCCAGCGCCAGCGCGTCGCGCTGTTCTTGAGTAACCTCGGCAAAACGGCTGACAAACTGGCTACTGACCAACCCTTCCAGCGGCGTGTATTTCCAGTTTTCATGCTTACGCGTCGGCAGCCCCAGGCGCAGCATCTGTTGTAAATGCTGCTGCGCGTGCGCCGAGCGGGATTCGCCCTGCGCCTCAAACAGATGGTGCCATTGTTGCAGCGCGTTACTGCTGTTCGGTAAGCCAGCCATATCCTTGCTCCTCCAGTTGTTTGACCAGAGTGAAATCGCCGGACTTCACAATCCGCCCCTGATACAGGACGTGGACGTAATCAGGTTTGATGTAGTCCAGAATACGCTGATAGTGCGTCACGATAATGAACGAACGTTTACCGTCACGCAGCGAGTTGACGCCTTCCGCGACAATTTTCAGCGCATCAATATCCAGCCCGGAGTCAGACTCATCAAGGATGCACAGTTCCGGCTCCAGCACCGCCATTTGCAGAATATCGTTACGTTTCTTCTCACCGCCGGAGAAGCCCACGTTCACCGAACGGGTCAGCAAATCTTCCGGCATCTTCAAAAGCGCGATTTTCTCTTCCATCAGATCCTGAAAATCAAAACGATCCAGCGACTCCTGACCACGATAGCTGCGCACGGCATTCAGCGCTGTTTGCAGGAAAAACTGGTTGCTGACGCCAGGAATTTCTACCGGATACTGGAACGCCATAAAGATGCCTTCGCCCGCCCGATCCTCTGGCGACAGTTCCAGTAAATCTTTGCCTTTAAATTCGACAGAGCCGCCAACCACTTCATAATCTTCACGGCCCGCCAGCGTCGCGGAGAGCGTACTCTTCCCGGAACCGTTCGGCCCCATAATGGCATGCACTTCTCCGGGTCTGACGTCGAGGTCCAGACCGCGCAGAATCGCTTTATCTTCCACACTGACCTGTAAATCTTTAATGCTTAACATGTGCTTTCCTTAATACTTAACCGACGCTGTGTTCAAGGCTGATTGCCAGCAATTTTTGCGCTTCAACGGCAAATTCCAGCGGCAGTTCAGAGAAGACGTCTTTACAGAAGCCATTAACAATCATCGAGATGGCATCCTCTTCGCTGATGCCGCGTTGCAGGCAGTAAAAGAGCTGATCTTCACCGATCCGCGACGTCGTCGCCTCGTGCTCAAGCTGGGCGCTGTTATTACGACACTCGACATACGGGAAGGTGTGCGCGCCGCAGTCCGCGCCAATCAGCATTGAGTCGCACTGGGTAAAGTTACGGGCGTTGGTTGCCGTCGGCATGATCTTCACCAGCCCGCGATAGCTGTTCTGGCTATTCCCGGCGGAGATCCCTTTTGAAATAATGGTCGATTTGGTGTTCTTACCGATGTGGATCATTTTGGTGCCGGTGTCGGCCTGCTGATGACCGCTGGTCAGCGCCACAGAGTAAAACTCACCGATGGAGTTATCGCCGCGCAGAATGCAGCTCGGGTATTTCCAGGTGATGGCCGATCCCGTTTCGGACTGCGTCCACGACATCTTGCTGTTTTCACCTTCGCACAGCGCGCGCTTGGTGACGAAGTTCAGTATCCCGCCGGTGTTGTTATCGCCGGGGAACCAGTTTTGCACGGTGGAATATTTTACTTCGGCATCTTTGTGGATGATCACCTCTACCACCGCCGCGTGCAGCTGGTAGCTGTCGCGCACTGGCGCAGAACACCCTTCGATGTAGCTGACGTAGCTGCCCTCATCCGCCACCAGAATAGTGCGTTCGAACTGCCCTGTTTTTTCCGCGTTGATTCGGAAATAGGTCGACAGCTCCATCGGGCAACGAACGCCTTTCGGCACATAAATGAAGGTGCCATCAGACGCTACCGCAGCGTTCAGCGCAGCAAAAAAGTTGTCATTACCCGGCACCACGGTGCCCAGATATTTCTTCACCAGCTCAGGGTGATCGTGAATCGCCTCGCCAAACGAACAGAAGATGATGCCCTGTTCCGCCAGCTTTTCCCGGTAGGTGGTGGCAACGGAAACGGAGTCGAAAATGGCATCCACCGCCACCTCTTTACCCTCACGTACCGGTACGCCAAGCTGTTCGAAGGCGTCTTCCACCTCTTTGCTGAGAAACGCATTCGCACCGGTTTGCTGTACTGCACCCGGTTCTGACGCGCACGTCTCATCGCAGTTACCGCACGATGGCGCAGAGTAATAACTGTAATCCTGATAATTCAGCTTATCGTAGTGCGCTTTCAGCCAGTGCGGCTCTTCCATCTCAAGCCAGGCTTTGTACGCATTAAGGCGAAACTCCAGCATCCACTCCGGCTCATTTCTCTTGGCGGAAATCGCACGCACGACCTCTTCGCTGATGCCTTTTGCCAGCTCGTCAGTCTGTAACTGGGTGAAGAAGCCTTCTTTATAATTCAGTGGACCACCGGTCCAGGTTTTGACATCGTCAGTTGCTTCAGTATTACGAGACATAGTACCGCCTATACCCCGAAGCTTTCGCCACAGCCGCATTCGTTCTGGGCTTTCGGGTTATGAAATTTAAATAACTGGTTTAATCCTTCGCGCACATAATCGACCTCTGTCCCGTCAATAAACGGCATGGCCTGAAGCGGCACGTACAACCTCGCGCCCTCCGTTTCAAATAACAGATCGTCCTTTTCCGGCTCGCTGACGGTATCCAGCACGTAACCAAATCCCGCGCACCCCGTCTGCTTCACGCCTAAACGCACGCCAAGCATGCCGGGTTGCTTCGCGACCAGGTCACGAATATGCGCCGCCGCCTCAGGCGTTAGCGTCAGACCACGCCATGCAAAATCGTCTGGATTAAATGTTCCTGAATGCAATTCCATAGGTCCACCTCGTGTAATAAGCCACCAGGGCATAACACCATGTTAGTGATAATGATTATCACTTCAACCCTCTGACAGAAGGGTCATTCGGGTTAACCGCCCTTTTTGACCACTTTTACTAAGCATAGACCTTGTTACGAGGGTTATCAGTGATGGATTATTTTATTCAATACATTGATAGATAAAGCATTTAAGAAGAGTAAACAGCGCGGCAGGTTAAAAAATTAAATATGTATCGAAAATGCCTATTTTTGAGATAGGGTTATCAATAAAAATGGGGGTCAAAAGCGGACGATGACGGTGCTAAACAATAGCTCAAACAACCGTCGGATTAGCAAATCCACTAACGTGAAAAAGAAAGAACGGAAAGAACGGAGTAATTAACAACGAACGATCGGTATTGTATGAATAACACCGATCGTTCGTTGCCCCACCCGGCGCTTATCTCCGGCACTCATTTCAGGCTTAGCTCTTGAAGGGGTGTAAGAATATTCTCATAAGTTTGCATCGCGTATTTAACAGATCTTGCTTTCTGCACAATTTTTATACGCCTTATGCTGCATCAGGAACAGGCTTCACCGTCGCGCATCGCGCCCTGCACCGCCTCAAGGAACAGGCGTAGCGCAGCGGGCTGATGCTCACGGGAAAGGTATAACCCGTATACGGCTAATTGCCGCGGTTGTAGATGGGGCAACAAACGAACCAGTTTCTCCTGCGCCAGCCCCTCTCGCGCCTCTTTTTCCGGCACCAGCGCAATCCCCATCCCTGCCAGCGCCGCTTCACACAAAAGTGAAGAGATTCCGGCGCTCAGGTTGCCCTTGATCGCAACAGAGAGCGGTTCTCCCTGCTCATCCAGAAAATGCCAGGATTTTCCAGCAAATCCGCTGTAATAGAGGCAATTGTGTTGCGCCAGCGCCTCCGGCGTCTGCGGTGTGCCATAGCGATGCAGATAGTCAGGAGACGCGCAGAGCACAGACTCACAGTCACCAAGCCGACGCGCAATTGTCCCTGGCTCAGGGTTATCGGTAATGCGTATCGCCACATCAATACGCTCCCCCACTAAACTGACAGGCTGATTATTAATCTCCACTTCAATGCGCAATTCAGGATAACGCGCTAAAAAAGCGGGCAGCATCGGGGCAAGAATATGCATCGCGGTGAAATGGGCGCAGGCGACGCGCAACGTGCCGGACGGCACCTCTCGCCCGGTCGCCCCCGCAATATCCAGGGAAAGCCGCGCCAGCGTTCGCGTTTTCATCAACGCGTCTTCTCCGGCAGGCGTGATCGTCAGGCGGCGCGACGAACGATGAATAAGTCTGGCTCCGGCCCATTTCTCCATTTCATCCAGATAACGGCTCACCATCGGCCTGGAGATCCCTAATGCGCGCGCAGCCGCGCTCAGGCTACCCAAATCGCAGATATGGTTAAACACCGTTGCCGCCATCACTCTGTCCATAACCTTCCATCCGATCGTTTTATGAAACTCAGCATGTCCTGATAGGGGAATTTTAACAGATCGAGATTTGCTTAAAATAAGCCACGTAAATAAATCAACATCATCTGCCGATAAGGTCACTCAGAATGAAAATCAAAACGCTGGCACTTCTGCTGTCGCTGACTAGCGCGCCATTGTTCGCCGCCCCGCTGCAACTCGACGTTTATAATCCGCAGGAAAACGCGATTTTCCCGGTCTCTTCCACGCTGGTCTCTGGCCCTAAAGAAGCCATTTTATTCGACGCGCAGTTCAGTACCAAAGACGGGGAAAAGCTGGTCGAGATGATTAAAAAGAGCGGCAAGTCGCTGAAAGCCATCGTGATTACCTCCGGCGATCCAGATTTCTATTTTGGTCTGGAACCGATTGTAAAAGCCTTCCCGAACGTGAAAGTTCTGGCGACGCCGCATGTGGTGGAACACATTCGCGCAACGAAAGACGCCAAACTGCAATACTGGGGCCCGCAAATGAAAGATGGCGCGCCAGCGGCGCTCACCATCCCGCAGGCAACCACCGAGACACAATTTACGATTGATGGGGAAACGCTGGAACTGCGCCACCCGAACGATTACGCCGCTTACGTCTGGGTCCCGGCGAACCGCGCAATACTTGGCGGAACGGGAATCGCATCCGGTATCCATGTCTGGACGGCGGATACCCAGTCTCCTGAGCAGCGTGCGGCCTGGCGTCATGTGTTGACCGAGATGCACAGTTTGCAGCCGACCCAGGTGATTCCGGGTCACTATATCGGTGAACATCCAGCAGGCGACGCCGCTATACGCTTCACGCAGGATTATCTGCAATCCTTTGAGCAAGCGCTTGAGGCGAAAAAAGGGTCAGAGTATGTCATCAAAACGATGACAGCCGCCTGGCCTGGCCTCACTGACGAAAGTTCCCTGACGCTGAGCGCGAAAGTGAATACCGGTGAAATGAAGTGGTAAACCGCCGCCCATAGCCCAAAAAATAACCCCGGCAGAGCGTGTCGGGGTTTTCTGTTGGTGTTAATTCACCGAGCGATAAAACAGTGCGGAATCAATGAACGCCCAGACGCCAGGCAAAGTAAATCTCTTCTTTTAGCTCAGAGGAAGAGAGCGTGAGTAAATCGGCAAATTCCAGCTCTAATTGTTTTAAGCGCTTCAAATACTGGGCTGGAGAAAGCTCGGTTTTATCACGGCGTAAAAATTCAATTGCCAGTTGGGTTGGGTCTAAATCGGTAGACATATCATCCTCGCTTATGTTCAAAACGTGCACAGTATAACACTTTTTTCTGCACACATTTTAACCAAAAGCAGTCTGCAATAAAGATATTTTGTGACAACGTCACACAACGGTGGTTGTCAGACGTGAAGAACAGCACAGCCGTCCCTGCTCATCAAAAATATCGATCTGCCAGACCTGATGACGAGAGCCGGTATGCAGCGCTTTGCACACCCCTCTGACGCGCCCTTCACGCGCTGAGCGAACGTGGTTGGCATTCACCTCCAGCCCCACGACTTTCTGTTCGCCCTGCGTGCACAGATAGCCCGCAACCGAGCCGATACTTTCAGCCAGCACAACGGACGCGCCGCCGTGTAGCAGACCAAAAGGTTGCTTTGTACGGCTATCCACCGGCATCGTTGCTTCCAGCGTATCGTCGCTAATATGCTCAAAGCGAATATCCAGTAGCCCCACCATGTTCCCTTCGCCCAGAGCGTTCAGCGCTTCGAGCGTGACTTTACGTTTCCAGATCATCCAATAATCTCCAGTAGTGCCTGTAACGGATGGCGAACCCCGGTGCCTTCAACGCGTTTTACCTGGCTGCGGCAAGAGTAACCGGTCGCCAGGCAGCGATTGCGCGGCAGTCGCGCCATCGCCTGTTGCCACGACAGCGCATAGATCCCCAGCGAATTTTCATGATTTTTCACTTCATGGCCGTAAGTACCCGCCATGCCGCAGCAGCCTACGCTGACGCTCTCCAGCTTCGCCCCTAAGCGCGCAAAAATGGCCGCCCACTGCGCCGGTGCGCCAGGCAATGCCGTCACTTCGGTACAATGCCCAAAGAAATACCAGGGCTCACCGCTCACGGCAAGAGGCTGTCGGGACGCCAGCACCGTCGGCAGCCACTCATTCACCAGCTGTACGTGGAAATCACCACGCTGTTCGCCGAGGGTTTGTTTGTATTCATCACGATAGCAAAGCACCAGCGCCGGGTCGACACCGACCATCGGGATACGCAACTGCGCCACCCGATTGAGAAATTCGGCCGTTTTCTTCGCCGTCTTCGCAAATCGGTTAAGGAACCCTTTGATGTGCTGAGCCTTGCCATTTGGCGAGAACGGCAGCAATACAGGCTGAATGCCGAGCTTTTCCACCAGCCGGATAAAATCCGCCACCACCTGCGCATCGTAGTAACTGGTAAACGGGTCCTGCACCACCAGCACCGTACGTTCTTTTTGCTCCTGGCTCAGGAGTTCAAGCTGTTCCAGCGTCATATTGGCGGAACGGTGCCCGACCATTTGCTGTTGCAGCGACGGCGTCGAAAGTAGCGGCAAATCCACCATGCCGATATGTTTCTTCGCGAGGTTTCGCACCAACGGCTGATTGAGAAAGAAGTTAAAGGTTTTCGGCGCCCGCGCCATTAATGGCGCATAGCTTTCGACCGTCGCCACCATATGATCGCGCAGCGGACGCAGGTAGCGCGTGTGGTAAAGCGCCAGGAAGCGTGAGCGGAACTCCGGCACGTCTATTTTAATCGGACATTGTGTCGAGCAGGCTTTGCACGCCAGGCAACCCGACATCGCCTCCTTCACCTCATGGGAGAAATCATATTCGCCTTTACGAGCGTGCCAGCTGTTGCGGGTACGGGCAATTAACGTCCGCAGACTGGCGCGTTTTTCCGGCAGATCTTTTTCCAGCTGTAGCGGATCAACCCCACGGTCGGCCAGCAGGCGCAACCATTCACGCACCAGCGTCGCACGCCCTTTGGGAGAGTGAATGCGATTCAGGCTGATTTTCATTGACGGGCACATCGGACTTTTGGCGTCAAAGTTGAAGCACAGGCCATTGCCGTTACACTCCATCGCCCCGCGCCAGACCTGACGCACCGCCAGTGGAATCTGCCGATCGTAAGTACCGCGTTTCACCGCATCGACCTTCATCATCGGCGCATCAATGCCTTCCGGCGGACAAATTTTTCCGGGGTTCAGGCGGTTTTGCGGGTCGAACGCCGCCTTCACTTTGCGTAGTTCGCCATAAAGCTGCTCGCCAAAAAACGCCGGGCTATATTCAGCGCGAAAACCTTTGCCGTGCTCGCCCCACAGCAGACCGCCATATTTCGCGGTGAGCGCCACCACATCATCGGAAAGACTCTTCATCAGAATTTCCTGTTGCGGATCGCACATATCCAGCGCGGGTCTGACGTGCAGCACCCCGGCATCAACATGCCCGAACATGCCATAACTTAAGCCATGACCGTCGAGCAACGCGCGGAATTCAGCAATATAGTCGGCCAGATGCTCCGGCGGCACGCAGGTATCTTCCGCAAACGGAATCGGTTTGGCCGCGCCTTTGGCATTACCCAACAGACCAACCGCTTTTTTCCGCATGGCATAGATACGCTCCACGCCCGCCAGCTCCGCGCACAGCTGCCAGCCGATCACTCCGGCTTCCTGGCGAGCAATCAGCTCATCCAGGCGCTGGCACAACGCGCTCACCTGAGCATCAATAGCCGCTTCGTCATCCCCGGCGAACTCGACGATGTTCAGGCCCAGCATCTCTTTATCAGGCACATCAGTAATCAGCTCACTGACGGAATGCCAGACGATGTCCTCCCGCGCCAGATTAAGCACTTTAGAATCGACGGTTTCCACCGAGAGCGCCCGCGCCTCGACCATAAAGGGCGCGTTACGCAACGCGGAATCAAAAGAGTCATATTTGACGTTCACCAGACGGCGAACTTTAGGCAGTGGAGTAATATCCAGACGCGCTTCCGTGATAAACGCCAGCGTGCCTTCAGAACCGGTCAGCACGCGCGTTAAGTCGAACTCCGTCATCTCATCGTTAAAGACATGGCGTAAGTCGTAGCCCGTTAAGAAGCGGTTGAGTCTGGGAAACTTATCAATAATCAGCTGTCGGTTTTCCCGACAACGCTGGTATACGGTGTTATAGATGCGACCGATCGCGGTGTTGCTTTTACCAAGCGTTTCCGCAAGTTCGACCGGCATTGCCTGGGTATCCAGAATATCGCCCCCCAGCAATACCGCGCGAACGCCCAGCACATGATCGGATGTCTTACCGTAAACTAACGACCCCTGACCGGACGCATCGGTATTGATCATGCCCCCGAGGGTCGCACGGTTGCTGGTCGAAAGCTCCGGGGCAAAGAAGTAGCCATACGGCTTCAGATACTGATTGAGTTGATCTTTGATCACCCCGGCTTCGACCCGCACCCAGCCCTCTTCCGGGTTAATTTCAATAATGCGGCTCATATAGCGGGACATATCAACGATAATGCCCTGGTTCAGCGCCTGACCATTGGTGCCGGTGCCGCCGCCGCGCGGGGTAAAAATCAATGAGGCGAAGCGCGACTCTGCCGCCAGACGGGCGATAAGCGCCACATCCGCCGTTGAACGCGGGAAAACCACAGCATCAGGAAGAAGCTGATAGATACTGTTATCTGTCGACATTGTCAGACGATCGGCGTAATTCGTTGCCGTATCGCCGGTAAACCCTTGCTGCTCCAGCGCCTGCAAAAAATTGAGCACCAGCTGAACGACGCCAGGTGCCTGAGAAATCTGTGGAATCATTATAGTGACCCTTTCCTGCGGTCTGTATTGTGAATTTAATCGTTTGCGTGTTGCTCTGTTTGTTGTATCACATTTTTTTCTTACACGCCCAGCAGAATTACAGGCAGAATCCGCCTGTTAAAAACCGCTGAAATTGCTCATCATTATGGGGTAAGGTTCGCGTGTTCGCGTCGCGTCAACGTTCTGACGCACAGAAAAGGTGAAAAGGTATTTATGGTAAATCTTCGTCAGCCCAGGGATATCGCGCAAGTGCTGCTGTCGGTGCTGTTTTTAGCCATCATGATCGTGGCCTGCTTGTGGATTGTGCGTCCCTTTGTCCTTGGTTTTGCATGGGCGGGTACGATCGTTATTGCGACCTGGCCCGTTTTGTTACGTTTACAGAAAATACTCTGGGGCCGCCGTTCTCTGGCCGTTCTGGTTATGACGCTGTTGTTGGTTCTGCTGTTCATTATTCCCATCGCCCTGCTGGTCAACAGCATCGTGGACGGTAGCGGCCCGCTCATCCACGCCGTCACCGCCGGCGACATGACGTTGCCCGACCTGGCCTGGTTAAACAGTATTCCGCTGATTGGCGCCAAATTGTATGCCGGGTGGCACAACCTGCTGGATATGGGCGGCACGGCGATCATGGCGAAAGTGCGTCCTTATATTGGCACCACCACGACCTGGTTTGTGGGTCAGGCCGCGCATATCGGTCGCTTTATGATGCACTGTGGTCTGATGCTGCTGTTCAGCGCCCTGCTGTACTGGCGCGGCGAACAGGTGGCATTGGGCATCCGCCACTTTGCCAGTCGTCTGGCCGCGAAACGCGGCGATGCCGCCGTGCTGCTGGCGGCCCAGGCCATCCGCGCCGTTGCATTGGGTGTGGTTGTCACCGCGCTGGTTCAGGCAATTCTCGGCGGGATTGGCCTCGCCATTTCCGGCGTGCCTTACGCAACGCTGCTGACGGTCGTCATGATCCTCTCCTGCCTGGTGCAACTGGGGCCGTTACCGGTGTTAATCCCGGCAATCATTTGGCTGTACTGGACGGGCGATACGACCTGGGGCACGGTGCTGCTGGTGTGGAGCTGCGTGGTCGGTACGCTGGATAACGTGATTCGCCCGGTATTGATTCGTATGGGCGCTGACCTGCCGCTGATCCTGATTCTCTCTGGCGTTATCGGCGGGCTGATTGCCTTTGGAATGATCGGTCTGTTTATCGGTCCGGTATTGCTGGCGGTTTCCTGGCGTCTGTTCTCCGCATGGGTGCATGAAGTGCCCGCGCCGGGAAACGACCCTGACGAACTCCTCGAAGAACTGGGGGAGATTGAGGACAGCCATAAATAAACCCCATCGGCCGATCGACGCATTCGGTCGGCCGATACTTTAGCATTGCTCATCAATTAGCATCCTGACCAACCTGCCTTATGGCGTAATCCTCCTTACGTAATTCATTTACGTCGCAAATTCTTCATAGTTTTTAAACTATTGGGACGAATCTGATCGACGCAAAAAATCTCCACGCCTACTATTAGGGCACGGTTATAAATCAACGCCTTGATTTATAAGCATGGAAATCCCCTGAGTGAAACAACGAATTGCTGTGTGTAGTCTTTGCCCATCTCCCACGATGGGCCTTTTTTTAAGTGCCTGCCCTCACACCCCTTTTCTCCACCGCCAACAATTCTGATATGCCCACGCATAACGTCGGGCGGGATAGCGCGCATCGCAAAAAAACGGCTCCTTTTTACGGGAGCCGTTGCGGATTAGGATCAGCGCTGACGCTTATTTTTTCAGTTCAGCCAGACTCAACCAGGTCTGTACGACGGTGTCCGGGTTCAGCGACAGGCTGTCGATTCCCTCTTCCATCAGCCAGGCGGCGAAGTCCTCGTGATCGGACGGCCCCTGACCACAGATGCCGACATATTTGCCTTGTTTCTTCGCCGCGCGGATCGCCATCGACAGCAGCGCTTTCACCGCCTCGTTGCGCTCATCGAACAGTTCAGAAACCACGCCGGAGTCGCGATCCAGACCCAGCGCCAGCTGCGTCATGTCGTTAGAACCAATCGAGAAGCCGTCAAAATGCTCCAGGAATTGTTCAGCCAGCAGGGCATTGGACGGAATTTCACACATCATGATGATCTTCAGCCCGTTCTCACCCCGCTTCAGCCCCTGACGCGCCAGCTCGTCAACTACCGCTTTCGCCTGCTCAACGGTACGTACGAACGGGATCATGATCTCCACGTTGGTCAGTCCCATATCGTTGCGCACGCGTTTCACCGCTTCACATTCCAGCGCGAAGCAATCACGGAAGCTGTCAGAGACATAGCGACCGGCGCCACGGAAGCCCAGCATCGGGTTCTCTTCATCGGGTTCGTAACGCTCGCCGCCCACCAGGTTGGCGTATTCGTTCGATTTGAAATCCGACAGGCGCACGATAACGCGTTTCGGATAAAATGCCGCGCCCAGCGTCGCAATGCCCTCTGTCAGACGACCGACATAGAACTCACGCGGTGAATCGAAGCCTTTCATCATCTCGCGGATTTCGTTTTGCAGTTTCGCGTCCTGGTCATCAAATTCCAGCAGTGCGCGAGGGTGCACGCCAATCATTCGGTTGATAATAAATTCGAGACGCGCCAGGCCAACGCCTTCATTCGGCAGGCAGGCGAAGTCAAAGGCGCGATCCGGGTTACCGACGTTCATCATGACTTTCAACGGCAGATCGGGCATGGTGTCCACGCTTGAACTTTTGACGCTGAAGTCGAGCAGGTCAGCATAGACATAGCCGGTATCGCCTTCGGCGCAAGAAACGGTGACGTTTTCATCATCCTTCATGCGTTCCGTCGCGTCGCCGCAGCCGACAACCGCCGGAATCCCCAGCTCACGGGCAATAATGGCCGCGTGGCAGGTACGACCGCCACGGTTGGTCACGATGGCCGCCGCTTTCTTCATGATCGGTTCCCAGTCCGGGTCGGTCATGTCAGTCACCAGCACGTCGCCAGGCTGGATACGGTTCATTTCGCTAATGTCGTGGATGACTTTAACCGCCCCCGCGCCAATGCGATGTCCGATGGCGCGGCCTTCCGCGACCACTTTCCCCTGCGCATGCAGCGTGTAGCGCTCCATTACCTGACCACGAGAACGGACGGTTTCCGGGCGGGCCTGTACAATAAACAGTTTGCCGGTATGGCCGTCTTTCGCCCATTCGATATCCATCGGGCGACCGTAGTGTTTCTCAATCTGTACGGCCTGTTTCGCCAGTTCCTGCACTTCTTCGTTGGTCAGCGAGAAGATGTCGCGCTGTTCCTGCGGCACATCTTCAATTTTGACCTGCTTGCCGTGCTCCTGGGTTGGCGCGTAAACCATTCGGATTTTTTTCGACCCCATCGTGCGACGAACGATCGCCGGGCGATTCGCCGCCAGCGTCGGTTTATGCACGTAGAATTCATCCGGGTTGACTGCGCCCTGCACTACCATCTCGCCCAGACCCCAGGCTGAAGTGATAAACACCACCTGATCGAAACCGGACTCGGTATCAATAGAGAACATAACCCCGGACGAGGCCAGGTCGGAGCGCACCATCCGCTGTACGCCAGCGGAGAGCGCGACGCCGCGATGGTCATACCCCTGGTGAACGCGATAAGAGATAGCGCGGTCATTAAACAGCGAGGCAAAAACATGTTTCACCGCCACCAGCACCGCATCGAAACCCTGCACGTTGAGGAAGGTTTCCTGCTGGCCGGCGAAAGAGGCATCCGGCATGTCTTCAGCCGTTGCGGACGAGCGCACGGCGAAAGACGCCTGCGCATCATCCGCAGAGAGCTGTGCATAGGCATCGCGAATAGCGTTTTCCAGCTCTGGCTGGAAAGGAGTGTCGATAATCCACTGGCGGATCTGCGCGCCGGCCTTCGCCAGCGCGGTGACATCGTCAATATCCGTTTGATCCAGCAGTTCATAAATACGCTGGTTTACGCCGCTTTGATCCAGAAACTGGTTAAACGCATCGGCGGTCGTTGCAAAACCATTCGGTACGGAAACACCCATACCGGAAAGGTTAGTAATCATTTCACCCAGGGAGGCATTTTTGCCCCCAACTCTGTCTACATCATTCATGCCGAGTTGGTTATACCAAAGCACCAGCGGTGACGAGCCATTGTTGGACATCGAACAATCCTTTTGTGATAAATGAACGAGTTTAGAAACTACATTATTGCGTATTTATCTTTGCATATTTAAACCCCTGAAAAAAACGGTGAATCGTTCAAGCAGATTTATTTTTTATTTTTTCAGATTGTTTACGCATTTGCGCAAACCCACGGGCGACGGGCGATCTCCCCAAAAACTGTCGGTATAAACATAAGTTCCGAAAAATGAAATGCACTTTTCACTTAATATAAAAATAGCGTTTCATTTTATGAAATAAGCATCGTGATATACGCTTCTGGCAAATTTTAATTTATGCTTTCAGATAATTATGTTTGCTCCTCAGGATAAACAAAATGGATAATGTTGTTGATCGCCATGTTTTTTATATTTCCGATGGTACGGCCATCACCGCCGAGGTTTTGGGTCATGCGGTGATGTCGCAATTCCCTGTGACCATCAGCAGCATTACGCTGCCGTTCGTTGAAAACGAGAGTCGCGCCAGGGCCGTGAAAGATCAGATCGACGCGATTTATCAGCAAACTGGCGTGCGTCCGCTGGTGTTCTATTCGATTGTTCTGCCGGAAATTCGCGCCATCATCTTACAAAGCGAAGGGTTCTGTCAGGACATCGTGCAGGCGCTGGTGGCGCCGCTACAGCAGGAAATGAAGCTCGACCCAACGCCAATCGCGCATCGCACCCACGGGCTTAACCCCGGCAACCTCAACAAGTATGACGCGCGTATCGCGGCAATCGACTATACCCTTGCGCACGACGATGGGATCTCCTTGCGCAATCTGGATCAGGCGCAGGTGATCCTGCTGGGGGTTTCACGCTGCGGAAAAACGCCGACCAGCCTCTATCTGGCGATGCAGTTTGGCATCCGGGCGGCGAACTACCCCTTTATTGCTGACGATATGGATAACCTGGTGTTGCCCACGTCGCTTAAACCGCTACAGCATAAGCTTTTTGGCCTGACCATTGACCCGGAACGTCTGGCGGCAATCCGCGAGGAACGCCGTGAAAACAGCCGCTACGCATCGCTACGCCAGTGCCGGATGGAGGTTGCGGAAGTTGAAGCGCTCTACCGTAAAAATCAGATCCCTTGCCTGAACAGTACTAACTATTCGGTAGAAGAAATTGCCACCAAGATTCTCGACATCATGGGGCTGAATCGTCGAATGTACTAACAAACTAGTGCAAGAGTTCAATTTTTTGCTATCATGCCGCTCTGCTTGCGAGGTGTGAAACGCCTCGCATTTGAAATCAGCAGGTGAAGGTTGAAGTGTGTTATTGTGATGCCCATCACTTCCCGGTAGTCCTGCCGTTGAAGCAACAAATTTCTGAGACTTGTAATGAACAGAACCGACGAACTGCGTACCGCGCGTATTGACAGCCTGGTCACCCCTGCTGAGCTAGCGCTACGTCATCCTGTATCATCCTCCGTCGCCAGCCACGTTACTGACTCCCGACGCCGGATTGAAAAAATATTAAATGGTGAAGATCGCCGCCTGCTGGTGATCATCGGCCCCTGCTCGATTCACGATCTGGACGCTGCGATGGAATACGCAACGCGCTTGCAAACGTTGCGCAACACGCATCAGGCGCGTCTGGAAATCGTTATGCGCACCTATTTTGAAAAACCGCGCACGGTTGTGGGCTGGAAAGGCCTCATCTCCGATCCCGATTTAAATGGCAGTTACCGCGTAAATCATGGCCTCGAACTGGCGCGCAAGTTGCTGTTGCAGGTCAATGAGCTGGGAGTCCCCACCGCCACCGAATTTCTCGACATGGTCACCGGCCAGTTTATTGCCGATTTGATCAGCTGGGGCGCCATTGGCGCGCGCACGACGGAAAGCCAGATTCACCGTGAAATGGCTTCCGCGCTCTCCTGCCCGGTTGGGTTTAAAAACGGGACCGATGGCAACACGCGCATCGCCGTTGATGCGATTCGCGCGTCGCGCGCCAGCCATATGTTCCTCTCGCCGGATAAAACTGGCCAGATGACGATTTATCAGACCAGCGGGAACCCGTACGGCCATATCATCATGCGCGGCGGTAAAAAACCGAATTACCACGCGGAAGACATCGCTGCCGCCTGCGATACGCTGCATGAGTTTGGTCTGCCGGAACACCTGGTGGTGGACTTCAGCCACGGTAACTGCCAGAAGCAGCATCGCCGCCAGTTAGAAGTTTGTGATGATATCTGCCAGCAAATCCGTAACGGTTCTACCGCGATTGCCGGGATCATGGCCGAAAGTTTCTTGCGTGAAGGTACGCAGAAAATCGTCAGCGGTCAGCCGCTGGTGTACGGTCAGTCCATTACCGACCCTTGCCTGAACTGGGAAGATACTGAATTACTGTTAGAAAAACTTGCCTCAGCGGTTGATAGCCGTTTTTGACATCATGCCCATCCTCGCGGGGATGGGCGCGCTTCTTTCCCCTCCACGCATTCCCCACTCGCCTGATTTGCTACCAGAATTAACACTTGCTGTCGCTATACACAATATTGATAATAATAATCATTGTTAAACTGATTATTATTAATTAGCGATATGCCACATATGGACGACATTGAGTTACTTCATTTTAAGGAAAGAGACAGCGTGCCCCCTTCCCCTGCTGCCGAGCGGCGTATCAGCAGCCAGACATTGCTAGGCCCTGAAGGCAAAGTCATCATCGATCATGACGGCCAGGAATACCTGCTGCGCAAGACGCAGGCAGGTAAGTTGCTGTTGACCAAGTAGCAATCAGCTTGAGCAACTGACTTCCAGCCGTTTACCCCAGTCCGGCGGACGGCTGACATAATCGTCATCTCTGTCGGTAAAGGGGTCGCGCAGAACCTGATGCAGTTGATGTAATTCGCCCATATCCCCCTGCTCAGCGCTGGCTATCGCGCGTTGCGCCAGCCAGTTGCGCAGCACCACCGCAGGATTCACGCCCTGCATGTGCTGTTGACGCGTTGCGTCATCCATCTGCTCCTGCTGTAAACGTGCCCGGTAACGGCTGAACCACCCGTCAAAGGCCGCGCGATCGATAAATTCGTCACGCAGCGGCGATGCCGCGCTCTGTTGCTCAGTCTGACTCAACATACGGAACGTTCGGCTATAATCGCTGCCTTCGCGCGCCATCAGGGCAAAAAGCTCGTTGAGAAGCGCGTTGTCCTCTTTTTGTTCGGTAAAGAAGCCCAGTTTTTGCCGCATGCGCTGCCCGTAGCGCGTGAGCAGCGCCAGCTGATAGCCATCCAGCGCATCATTCAGCGTATCGACCGGCATAAACGGCGACAGGGTTTGCGCCAGGCGTTGCAGATTCCACAATCCGACAGCCGGTTGATTATCGAAGCTATAGCGCCCCTGGTGATCGGAGTGGTTACAGATAAACCCTGGCTGATAATCATCCAGGAAACCGAAAGGACCATAATCTATCGTCAGCCCCAGTACAGACATGTTATCGGTGTTCATCACGCCATGCGCAAAACCTACCGTTTGCCAGTCAGCAATCAACCTCGCCGTGCGCGCCACAACGTCCCGGAACCAGAGCGCATACTTGTCCTCTTCCGCCTGAAATTGCGGCCAGTAATGGCGAATCGCAAAATCGGCCAGCTGACGGACTTTATCCGGCTCACGTCGATAGTAAAAATGTTCGAAATGACCGAAACGCATATGGCTTTGCGCCAGACGCATGAGCATCGCGCCGGATTCAACCGTTTCCCTGTAAACAGGCGTGTCGCTAGTGACAATAGACAGCGCCCGCGTTGTGGGGATGCCAAGATAGTGCATCGCCTCGCTGGCCAGACTTTCACGGATCGTTGAGCGCAGCACTGCTCGCCCGTCGCCCATGCGGGAGTATGGCGTTAGTCCGGCGCCTTTCAGGTGCCAGTCAAGCGTACTGCCGTCCGCCAGCAGTTGTTCGCCTAACAGAATACCGCGTCCATCACCGAGCTGGCCGGCCCAGACGCCAAACTGATGGCCGCTATAAACCTGAGCCAGAGGCGACATGCCGGGCAGTAATGACTCGCCGCCCCATACGCCTGCGCCGTTTTCCATAGCAAACAACGAAGGTGGTATCGCCAGCTGCTGCGCCAGCGCATCGTTATGCCAAATCAGGCGGGCATGACTCAGAGGAGTTGGAGAAAGTGCTGTATATGTGGCTGGCAGTTCGTCACGCCAGCGGGATGTAAAAGACAGGGTCATAGAGCCTCCTGCCTGTAGTGTAGACGGTTAATACCCGCTTAAACACCAGCAAATAAAAAGGTTATCCCTGAACCAGCGTCGTAACCTGGCTCGCTGGCACGGCAGGCCATAAACATCCTTGCAGCGCGCTAAATCCCATTGATGATATCCGCACCAGCATCTCTTCAGTATCAATACCCGCAATCATTATCGAATCACAGCACGGTGATATCTGCGAAATAATAGCCTGCATAAAGGGTTCAAAAGAAAGACTTGCGGATCTTTGCTGGACAAAGTTTTTATCCAGCGCGACGCGTTTGAAGAGACCATCAAAGATCGCTTTTATCGATGTATCGCCAGCGCCGAAATTGGCAAGGATGAGGGGAAATCGTCCGGCTAACTCAGCCAGAATTTGATTCTCTTTCCCAAGACTTAATTCAGGATAATTCTCATTAATCATCAGTTCCAAAAATGGAAAGCGCCTTACATGGGATACAAACTCGCCGTCTGATAATAATGATGCGACGACGGCTGACGTTAAATTAATCCAGGCAATAAGTTTATGTTGAATAAAAAAATGTTGGCACGTTTCCAGCAATGCGAGTTTTTCTTCGAACAGACAACGCTGTTCTTCTGCTGACAGGCGCGGCATGACCAGCTCCGTCGGCATACGGACATTACCGTCTTCAGTGACAAAGTTTGCAACAATCTCCAGGCCGACGAGTTTCTCTTTCTCGGTTCGGGCAGGAACAAAATAAAGGTGAGAATGATAAAAGTTATCCAGTGAAACAATCATTGTGCCAGCCCCGCTGCATGGGTGTAATCCGGCATCCTGTAAGAAAGAACGAAGAAAGATGTCATTTCTGATACGACTGGAGGTGCTTTCATTTTTTCCTTTTTAGCCGGTAAACCGGGTCCTTTTTTTAGCTTATCTCGATTATAAACCAATATCCAGTTTTGCATTTTCCGCAAGACACCAGATAAATCATTTTGACTAAAAATACTTTTGCAAAATGTAGGGTTAAAACTATTTCTGATAACTCACGATAGCCCTGGCATTCAGACAATGAAAAATCAATTTCTTAAATATAGATGATGAAGCGGCCGCTGGGTATCCGCTTTACCATCGATAGCATTAAATACGTCTCGCCTGCCAGAAATTTTTCCGCCAGTAGACATTGTCGAGCGATGAGCGCATCACGCCACGGCTGGTAGACGCATGAATAAATTGATTGTTGGTATCATAAATGCCGACGTGCAAACCACTTTCCCCCGATCCAGTTTTAAAAAAGACCAGGTCGCCGGGCAGCAGTTCATCTTTGTCGATTTCCGTACCAATTTTTGACTGTTGGCGCGTTTCACGCGGCAGTTGTAAATCAAATTTGTCGCGCATCGTCATCAACACAAATCCCGAGCAGTCCACCCCGCTACGGCTCATTCCGCCATAGCGATACGGTGTACCTCTCCAGGACTGTAGCTGATCGTTCAGGCCCGCGATAACCATAATGGAATCCGAAAGCCTGGCGTTAGGTGCTGGCGCACGATGGCTGCTACACCCTGCCAAAAACAGTGCTGCGATAAGAAGAAGCCAAAAGCGCATTCAGGACGAATCCTCTATCTTTTTATTCTTGCTTCTATTTAGCGTGGAAATTATGTGTTTTTCAAGAACCCATTTAACTTAAGTGGTTGATATGAGCATTCTGTGGCCTTCAACGTCCAGCCGACGGAAGTTCATGCCGTATGCCCGGGCCAGATTTGGCGGCGTCAGCACCTCGTCACGCCGCCCGCTGGCGATCAATTTCCCCTGTTTCAGCAACCAGGCGCGATGCGCGTGGCGCAGAGTATGGTTAAGGTCATGGCTGCTCATCACGATGGCGATACCCTGGCTGCATAGCTGGCTCAGCAGCCTATCCAGCGCGTTTTGTTGCGCAACGTCCAGACTGTTCATCGGTTCATCCAGTAGCAGAAGCTGCCCGTGCGGGTTAGCGTGAGGGTGAATTTGCAATATCACCGCCGCCAGACGTACACGCTGCCACTCGCCGCCGGAGAGTTGATTCGCGCTCCGCCCCAGCTTGTCGCTCAGCCCAAGCGCCTGCGCAACGTCATTCAGCAGGTTCGTTTGCGTTTTATCAGGTTGATGCAGCGTCAGGAAATGCCAGACCGGCATTGAAAATGGGGGATTCTGCTGCTGCGCGAGATAGGCCCGATGTTGAGCCAGTTTCGCCGCAGGCCATGTCTCCAGCGACGCGCCGTCGAATATGACGGTGCCTTCCCCGAAGGTTAAGCCCGCCATACGCGCCAGCAGCGTACTTTTCCCTGCCCCATTCGGCCCCACGAGGTGAAGAATCTCGCCAGGCTTAACGTCGCCGGAAAGCGGCCCCAGACGCGTCGTTTCGGCAACATCCTGTAACTGCATCAACGAGATCATTATTTTGCCAACGCGATTTTGATACTTTCCACCATCCCCGGATCTTCAGGCGTCATGTCCGGTGAGAAACGCTGTACGACCTGTCCATCCCTGCCGATTAAAAACTTCTCAAAGTTCCACAAAATATCGTCCGGGTAAAGCGGCGCGCGGCCTTTACTCGCCATGCGCTCATAGAAACCGCTACCTTCCGGCGCAACGGCGGCAGGCGCTGCGGCAATCAACTTCTGATACAGTGGATGGCGGTTCTCACCATTGACGTCAACCTTGCTGAACATCGGGAATGTGACGCCCCAGGTGGTGCTGCAATAGGTTTTAATCTCCTCTTCAGTGCCAGGTTCCTGACCAAGAAACTGGTTGCAGGGAAAACCTAACACCGTAAAGCCCTGATCGGCCCAGGCTTTCTGAATATTTTCCAGCTGTTCGTATTGTGGCGTTAAGCCACATTTCGAGGCCACATTAACCACCAGCAGTACGTTTCCGGCGTACTTCTCAAGCGTGGTGACATCCCCGTCGATCGTCGTCACTTCAGTGTTGAGAATGGTATCTTGCATAGCGTCTCCCATATAACAGGCGGATGTGAGTGATCAAATATCAGCTTTTAATCATAGACTGCGAGTGTTGAAAACAGCGACTCCCCGATGCGGACAATCGCGGCGTCACGCTGCGCCATTGTCGCCGGAGTTTGTGTAATATAGATAACCACGAGCAGAGGTTTTTGTGATGTCGGCCAGACAACGCTAACAATAGAACGCGAGCCGTTGTCGCCCGCCCCGGTTTTATCCGCGATTTTCCAGCCGTCCGGCAAGACCGAACGCAGCAGACTGTCAGCCACTTTGTCGTCCCGCATCCATTGCATAAGCTGCTCTCTTGAGGATGGCTGCAACACGTTCCCCAGCAGTAGCGTATTGAGCGTCTGCGCTATCGCGACAGGCGTCGTGGAGTCGCGTTCATCGCCGGGAATGGCGCTGTTCAGTTCAGGCTCATAGCGATCGAGGCGGGTTATTGTATCCCCCGAATCACGCAAAAACTGCGTGACGGCCTGCGGCCCGTTGAGCTTCCTGGCGATGAGATTGGCGGCCGTGTTATCGCTGTAGCTTACCGCCGCGCTGCACAATTGCGCCCAGCTCATGGCGTCTGGCACCACATGTTTTTCAGTAATCGGCGAATACTCCACCAGCTGCGAGGATTCAAACTGCGTTGAAGCAGAAAGCGCCAGCACCTTCCTGTCGACTTCGCGTAATAACGCTGCGCATAACAGCGGCTTGTGCGTACTGTTTAACGGGAACCGTTCTTCTCCCCGATAATGGGTGATACTGTTGGTCGCCGTATCAAGTACCGCAATGCCAATCCGGGCATGAAGACGCTGTTCTTCCTGCGTCGCGATAGTCGACACGTATTGCGCCGTCAGTGGTGCGGCCATCGCAGAACCGCTGAGTGCCGCCAGCACACACAGACCCCATTTCATCCGTTGCCACATACTAATGACTTCCTCATTTCTCATTTTGGCTAGCGCCTGGATTTTAATAATAGCCAGATGAAGACCGGCGCCCCCATCGTCGCCGTCACTACGCCGATAGGCAGTTCCGCCGACGCCAGCACCAGACGGGCGATAACATCCGCCAGCAGCAGAGCTATCGCCCCCGCCAGCGCGCAGCCCGGCAGCAAAGCGCGATGATCGCTCAGACCGCAAAGCCGTAAGATATGTGGGATCACCAGGCCGATAAACCCAATCGAACCCGCGAGCGCAACGCTAACGCCGACCATCCAGCCCGTGGCGACCACCAGCAAATTGCGCCAGAACCACAGCGGCAGCCCCAGCTGACGCGCGGACGTTTCGCCCAGCGCCAGAATATTCATCGGCTGCGACTGGCAGCAAATCCAGAGTGAAACCGGGATCAGGACAATCATCAGCCAGGCCTGCTGCCAGTCCACCCCGCCGAATCCGCCCATCATCCAGTACATCAACTGGCGCAGGTCGAAGGAGGTTGAAAAATAGATGGCCCACGTCATCATCGCGCTGCAAATAATGCCAAGCGCAACGCCCGCCAGCAGCAGGCGGCTGGTTGATAAATGTCGACGGGCAAATCGCAGGAGAATAAGTGTGATGATAAGCGCGCCGGCAATGGCGCAGAACCCCAGCGCCCAGCCGGGTAACTGACCTTGCCCCAGTAGCACTGCGGCAATAAGGCCCACGCCAGCGCCGTTGGAGACGCCAAGCAATCCGGGCTCGGCAAGCGGGTTTTCAAATAACGCCTGCATTACCGCGCCTGACAGCGCCAGCGCGGCGCCTACCAGCAGAACAGCAAGCGTGCGAGGGAGTCGTATCTGCCAGACAAACAGTTCACCACGGGCGCTGAACCAGTCGCCAGGGGCTATCCACTGATCTCCGGCGCACAGGCTTAATACCACTGCCAGCAGCATAAGCACCGACAGACTGGATAACCAGCGCACATTGCGGCGCTGTTGTTGGCAGGCAAAAGTCAGCATGTTTTCCATTCAGCTGAAAAGGGATGATGTTGATTTTACGGTGCGTAACCATCACAGGAAAGAAAAAAGGCCGCAAAGCGGCCTTTTTAGTTAGATCAGATTACTCTTCTTTGGGCGAAGCGTTTTCAACCCGGCTTTTCAACTTCTGTCCGGGTCTGAAGGTCACCACGCGCCGTGCTGTAATGGGAATATCTTCGCCCGTTTTCGGGTTACGTCCCGGACGTTGATTCTTATCACGCAGATCGAAGTTACCAAAACCAGAGAGTTTCACCTGCTCACCGTTTTCCAGAGCACGACGAATCTCCTCGAAAAACAGCTCGACCAGTTCTTTGGCATCCCGCTTGCTAAGCCCAAGCTTATCAAACAGATATTCTGACATTTCAGCTTTTGTAAGCGCCATAGGTTCAATCCCTCAATGATGCCTGGAATCGCTCTTTTAATGCCTCTACACATTTGGCGACGGTAGCGGCAATCTCCTCTTCTTCGAGTGTACGGCTGGTATCCTGAAGGATCAGGCTGATAGCGAGGCTCTTATAACCCTCCGCAACACCCTTACCGCGGTACACGTCAAATAAGTTTACGCCAACTACCTGATTTACGCCAACTTTCTTACACTCGGATAAAATATCCGCTGCGGGAACGTTTTCTGCGACCACCACCGCGATGTCGCGACGGTTAGCCGGGAAGCGCGAAATCTCGCGCGCCTGAGGCACCACGCGGTCTGCGAGCTTATTCCACTCCAGTTCAAACACCAGAGTGCGACCGTTCAGATCCAGTTTACGTTCCAGCTCAGGATGAACAACCCCAATAAAACCAATGCGTTCACCTTTCAGATAAATCGCCGCGGACTGCCCAGGATGCAGCGCCGGATTCGCTTCCGCCCTGAACTGAATGTCGGCCAGTTTGCCGGTGAGATCCAGCACCGCTTCCAGATCGCCTTTCAGATCATAGAAATCAACGGTCTCTTTCGCCAGATTCCAGTGCTCGTCATAACGGTTGCCGCAAATCACCCCTGCCAGCATCAGATCCTGACGAATGCCCAGATTTGCCTGGGTATCCGGCACGAAACGCAGACCGGTTTCAAAGATACGCACGCGATTCTGCTGACGGTTCTGGTTATAGACCACCGTTGACAGCAGGCCGGTCCACAGTGAAAGACGCATCGCCGACATCTCAATGGAGATCGGGCTTGGCAGCAACAGCGCTTCTTCGCCCGGATGCAGCAGTTGCTGAACCTTCGGATCGACAAAGCTATAGGTGATCACTTCCTGGTAGCCTTTGTCATTGAGCATGGTTTTCACACGCTTCAGCGACAAGTTGGCTTCACGGTGAGTCCCCATGATTAAACCCGCCTGAATCGGCTCATCAGGAATGTTGTTGTAGCCATACACGCGGGCCACTTCTTCGACCAGATCTTCTTCAATCTCCATGTCGAAACGCCAGCTCGGCGCGACCGCTTTCCACTCGTCCTGACCTTCAGTCACTTCGCAGCCCAGACGACGCAGAATATCGCTCACCTGCTCATCGGCAATGTGATGCCCGATCAGACGATCCAGCTTGCTACGACGAAGCGTAATGGTCGCGCGTTTCGGCAGCGTGGCGTCATTCGTGACGTCGATAACCGGACCGGCTTCGCCGCCGCAAATGTCGATCAACAGGCGGGTGGCGCGCTCCATTGCTTTGTACTGCAACGCCGGGTCCACACCACGCTCATAGCGGTGGGAAGCATCCGTATGCAGACCGTGGCGACGCGCACGACCGGTAATAGACAGCGGGCTAAAGAACGCGCATTCCAGCAGCACGTTTTGCGTTTCCTCATTCACGCCGGAATGCTCGCCGCCAAAGATACCGCCCATCGCCAGCGCTTTGTGGTGATCCGCGATCACCAGCGTATCGGTGCTCAGCTTCGCTTCTGTGCCGTCCAGCAGCACCAGGGTTTCGCCCTCTTTGGCCATACGCACGACAATACCGCCTTCAATACGATCTTTGTCAAAGGCATGCATCGGCTGACCCAGTTCAAGCAGTACATAGTTGGTGACGTCAACGACAGCATCAATGGAACGAATGCCGCAGCGACGCAGCTTCTCTTTCATCCACAGCGGCGTAGGCGCTTTAACATTAATGCCTTTCACCACGCGACCCAGGTAGCGCGGGCAGGCATCCGGCGCTTCAACCGCGATCGGCAGCGTGTCATTGATGGTGGCTGCAACAGGTGCGATCTCCGGCTCAACCAGCGCGATTTTGTTCAGGACAGCGACATCACGCGCCACACCGATGATCCCTAAGCAGTCGGCGCGGTTCGGCGTCACGCTGATTTCAATGGTGTTATCGTCAAGCTTCAGGTATTCACGGATATCGGTTCCGATCGGCGCATCCGTCGGTAATTCGATGATGCCGCTATGGTCGTCGGAAATCCCCAGTTCGGAGAAGGAGCACAGCATCCCTTCCGACGGCTCGCCGCGCAGTTTAGCGGCTTTGATTTTGAAATCGCCCGGCAGAACCGCGCCGATAGTTGCAACGGCTACTTTCAGCCCCTGACGGCAGTTAGGCGCGCCACAGACGATATCCAGCAGGCGTTCGCCGCCCACGTTCACTTTCGTAACGCGCAGTTTATCTGCGTTCGGGTGCTGGCCGCACTCCACCACTTCACCCACAACCACGCCGTTGAACTCACCGGCGACGGCGTCAACGCCATCCACTTCCAGACCCGCCATCGTAATCTGATCCGACAGCGCATCGCTGTCGATTGCCGGGTTCACCCATTCGCGTAACCACAGTTCACTGAATTTCATTGTTTTACCCTGCCTTTATTTAAACTGTTTGAGGAAACGCAGATCGTTTTCGAAGAATGAGCGCAGATCGGTCACGCCATAACGCAGCATGGTCAGACGCTCCATCCCCATACCAAACGCGAAGCCAGAGTAGATTTCCGGGTCGATGCCCACGTTGCGCAGAACGTTCGGATGCACCATCCCGCAACCCAGCACTTCCAGCCATTTGCCGTTTTTGCCCATTACATCCACTTCTGCGGACGGTTCCGTGAACGGGAAGTAAGAAGGACGGAAACGGATTTGCAGGTCTTCTTCAAAGAAGTTACGCAGGAAGTCGTGCAGCGTGCCTTTCAGGTTGGTGAAGCTGATGTTGGTGTCAACAATCAGCCCTTCCATCTGATGGAACATCGGGGTGTGCGTTTGATCGTAGTCGTTACGGTACACTCGGCCCGGCGCAATAATACGGATCGGCGGCTGCTGTTCTTTCATAGTACGAATCTGCACGCCGGAAGTCTGCGTACGCAGCAGACGGGTGGCATCAAACCAGAAAGTGTCGTGGTCAGCACGGGCCGGGTGATGGCCTGGAATGTTCAGCGCATCGAAGTTGTGGTAATCGTCTTCGATCTCCGGGCCAGTCGCCACGGTAAAACCAAGCTCACCGAAGAAACTTTCAATACGATCAATGGTACGTGTTACCGGATGCAGACCACCGTTTTCAATACGACGCCCAGGCAGAGAAACGTCGATGGTTTCCGCCGCCAGACGTGCATTCAGCGCCGCGTTTTCTAAATCCGCTTTGCGCGCGTTCAGCGCTTGTTGTACCTGCTCTTTTGCTTCATTGATAACCGCGCCGGCTGCCGGACGCTCTTCTGGCGGCAATTCACGCAGGGTCGTCATCTGAAGGGTTAAATGCCCTTTCTTGCCCAAATATTCGACGCGTACATTGTCTAACGCGGCAACATCTGACGCCTGGTTAATGGCTGCCTTCGCACTGGCAACCAGCTCTGCGAGATGTGACATGGTTTTCCTCATTGTGTCGGTGAAGACACCGGTTCGTTGGACTTAATCTCTCGATTTCAGGTACAAAAAAAGCCTCCATCAGGAGGCTTTTTCGCGCTGTTTTTCGTTTCTTCTTTCACGCGCTAGCCTCCTGGAGTCAGGTGCTAAAGTAAAAAAAGAAGCGGAAAATAGCAGCATTCATGCTTGCGTTACCTTGTGTGGTAAAACCGGACAACCTTTATTGAAAAGGGTTACGGATAAATTGTCAACTGATTGATTGCACTACAAATAAAAGAGAGGGAGCCAGGCTCCCTCTTTTCACTGGCTTATGCCAGAGCTGCTTTCGCTTTTTCAACCAGAGCGGTGAACGCTACTTTGTCGAATACTGCGATGTCAGCCAGGATCTTACGGTCGATTTCAACAGAGGCTTTTTTCAGGCCGTTGATGAATTTGCTGTAAGAAATACCGTTCTGACGTGCTGCTGCGTTGATACGCGCAATCCACAGTTGACGGAACTGACGCTTACGTTGACGACGGTCACGGTAAGCATACTGACCAGCTTTGATAACTGCCTGGAAGGCAACGCGGTATACGCGAGAACGCGCACCGTAGTAGCCTTTGGCTTGTTTCAAAATTTTCTTGTGACGTGCGCGTGCAATTACACCACGTTTTACGCGAGCCATAGTGCTCTCCTGTATCTATTCTGATTCGCCCTCATCTTTCACATTTTCGCGGCGTTAACCGCCTTGCGACATGCGAAATCTATTGGGCATAAAAAAGTTAAAAAAAACGTTAACGGCTTATGCGTACGGCAGGCACGCGATTACCAGACCCAGATCGCCTTTGGAAACCATGGCTTTCGGGCGCAGGTGACGTTTACGCTTGGTCGCTTTTTTGGTCAGAATATGACGCAGGTTAGCGTGCTTGTGCTTAAAACCACCTTTACCGGTTTTTTTGAAGCGCTTAGCAGCACCGCGTACGGTCTTAATTTTTGGCATTTTAATAACTTCCACTTCGCATTGTTAATAAACGAAACCCAGGCGAACAAAATCTGTGAAGCCCGAAGGCTCCACAGGAATTGCTACTTGAAGGCCTTACTGTTTCTTCTTAGGAGCGAGCACCATAATCATCTGACGGCCTTCGATCTTCGTAGGGAAGGATTCGACAACTGCCAGTTCAGCCAGATCTTCTTTCACGCGATTAAGCACTTCCATACCGATCTGTTGGTGGGCCATCTCACGACCACGGAAACGCAGCGTGATCTTGGCCTTATCGCCCTCTTCGAGAAAGCGAATCAGGCTGCGGAGTTTTACCTGATAGTCGCCTTCATCTGTACCAGGACGGAATTTAATTTCCTTAACCTGGATAACTTTTTGCTTTTTCTTCTGTTCCTTAGAAGACTTACTCTTTTCATAGAGGAATTTGCCGTAATCCATTATACGACAAACCGGCGGCTCGGCGTTAGGGCTGATTTCGACTAAGTCTACTCCAGCTTCTTCAGCTTTTTCCAGAGCTTCTCTCAGACTCACAATACCAAGCTGCTCGCCTTCCAGACCTGTTAAGCGAACTTCCTGGGCGCGAATTTCGCCATTGATACGGTTAGGACGCGCCGTTTGAACTCGTTTTCCGCCTTTAATACTTTATTCCTCCAGTTGTTGAAGACTGCGGCTGCGAATCTCTTGTTGCAGCTTCTCGATAACTTCATTTACGTCCAGGCTGCCCAAGTCTTTGCCACGACGGGTACGCACGGCTACTTTGCCTGCTTCTACCTCTTTGTCGCCACAGACCAACATGTAAGGGACACGACGTAAAGTGTGCTCGCGGATTTTAAAGCCTATCTTCTCATTTCTCAAGTCTGCTTTTACACGAATGCCCGCATTTTGTAGTTTCTGCGTCAATTCGTTAACGTATTCAGACTGAGTATCGGTAATGTTCATCACCACTACCTGAACCGGCGCAAGCCAGGTCGGGAAGAAGCCTGCGAACTCTTCAGTCAGGATACCGATGAAACGTTCCATTGACCCAAGAATCGCGCGGTGAATCATCACCGGCACCTGACGCTCGTTGTTTTCGCCAACATAAGAGGCGTTCAGACGAGACGGCAGAGAGAAGTCCAGCTGTACCGTACCGCACTGCCATGCACGATCGAGGCAGTCATACAGGGTAAATTCAATTTTCGGACCGTAGAATGCGCCCTCACCCAGTTGATACTCAAACGGGATGTTGTTTTCTTCCAGCGCAACGGCCAGATCCGCCTCAGCACGATCCCACATTTCATCGCTACCGATACGTTTTTCGGGGCGAGTGGAAAGTTTGACGACGATCTTCTCGAAGCCAAAGGTGCTGTACATATCGTAGACCATACGAATACAGGCGTTCACTTCATCGCGAATCTGTTCTTCAGTACAGAAGATATGCGCATCATCCTGGGTGAAGCCACGTACGCGCATCAGGCCATGCAAGGCGCCTGACGGTTCGTTACGGTGGCAGCTACCGAATTCCGCCATACGCAGCGGCAGATCGCGGTAGGACTTCAGACCCTGGTTGAAGATCTGCACGTGGCCCGGGCAGTTCATCGGCTTGATGCAGTATTCACGGTTCTCTGAAGAGGTAGTGAACATCGCATCTTTGTAGTTTTCCCAGTGCCCGGTTTTTTCCCACAGCACACGGTCCATCATGAACGGGCCTTTAACTTCCTGATACTGATATTCTTTGAGCTTAGAACGCACAAAGACTTCCAGTTCACGAAAGATAGTCCAGCCGTCGTTATGCCAGAACACCATACCCGGCGCTTCTTCCTGCATATGATACAGGTCAAGCTGCTTACCGATTTTACGGTGGTCGCGCTTGGCGGCTTCTTCAAGGCGTTGCAGATAGGCGTTCAGGGATTTTTTATCCGCCCACGCCGTACCATAAATACGTTGCAGCATCTTGTTGTCGCTGTCGCCACGCCAGTATGCCCCTGCGGTTTTCATCAGTTTGAAGTGATGGCAGAAACGCATGTTCGGCACGTGCGGGCCACGGCACATATCGACATATTCTTCATGATGATACAAGCCCGGCTTGTCATCATGCGCAATATTCTCATCAAGAATAGAAACCTTATAGGTTTCGCCACGCTTCACGAAGGTTTCACGCGCTTCGTGCCAGCTCACTTTCTTCTTAATGACGTCGTAGTTTTTCTCAGCAAGCTCGTGCATCCGTTTTTCGAGCGCGTCGACATCTTCCTGGGTTAACGTACGGTCGAGATCAATATCATAGTAAAAACCGTTATCGACAACCGGACCGATAGCCATTTTGGTGTTCGGCCAAAGTTGTTTAATCGCGTGCCCTAACAGGTGCGCGCAGGAGTGACGAATGATCTCCAGACCTTCTTCATCTTTCGCGGTGATGATTGCCAGCTGAGCGTCGTTTTCAATGAGATCGGACGCGTCAACCAGTTCGCCATTAACGCGACCTGCGATACAGGCTTTCGCCAGTCCTGGACCTATGTCCAGCGCAACATCCATGGGGCTTACAGCGTGGTCGTAATGGCGTTGGCTGCCATCAGGAAGAGTAATAACAGGCATGTTATATCCTTATTTGCAGTGGTGACCCACACGAAAGATCACATACAAAGTTTCAATATTTAAAATTATCAAAAAGTTATGGGCTGATTCCCGCTTCACTCTGCGAAATATGTCACGGCCCGCCTGAATGGCAAGACTGGACCTACACCCGTTTTTTGATAACACCGTTTGACAGTGTACACGGCATTGACTGCCGATCAAAGCCGCAATCACGCCGAACTGTATGATGTAAATCAATTCCCTGACGCGCCATCGCTTTTGTTACACTGGGAGCATCAGTCCGATTTTGACAGGAAGAGAGAAAATGCCAACAAACCGCTTTGCCAAAAAACACTGGAAGATGGTTGTCGTATTGCTCCTCATTTGCGGCGCAATGTTGCTGCTCCGCTGGGCGGCGATGATTTGGGGCTAATATCCGAAGCGTTCGCCGAAAGTTAATTCCTGCGAATGAATAGAAAGCATCAATAATATGCACGTTCAACGCATTTTTATGAATGGCATTCGCCACGGAAAATATAAATATAATTTCACTTAGCGCGCAATCGCGATAAAAACGCTAATTTAAAAAGCCGGGTCGTGTTTAAAACAACCCGGCAGGCGATTACATCTTATACCCTAACGATACCGTCGTGCGGCGATCGGTATGTTCCGGCGCCGTTGCGGGCGGTTCGGAGTTCCAGGTCAGGTTATAAGCCACCTTTAAACCAAAATGCTCGTTGATCGCGACATTCAACGCCGTCTCTGAGTTGAGGGTGGTATCTTCAGCGCCGAAAACGGACACGCCCTGCGTAAATTTGGTGTTATCCGTCATCTGCCAGGCGTAGCTACCGGAAGCGTAGCCCAGCGGTTGGGTCTCGGTTTTGCCATCGGTATGTTCGTCATAGCGTACGCCAGGACCGAATTCAAAACGGAAGCTGTGCACCGGCCCGTTGAGGAACTGACGGCCATAACCGGCGGTCAGTGTGTCACGCTCACGATAACCGTTGTAACGGTCTGTCAGCCAGCTTGCCTGGCCAAACAGGTAATCGTAGTCGGTCATATTGAAACGGCTACGGCCGCCTACCGCGTATTTCTCCGAAGAACGTTCATCATTGGAGGATGTATTGCTGGCATTCCCCCACAGCGACCAGGCGGTAGTTGCACCGTACCAGGTCATCGTGGTGTCAGCCGTTAAAGAAGAACTTTTCGTGTTGCCTGACTGAGCAAGGTAGCCCGCATTCAGGTTACCTTCGAAGGGTTTCTTCGCAGTGGCGGGATCATCCATGACAGTAAAAACGGAATCATCAGCAGCGGCATGCATTGACGCAAATACGCCCCCTGCCAACATTAATGCAGCGGGTACTGTCTTCAAAAGCTTCATTTATAAAGAGTCCGTACAACAAAAAAAGAGACCGTTACGGTCCCGGAAACTTTCATAAGGATCAATGACAAACGATCCAGGAAAGGTAACAAATTATAAAAAGGCTCGAATAACATAGCAATGAATTCTTATTTCATTTTTTGAATAAGAGAGTTCCCAAAGCAGATATTTATTTATATATCTTTCTCCCGGTAATTTTAAATAAATATCCAGTAAATCATATTGTTAATTACTTCCCTTTCCGGGCATTCAGTGCCAGACTGAAGTCAGCCTAACAGGAGGTAAAGATGATACGTATCTATACGTTAACACTTGCGCCCTCTCTCGATAGCGCAACAATCACCCCACAACTCTATCCCGAAGGGAAACTTCGCTGTTCATCACCCGTTTTTGAACCTGGCGGCGGCGGAATCAACGTTGCCCGCGCGATTGCCCATCTTGGCGGAACCGCAACCGCGATTTTCCCCGCTGGCGGCGCGACCGGCGAACATCTGGTCGCACTTCTGGCCGATGAAAACGTCCCCGTCGTCACCATCGATGCCAAAGACTGGACGCGACAAAACCTGCATGTTCATGTGGAGTCCAGCGGGGAGCAATATCGCTTTGTCATGCCCGGCGCCGCACTCGACGATGACGAATTTCGCCAGATTGAAGAACAGGTTCTGGAGATCGAATCCGGCGCCATTTTGGTTATCAGCGGGAGTCTGCCGCCCGGCGTCAAGCTGGAAAAACTGACGCAGCTTATTGCCGCCGCGCAGAAACAGGGCATCCGCTGCATTATTGATAGTTCGGGCGATGCGCTCAACGCGGCGTTATCTCTCGGCAATATTGAACTGGTCAAACCGAACCAAAAAGAGCTGAGCGCGCTGGTCAATCGCGAACTCACGCAGCCTGACGATGTGCGCCAAGCGGCGCAGGAAATCGTGAAGAGCGGCAAAGCGCGCCGCGTCGTTGTATCTCTGGGGCCACAGGGGGCGCTGGCGGTGGATAGCGAAAGCTGCGTCCAGGTTGTTCCCCCTCCCGTCAGAAGTCAAAGTACCGTCGGCGCGGGCGACAGCATGGTTGGCGCAATGACGCTAAAACTGGCGGAAAACGCCTCGCTGGAAGAGATGGTGCGTTTCGGCGTCTCGGCAGGCAGCGCGGCGACGTTGAATCAAGGAACACGTCTGTGTTCCCGGGACGATACGCAGAAAATCTACGCCTGGCTTTCTCAGTGATCGGCCATCCCCCTCCTTATTACGAGGGGGTTTCAGCGGCAAAGCTATCAGCATACGAATTAACCGACTATGCTAAAAAATCATGTGATTACAAAGAGGTGATTTATGGCCAGTGGTGATGTCATCCGCTATGTCATAACCGTGAAATTTCATGAAGACTCGCTGACAGAGATTAACGAGTTGAACAACCATCTGACGCGGTGCGGTTTTCTGCTCACCATGACCGACGAGCAAGGGCATGTGCATGAACTGGGTACCAACACATTTGGTTTTATCAGCGCCCTGAGCGAAGATGAGATCGCCGCGCTTACCGCCGGGCTGGCGGAAAGCGCTTTAGATAAGAAACCAGAAATATCGGTCATGACATGGGAGGAGTGGACTAAAGACCGATAATATCAGTGCCATTGTGCAAAAACGCGTCTACGGTGTGCGTTAGCTCGTGTTTTTTCACCGCATTTATGCGCTAACCTTATGATCTGGCAGACAACATGGGGAGAGACATCATGTGGCAGGCTATCAGTCGTCTTTTAAGCGAGCAATTAGGTGAAGGCGAAATCGAACTGCGTAATGAACTGCCCGGCGGAGAGATCCATGCCGCATGGCATTTACGCTATGCGGGACGCGATTTTTTCGTCAAATGTGATGAAAGAGAGCTCCTTCCCGGCTTTACGGCGGAAGCTGACCAGCTGGAGCTGCTTTCCCGCAGTAAAACCGTCACCGTCCCGAAAGTCTGGGCGCAGGGCTCAGACAGAGACTACAGTTTTCTGGTGATGGATTATCTCCCTCCCCGTCCTCTGGATGCCCACAACGCCTTTATCCTCGGTCAGCAACTTGCCCATTTACATGAATGGAGCGACCAGCCCCAGTTTGGCCTTGATTTTGATAACGCCCTTTCCACCACGCCTCAACCCAATGCCTGGCAACGACGCTGGTCAACATTTTTTGCCGAACAACGCATTGGCTGGCAGCTTGAACTGGCGGCAGAAAAAGGCATCGCATTTGGCAATATCGATGCGATCGTTGAGCATGTTCAGCAGCGTCTGGCCTCGCATCAGCCGCAGCCTTCGCTGCTGCACGGCGATTTATGGTCAGGAAACTGCGCGCTTGGGCCTGATGGCCCCTATATTTTCGATCCCGCCTGTTACTGGGGCGACAGGGAGTGCGATCTGGCCATGCTGCCGCTGCATACCGACCAACCCCCGCAGATCTATGATGGCTACCAGTCTGTTTCTCCGCTACCGCTGGATTTTCTGGATCGCCAGCCGATTTATCAGCTCTATACCCTGCTCAATCGGGCGAGACTGTTTGGCGGGCAACACCTGGTGGTGGCGCAAAAAGCGATGGAAAGGTTGCTGGCGGCATAGCTATTGTGCCGAATGACAGCTTACAGATGCACTGAACCACAGGCCCGATAAGCGAAGCGCTATCGGGCATTTTTCATTGCTACACAAATCCAAGAAGCGAAAAGAAAACGTAGCCCAACACGATGATAATCACCGGCAGGATATAAAGCGGGAAAAACTGTAAGAAGATCGTGTGATGCGGAACCACGATGCGCGACTCAATTTGCTCGCGTGACAACCCCTCGCTGCCTTTCGCTTTTTCCAGAATAAGCTGATCTTCAACCCCTTCGCGAAGAAAACGCGCCTGGCGGCTCATCCTGGCGCCTGAGTCCTGCAATGCCAGGCCAACGAAAATCAACACAAAAATCACCCAGAAAACAATGTTCAGACTGTGTTGAAAATCCGGTGTCGGCGAGTTATACCAGAACAGGTTCAGGAACGCGGTATTCGCCCGCATCATATCAATCATAACGTGAGTAAAATCAAGCATCACCGCGTTAATCCCTTCCTGCTTTTCGCTGTGCTCATACATAAACTTCAGCAATGAAACCAGTGTGGAAATAAGCGCGGGGATAAAAATCACCCATCCCAGAATCCTTTTTAAGACAGCAATGCGTCCAGCTTGTTGATACGTCATGAGTTCCCCTTGATAAAGACGCGTCGTTTTGGCCTAAGTCTACCTGCTGATAACCAATTTCGCCTGTTCTTTAAAGGCGCTATGATACGTCATTAGCCATAATAAGCGCTTAATCCATTGTGTTTTCACCTCAAAAGGAGAGGTTGTAATGTCAACCCCGCGTCAGATTCTTGCTGCAATTTTCGATATGGATGGACTACTGATCGATTCCGAACCGCTTTGGGATCAAGCTGAACTGGAGGTCATGGCAAGTTTAGGCGTAGATATTACCCGCCGCCATGAACTCCCGGATACGCTGGGTTTACGCATCGATATGGTTGTTGACCTCTGGTACGCCCAACAACCGTGGAATGGGCCAGACCGTCAGGCGGTTACCGACCGAATCATTACCCGCGCCATTTCACTGGTTGAAGAAACTCGCCCGCTGCTCCCCGGCGTGCGCGAAGCGGTCGCGCTGTGCAAATCTCAGGGGTTAATGGTCGGTCTGGCCTCCGCTTCCCCCCTGCATATGCTGGAAAAGGTGTTGACCATGTTTGATCTGCGTGAAAGTTTCGATGCCCTGGCCTCTGCGGAAAAACTGCCTTACAGCAAGCCGCATCCGCAGGTATACCTCGATTGCGCGGCCAAACTGGGCGTTGACCCGTTAACCTGCGTTGCGCTGGAAGACTCCGTCAACGGCATGGTCGCCTCAAAAGCGGCGCGAATGCGCTCAATTGTTGTTCCGGCGGAAGAAGGCCAGCACGACCCGCGCTTTGCCCTTGCCAACGTCAAACTGACTTCGCTGGCTGAACTGACCGCAGCGCATCTGCGCGGTTAAATAGCGACGGGCGGTGGCGACATTGCCCGTTTTGCTACGCACATCTGCTTTATAAAACACTGTTTCATTTTTTATTGTATTCCTTCACCGCCTCTTCTATCCTTTTCTCAGGGCAAAAAACTGATAAAAACCGATAGCCGAGGTGAACATGATTCTGGATGCGTTTAGTCTTGCAGGTAAAGTCGCGATAGTGACCGGATGCGATACCGGGCTTGGGCAGGGTATGACGCTGGCGCTGGCGGAAGCAGGCTGCGACATCGTCGGCGTTAATCGCAAAGTCCCCCACGATACGGCAGCAAAAGTGGCGGCGCTCGGACGCCGTTTTATGGCGATCCAGGCCGACCTGAGCCAGCAACGCGCTATCCCGGCTATTGTCGCGCAAACGGTCGAACAGTTTGGCCGAATTGACATTCTGGTGAACAACGCCGGGACGATCCGCCGCGAAGACGCGCTGTCGTTTAGCGAGAAAGACTGGGACGATGTGATGAATTTGAATCTCAAATCCGTGTTCTTTCTCTCTCAGGCCGTCGCACGGCAATTCCTGAAGCAAGGTGATGGCGGGAAGATTATTAATATCGCCTCAATGCTTTCATTCCAGGGCGGCATTCGCGTTCCTTCTTATACCGCGTCGAAAAGCGGCGTATTGGGTATCACGCGGTTGCTGGCGAACGAATGGGCGGAACATCACATCAACGTGAACGCCATCGCTCCCGGTTATATGGCGACGAACAATACGCAACAGCTGCGGGATGACGCCGCACGCAGCAAAGAGATTGTTGACCGCATTCCGGCCGGACGCTGGGGCACACCTGCCGATCTGCAAGGCCCGGTTGTCTTTCTCGCTTCTTCGGCGTCTGATTACGTTCACGGCTATACCCTCGCCGTCGATGGCGGCTGGCTGGCGCGCTAATTCATGTCATTTGTGACATAGAGTTACAACGTCACCTCTTCCGCCTACTGTATAAAAACCCTATACTGTATGAATTGACAGTTTATTGGGTTTTATCATGACGGCGGAAGGCCACCTTCTTTTTTCCATTGCCTGCGCAGTGTTTGCCAAAAATGCGGAATTGACGCCGGTTCTCGCTCAGGGCGACTGGTGGCATATTGTCCCTTCGGCCATCCTGACCTGCCTGCTGCCCGATATTGATCATCCAAAATCATTTCTTGGCCAGCGTCTGAAATGGATATCAAAACCTGTCGCGCGCGCGTTCGGCCATCGCGGGTTTACGCACAGCCTGTTCGCCGTGTTCGCTATGCTTGCCCTTTTCTACCTGAAAGTGCCGGAGAGCTGGATTATTCCGGCCGATGCCCTGCAAGGAATGGTGCTCGGTTATTTAAGCCATATTCTGGCCGATATGCTGACCCCGGCGGGCGTTCCCCTGCTCTGGCCCTGCCGCTGGCGCTTCCGTCTACCGATCCTCGTTCCGCAAAAAGGCAATCAACTGGAGCGTTTTTTATGCATGGCGTTATTCGTGTGGGCTATCTGGATGCCGCAGACAATGCCCGAAAACAGTGCAGTGCGTTGGTCGTCGCAGATGATTAATATGCTGCAAATGCAGTTCGATCGCTTTATAAATCACCAGATTGCTGAGTAAACCAGCATAAATGTCATTTTTGGCATAAACAATTCCATTTGAATATAAGAGGTCGGTCACAGTTCTGCTAACCTTGCGCCAACAGGATCGCTGTCACACGGCGATACGTATAAAAAAATCAGGAGAACGGGGATGAATTTTCCATTAATCGCGAACATCGTGGTGTTCGTTGCACTGCTGTTCGTGCTGGCGCAAACTCGCCACAAACAGTGGAGTCTGGCAAAAAAAGTGCTGGTCGGTCTGGTGATGGGCGTGATCTTCGGTCTCGCCCTGCACACCGTTTACGGGTCTGACAGCCCGGTACTAAAAGACTCCGTTCAGTGGTTCAACATCGTCGGCAACGGCTATGTACAACTGCTGCAAATGATCGTCATGCCGCTGGTCTTCGCGTCTATTCTCAGTGCCGTTGCGCGTCTGCATAACGCGTCTCAGTTGGGTAAGATCAGCTTTCTGACCATTGGCACGCTGCTTTTCACTACCCTGATTGCCGCACTGGTGGGTGTACTGGTCACCAACCTGTTCGGTCTGACGGCGGAAGGTCTGGTGCAGGGCGGCGCGGAAACCGCGCGTCTGAACGCCATCGAAACCAACTATGTTGGCAAAGTCGCCGACCTCAGCGTGCCGCAACTGGTGCTGTCGTTTGTGCCGAAAAACCCGTTTGCTGACCTGACCGGCGCAAACCCGACTTCCATCATCAGCGTGGTGATCTTCGCGGCATTCCTCGGCGTCGCGGCGCTGAAACTGCTGAAAGACGACGCGCCGAAAGGCGAACGCGTGTTAATCGCTATCGATACCCTGCAAAGCTGGGTGATGAAGCTGGTGCGCCTGGTAATGCAACTGACGCCATATGGCGTACTGGCGCTGATGACCAAAGTCGTCGCAGGGTCTAACCTACAGGACATCATCAAACTGGGTAGCTTCGTGGTCGCGTCTTATCTTGGCCTGATCATCATGTTTGTGGTGCACGGTATCCTGCTGGGCGTCAACGGCGTTAGCCCGCTGAAATATTTCCGTAAAGTATGGCCGGTTCTGACGTTCGCCTTTACCAGCCGCTCCAGCGCCGCGTCCATTCCGCTGAACGTGGAAGCGCAAACGCGTCGTCTGGGCGTACCGGAATCCATCGCCAGCTTCTCCGCCTCTTTTGGCGCGACGATTGGTCAGAACGGTTGTGCAGGCCTGTACCCGGCTATGCTGGCGGTGATGGTTGCGCCGACTGTCGGTATTAACCCGCTTGATCCGGTCTGGATTGCCACCCTGGTCGGTATTGTGACCGTCAGCTCTGCCGGTGTCGCGGGCGTCGGCGGCGGCGCCACCTTCGCTGCGCTGATCGTCCTGCCTGCGATGGGCCTGCCGGTCACGCTGGTCGCGCTGCTGATTTCCGTTGAACCGCTGATCGATATGGGTCGTACCGCGCTGAACGTGAGCGGCTCAATGACTGCCGGTACGCTGACCAGCCAGTGGCTGAAGCAGACGGACAAAACCCTTCTGGACAGTGAAGACGATGCCGAACTGGCACATCATTGATCCCGCGTGATGAAAAAACCGCCTTAATCAGGCGGTTTTTTTATGCGAATTATTCGGCTATCTCATTTTCCTGGCGAACCTGATTCGCCCATCGCTGCGCCGACTCAGGAACGGTAAATGCAGGCGATCGCTGAAATGCCTCCCCCATTAAGATAAAGGCGACATACTTTCCGCGCAGTATCCATACGTCACGAAACGCGTCCATTTTTATCGCATGTTCTGGCGGCGCGGGCTCCACGCGTGGAACATAGCTGATAACCGGGCGATTTTGTTGGCGAAGAGGTTTCATCATCAGTTGTTTCACTAAAGGCAAATGCTAAAAATCAGAAAAACACTATCTTAGCTGATTTTGCCCCCGTTCGTCCCGCCTTGCATGTGCGGTTTACGCTGATGGCGACGCACCGCGTCTGGTCACGGGCGGGTAAAACAAGCGCCGTCAGGCTGACGGCATAAAAAATGCGGCGCAGCAATGCGCCGCAAACTCAGGAGTCAGACATCAAGAAAACTGCCGAGACGATACCCACGTTCCGCAATCGCATACTTCAGCGACGCAGACGTCAGCACGTCAAGCTCAGTCAAGCGGGGGTAACAATAGGCGCTCTGACGGATGATATTGTCGATGAACGCCGGATGACACATCACTTCCAGTGACTTTTCGCCTCTGTCAGCAGAGGCATCCAGCACCTGAAGAAACAGCGCTTCTGAAATAGCGTCGCCGTAAAACTCGCTGCTGAATCCCTGCGAGCTGCGTAACGCTACCGGCAGATCGTCAGCATTAAGCACCGACTGGCGATCGATACGCAGAGCAACGCCGCGTTCTGCCGCAAACTGTGCCACAATGGGAAAAATTTGCGGGAACATATGCACATGGTGATGACTGTCCAGATGCGTTGGCTCACGGCCAAAAAGGTCGATAAAACGCTGATACTGACACTCCAGCTCATGCGAAATTTCATCCAGCGGCAAGGTCTCTTCCTCGGCCATTTGCCAGATCCATTTTCCCAGCAGCCCTTCACGCGTCAAACCCGGCATTGCCGTCAGCGGCTTCCCTAAGGTGAGCACAAAATGCATCCCCACCGCCAGTTTCGGCACGTCACGGCACAATTGCGCCGCATGGTCGATGGCTTCACCATTGACCAGCGCCGTTGTGGACGTCACAACGCCATTCCGACAAGCCTCGACAATGCCGTAGTTTTGTCCCTTGCTCAGGCCAAAATCATCCGCATTCACAATCAATAAGCGTTCCATACCCAACCTCTGTTAGTGTTGTGCGCCTTTGAGTTTCTCGATGCATTCCGCAAAATTCGGCAGCCACTTCTCGTGGGCCAGAATCAACTCCCGCGCCAGGGTTTCCGCATCGCGATCGGAGTGCACCAGCGGGCTCAGGTTAAGCGCTAACAGCACATCATTGAACTCACCGCTCAGCGCCGCCTTACTGGCTGCGACTTCAAACCCTTTGATGGTATAGATGAGGCCCAGCACTTTTTCATCGAAATGCGTGATGCGCGGGTGCGGCGTCGCCCCATTCCGCCCTAATGTGCAGGTCATCTCCACCGCCCAGTCAGCAGGGATATTATCCACATGACCATGATGCGGGATATTAACGTAGTGTTCCGTCTGCTTATCGTTATAGATAGCGTTAATCACTTCACATGCGGCGTCGGAATAGTAAGCCCCACCGCGCTGCTCCAGCTCTTTCGGTTTGATGTTCAGCTCTGGATTTTTATAAAGATCGAAGAGCTGTTTCTCAACCTTCTGCACCACCTGAGCGCGCGCGCCGCCTTTATAGTATTCGCCCATTTCAATCGCCAGCATCTCTTTTTGCTTGAAGTAGTAAAGCAGGTAGGAGCACGGCAGCATATTCAGCGAGCGAATAAGCCCTTCGCTAAACGGCAGGTCAAAAATATTTTTCACCGTTGACGCTTTTAACTGCCCGGACGCCACGCCATCCAGCAGTTCAGCAAAGCGCGATTCGCCATTCACCAGTACGTCTTTAATGAACACCATGTGGTTGAGGCCAAACAGGTCGATCGACAGATCGTCGCTGTCTTGCAATGCCAGCACGTCATGGATGAACATTTTCATCCCCACGGGGATATTGCATACGCCGATGAATTTCTTAAAGTGGGTGTGGCGATAAACCGCTTCTGTCACCATGCCTGCCGGGTTAGTGAAGTTAATGACCCACGCGTTCGGGCACAGTTCTTCGACATCTTTCACGATATCAAAGATAACCGGGATGGTGCGCAACCCTTTGAACAGACCGCCTGCGCCGTTGGTCTCTTGCCCCAGATACCCGTGACTTAGCGGAATGCGTTCATCCTGTTCACGGGCTTTCAGCTGGCCCACGCGCAGTTGCGTAGTGACGAAATCTGCCCCTTGCAAAGCTTCGCGACGATCCAGCGTTTTGTATAATTTCAGCGGGACACCGGCTTTGTCGATCATGCGCTGGCAGAGGTCAAAAATAATATCCAGCTTCTCTTTTCCGTCTTCAACATCCACCAGCCATAATTCAGAAACCGGCAATTCATGATAACGCTTAATAAAACCTTCCAGTAATTCAGGGGTGTAGCTGCTCCCGCCACCAATTGTGACGACTTTTAATTTCTGGCTCATACTTTCTCCCTTCAGTGTAAAAACACTGGCGTGTATTACGCTCTGCCCGTTCGTCAGGTATGGCGCGGACGTCCCGCGCTATTCAGGGCAAGCGATAAAATCGTGTTGTCAGGTCAATATTGTTTACTGATTAAATTCAGTTAATTTTTTACGATAACTGTTCGGTGTAAATGAGGTCAGCTTTTTAAACGTTTTAATAAACAGACTTGGGCTACTGTAACCCGCCTCATACGCTATATCCGTTACGGAGTAGTTGGTCATTTCCAGCTGTTTTTTCGCAAAATTAATACGGATCTCATTAATAATCTGCATTGGCGTTTTGCTGTAATAACGCTGCGTTGCGCGGGTCAGATACTCCTGAGATTTTGCGGACAGGTGCACCATATTTTCCAGCGCGTTTTCACCAAACTGCGTTTTGTCGTGCATTGTCTCCACGGTCGCTTTCAGCCATTGCGGAATATCGTCAATCACCTGCTCTTCACGGTGATGGCGCAGCCGGTTAATGATGTAGAAGGTGACCACTTCTACAAACTCATCTAACCCGTTTCCCCGGAAGTTCAGCGACGCGATAACCGTTTCAATATAAGTCAGAAAAGCGCTGTTGACCCGGTATACCTGAGACGCAACAAAACAAAACGGTAATAAAGGATGATAGTGTTGTTCAAAAAAACGCTTACTGATACCAACGTTAAGAATACGCGTGGCGCCGAACTCATAGAAACTCTGGTGGTGCGATCCCAACGGGATAAACACGAAATCACCACGCTCCAGCAGCACACGTTTACCGTTGATTTCCTGATAGTAGCGCCCCGTTAACACCAGGGTAAATTCATAATAATCATGCTGATGCAGCCCACTGATGCTCTCAGTTTTGTTATAGATAAACACATGGAAATTCTTGCCGTTAAAAAGCTGTTGCTCACGAGCGGTGGCGATCTCCGGTGCGTTAACCTGTAGCTGCATCATTTATTCCTCACTGTTCCAGCTTCTCGTGAAGCTCGATTAACTCTGTAACCAGTTCCCGCGCTAACATCGACGTCATCAGGTGATCCTGAGCATGAACCAGCACCAGGCTGACTTTCATTTTACCTTCGCCCTGATCGCCTTCAATCAGTTTCGTCTGCACGAGATGCGCTTCATTGAGCGCCATCCGCGACTGCTCCATCATCGTTTTTGCCGCAGCAAAATCACCCTGCTTGGCCTGTTTCAGCGCCGCATAAGCCAGGCTGCGCGCCTGACCGGAGTTGATGATAAGCCCCATCACCACTTCTTCGAGTTCTTCAGCCTCTGACGGCGTACCCGCTACGTTTTCGAGATCCAACATACGTTTTCCTCTGGTTCAGCCCGGCATGGGGAGACCATGCCGGATTAAATTTAAAATTTCAGTGCGTTAGCGATTTCTTCTTCGCTTTCTTCTTGCTCAATTGCATTCTGCGCTTTGTTGGCGACAACCACGAAAGGCAGATAAATCAGCGTCGCGACGCCCAGGTTGAACAGTGCGACCAGCAGAGCGGCAACGCTGCCGTTGGTGTTAAAGAACGCTCCCAGACCGGTTGGCATCGTCCACGGCGCGATGTTGGTAATCGGCGGGATAATCCCCAGGTAATACGCAATCAGCGTAATGGCGGCCAGAATCGGCTGAACCAGAATGAACGGGATAAACATCACCGGGTTCATAATAATCGGCAGGCCGAACAGAATCGGTTCGTTAATCTGGAAGATACCGGACGGCAGCGCCAGTTTTGCTACCTGGCGGTAATCCGCACGACGCGAGGCCAGGAAGATAGCGATAATCAGACCCAGCGTCGCGCCACTCCCTCCGAGGAAAATATAGGAATCGAGCATCGGTTTCGCCCAGACGTGGAACGTCTTCCCGGCTTCCAGCGCCGCATCCACGGAACCAAACTGCTGATAGATGGCGATGTTTTCCAGCGCCCACGGGGTCATAATACCGCTGTCCAGCGCGGTCAATGCCAACGAGCCGTGGATACCAAAGAACCACAGTAGCGGAACAAACAGCACATAGGCCCAGCCAACCACGCTGCCCAGCGATGCCAGCGGCGTAGAAATGGTATCCATAATGATCTGGTGGAAGTTAGAACCGTAGTTCGCCAGCGCCCACGCAATGATCCCCATAATGGAGAGAATAATAAAGCCAGGAATTAACGCCGAGAATGAACGGGAAACCGACGCCGGGACGCTGTCCGGTAATCTAATGACCCAGTTGCGGCGCACAATAAAGGTAAACATTTCCGCCACGACCAGACCAATAATAATACCGGAGATAATATTCGCACCGCCCAGCCAGTTCGCGCCAACCGCATAAGCTTCGCCTACGCTATATGGCGTAACGGTCATAAAGGCCGCCACGGATAACAGCCCCGCCGCCAGCGCATCAACTTTACGCTCTTCCGCCAGCGCCATTCCGATAAAGAACGGCGCCATTAACGACATAATACCAAGCGTACCGTTATAGACGTTTCCGCCAATGCCTTTTAAGCCATTCAATGTTTCAATGGTGGAAGCATCAAGCCGAATGCCTAAAGAATAAAAAAACGACCCCTCCCCAAAACTCAGGAAAACGTTGTTGATTAATACAAACATGGCCCCCGCAAGGGTTAACGGCATTAAGCGAATAAAGCCGTTTTTGATTGCATTAACGTGCGGCTGCTTTCCTATTTTAACAGCAAAAGGAAGGAGTACCTTTTCAAGTGAAGCAATGACGTTACTCATAGAAAAATACCCTTAAATACCGCAATAAAATATTGCGGTGAATGTTTATGAAATAACTCTTTGACGGGAAAAATTAAAACAAAAAATTAATTTGCAGCGGCTTTTTTAATTGCTGCGACAGCAGCCTTAAGCACGCCTAAACCATCGACTTTGCCATACAGCAGCGAGTCAATCACTTCCACAGGTTTATTGGGTAACAAACGCTGAATTTCGGGTAACATATAAGCAATTTGTGGGCCTAATAACACGACATCCGCTGAAAGACCTTTTTCTCCTGCCAGCGTCTCAGGAAATGCTTCAATAATAACCGGCACTTCATATTTCTCAGCCTGAGCGCGCATCTTCGATACCAGTAAAGAAGTCGACATGCCCGCAGAACAAAACAGATAAATGTGTTTCTTTTCCATAAAAACGATCCTCATATGCGATTATCTGTTAGCCAGCCATTCCGCAAGCCTTAACCTGCATCCATGCACTGGACAACTTGCGTAACCGAATTTACTTTTTTAGGTGGCTGAAATGAGTATACGGGATAGAACTGGCGGATGGTATTTCTTTGACTAACAAAATTGTCTCTCATTGACCTGTTGTTATGACCCCTCTCACATTTCAGGCAAATATTTCGCGACAATAAATAAGATTATCCCAGGAACAAAAAAACCGGCACACAGGCCGGTTCATACATATGCTCAGGCAATATACAGTTGTTACTGCTTCGGAGCCTGCGGATCGGTGTCATACTCTGCACAGCTCTGGTAGCCGGAGTTAATCACATGACCAGTGTCATCCAGCGCGACAAAATAGGTTTCAGCTTTACCATCACGTTGACCCAGGATGTAGGTCTGGCAAGTACCGCGCGCGTGAATCATGCTCACTTCAGATGAAGGCTTACCGGCAATCTGCTCAACCTGCGACCGGCTCATCCCTTTTTTCACATCTTTTACTACAGGCTGGACAAATTGGTCTTTTGTACGATCGTACGCCGTACACCCTGCCAGCATAGTCATTACCGCCGCTGCACTCAGAATTCCTGCTATATTCTTGTTCATTTTCCGTCCTCTTGTTTATCAGCGTGTTATATAAGCCTGGAATACATCAGGGCTTTTTTCAAGCCCACAATCGATGCAACAAATCTTTCAGAAAATTCCAATTAAACAAAACGATGTCGTTTTAATGCCGTAAATTGCGCCACTCAGGCCGTGGAGTCTTGTCGTTTAGAGAGCAAAGCGTTAGCTTTAACGCAGTATATTTATTCTGAAAATCTTCGGAGGGGTTAAATGACGCTACAGCAAGAGATAATCCGGGCGCTTGGCGCAAAACCGCACATTAATGCAGAAGAGGAAATTCGCCGCAGCGTAGATTTCCTGAAAGCGTACCTGAAAACATATCCCTTCCTGAAATCCCTGGTACTGGGTATCAGCGGAGGGCAGGATTCGACGCTGACGGGCAAATTGTGCCAGACCGCAATTACTGAACTGCGTGAAGAGACAGGGAACGACGCCCTGCAATTTATTGCCGTGCGTCTGCCATTCGGCGTGCAGGCCGACGAGCAGGATTGTCAGGATGCGATCGCGTTTATTCAGCCGGACAGAGTCCTGACCGTCAATATTAAAGGCGCCGTTCTGGCCAGCGAGCAGGCGTTGCGTGAAGCAGGCATTGAATTAAGCGATTTTGTTCGCGGCAACGAAAAAGCCCGCGAACGCATGAAGGCACAGTACAGTATCGCCGGAATGACCAACGGTGTGGTGGTCGGCACCGATCATGCCGCCGAAGCGGTGACGGGCTTCTTCACTAAATATGGCGATGGCGGTACCGATATTAACCCGCTTTTCCGTCTGAACAAGCGCCAGGGAAAACAGCTGCTCGCCGCGTTGGGTTGCCCGGAACATTTATATAAGAAAGCGCCAACGGCGGATCTCGAAGACGATCGCCCTTCTCTGCCGGACGAAGCGGCGCTTGGCGTCACCTATGACAACATTGATGATTATCTGGAAGGGAAAACGCTGGATGCCAGCGTCGCGAAAATCATCGAAGGTTGGTATATCCGAACGGAACACAAGCGTCGCACACCCATTACGGTGTTTGACGATTTCTGGAAGAGATCATAATCGCCGGATGGCGACGTACCGTCTTATCCGGCCTACATCACTGTATAACGCCCGTAGGCCCGATAAGCGAAGCGCCATCGGGCGTCGTCCTGTTACACTTACTGGACGGTGTCCGGCGTATAACCCGGCAACCACGTAATCTCGCTAAACAACAGCTGTCCTTCTGGCTTCAACAACCGTAACGTGTGTTTCCCGTCATGCCAGCAGGCGCCCTGATCGGCGGTCAGGAGCTTGTCTCCCAGTTGCCAGGCGCCGCTAATAACAAACACAACGCCACCGCGCGAACCGAAGGTCGTAAACGTGCGATCGGCAACCCTGACCTTCGCCTTACAACGATCGCGTCGGGTCATGATATTGAGATCCATCGACATTTGCCCTTCCGACAGCGTAGCTTTCACGACGCTATCGCCTGCAAACGTGAACGGCTGATGTCGCTTGAGGGTATGGGTAAACGCATTCACGCCTTCCAGCATCACCTCTCCGCCTTCCAGTAACGTAATAACGCGCTCAACCCCAGGAAAAAGGGAAAACTCCCCGTTCCCGGCGATAGACGCAATACTGGCGCGCCAGTGAAAATCCCGCGTCGCCGGAGGAAAACAACAAATCTCGCGCGTTTCGCCCGCACCATTGCGCCAGAGGTTTACCGGCATTTTACGGATATCAAAGTATTCCATTATCACTCCCGAGAAGGACGCAGCGCCATAATATGGCACATTGTTGTTATCGGCAGCAGTGAAGATTTACCTTAACGAGAAGAAAAGAAAAACCGCCGATCCTGTCCACATCGAGAAGAGATGTTGTGAACAGGACCGGCGGTCTTGAATGCGTTAGCGTAACGCTGAGGGATTACTCAGCAGGTGGTGTTGGCATTTTACCTTCCGGCGCCGGACGTTCTGTCAGACGCTTCTCAAAATTGGCATTAAACTGTTTTTTCTGTTCCGGCGTCAGAATGTTGTAGATCTTATTCTGCGTTTCCATGTGCGCCAGCATATTGGCTTTACGCTGTTCTTCCATCTTCGCAATCTGCGCTTCGGCTTTCGCCTTATCGAAGCTGTCGCTGGCGATGATATCGTGCATTGCGCGGCGCTCTTCCAGCGGCGGACGTTTCATCTGGTCACGCTGACCTTTCATAATGTCGCGGATTTGCTGTTTCTGCGCGTCGGTCAGGTTCAAATCTTTGAACATCATGTCATGATGCGGACCGAATTTGCCTTTGTGGTGCATCATCGGCTTCGCATCTGCCGGAGCAGCGGTAGTGGTATCAGCCGCGTGAGCCAGGTTCGCAGCGCCCAGCGCCAGGGTAGAGGCAACAAACAGTGCAGTTAATTTACGCATAATCTATGTCCTTCCTTTCAGTTATTCTTTCGGCGTAGCGCCGTGTTGACGAGATAAACTTTACCGCCTTAATCGTCAATTAGTCAGAGCAACGGTAAAACAATGAAAGTGTAAAAAACAATTTTTCGTCAATTATGAAGAAAAAAAGAATAAATCGAGGAGAGTTGCAATATTTTATTGCAAGCGGGTGATTTTGCAGGAAATATGAAGAACTATACCTGACCGATGACTATTAATAAAGCAGTTTACCAGGATTAATCCGTAATAAATCGCGATAGCACACAAAAATAAGACCCTCAGACGTTCGCCTGAGGGGAGAAATAATTACGCGAGTTTTTCCAGCATCAGGCCAGCGCGTAAACCACAGGCCACATTAGGGTTAGGAAAGAGAACATATTCAACATCATGGGTAGCGATCACCCGCTCATCGCCATCCTGCGCCAATAGCGTTCCTTCTTTGAACGGCGTGAAATTCAGCGTCTGGTTATCCATATAGAGAACAAACGCATCGCTGCGGCGTGTAATTTGCGCCACCACGCGATAGCGAACCGGCCTCGTTCCCCCTTCCATCGGCTTTTCTCCCGCCAGCAACGTCGCCAGCGCTTGCGCGGTAGGGGTAAATTGCGTCAGATCGTTGTGCCCAAACGGCAGCGCTTTGCCCAGCTCCAGCGTGCAGGACAACGCGCCAAAATGCTCACAGCTAAAATGCGTAAAGGTGCCGCCCGGCGTTTGATGAAAAACCAGCGCCTCCAGCCCTGCCGCCCCCAGCCATGACAAAAAGTGTTCATCCCAGGGGATCGGCCGTTGCGGCAAGACGCCAAACCGAACGTGGCGGGAGCCGCGAATCGCAGTATGCAGATCAAGATGCCAGCGTATCCGCGTTTTGCGGCGGGAATAAAAATCCTCCAGCAGTTGTTCCAGCTCGCGGGCGCGCAGCGTTTCCCCGCTCTCCTCGAACATCTGCCAGCGCCCGCCGAACATACGGTTCATATCGCTATGGCAATAGCGTACCCCCTCGGCCAGCGCCGGAGGATTCCCCAGAATCACCAGCAATCGCCAGCGCAGGGGGATTTTTCCCTCAAACAGCGCCGAAAGGAGTGCATCCAGCATTTCCACAGGCGCCGTTTCATTGCCGTGGATGCCCGCAGAGAGCACCAGAGCGCGGTCAACCTCAACGGCAGGCGTAAGTTCAAGCACACCAGGCATCTGCCAGCGCCAGTGAAAGCTCTCCGTTTCCCCTTGCGTAATATCGGGGGATATTCCTGCCAGCGTCTGCGCCAGAAAGTTATCCATTCCCTGCGCCCTCCTGCTGGAAGAGATACACCGACCCCAGGTTAAGCAGTTGCGTCAGCGTATCAAGCGCCTCCCGCCCTTCACGCAGCAATTGCGGATCGGCCAGATCGGCGGCGGTGAGGCGGTCGCGATAATAACGATCCACCCAGTCATTGAGCGTGCTGAACAGGGTATCGTTCATCATCACCGCCGGATTCACCGCCCGCAGCTCATCCTCGGTCAATACCACGCGCAAGCGTAAACAGGCCGGGCCGCCGCCGTTCGCCATACTTTCGCGCAGGTCGAACACGCGCAGATCGCTGATGGGGTTATCAGCCGCCAGCAACGCGTTCAGATACCGCCACACACCGGCATGTTCCCGGCACTCCTGCGGCAGAACCAGCACCATCGAGCCGTCATCGCGGCTTAAAAGCTGACTATTAAACAGGTACGTGGCGACGGCATCCTGCACGGAAACCTCCCTGGCAGGCACCTCAAGCGGCATAAATCCCGCCACGCGCGACCGGAGCTGGCGCATCAGCTCGCCCTGCTTTGCGAATGCCTGTTCATGGCAGAACAGCACCTGGCGATTCGACACCGCAATCACATCATTGTGGAACACGCCGAGATCGATAACGTCTGGATTCTGCCGGGCAAAGATAACCTGATGCGGATTCACCTGGTTAAGACGCGCCACCGCTTCACTGGCCTCGCGGGTTTGCCGCGCCGGATAGCGCACCGGACGCGTGTCGACGCCCTCTTCACGCCCATAGACAAACAGCTGAATGCCCGGCGCGCCATAATCACCGCCAAGCCGGTTATGGTTGGCAGCGCCTTCATCCCCCAGCAGCGCCACCTGCGGCAGCGCGTCGTGCACTGCGAAAAACTGCGCGTCGCGGAAGATGGCCCGCAACAAAGACGCCGTGGTCGGCGCCTCCAGCGCGCGGTGAAATTTGTTGTTCAGGTTCGCCACCGTCAGATGCACTTTGCCGTCAAGCGCGTCCGCTGAAGGACATACCGTCGCCGCATTCGCCACCCACATCGGCGAGGCGGAGCTGACGCTGGAGAGCCAGTGAGGCGCCTGGCGCGCCACTTTCTCCAGCACCTGCTCGTCCTGCCCGCTAAAACCTAGCTGACGAAGCACGGGAATAAACGGCCGCTCGTGCGGGGGGATGACCGCCTGAGGGAACCCCGCATCCGCCAGCGCTTTCATCTTGAGTAAGCCCTGCTTCGCCGCCAGGCGGGGATTCGACACCTGAAAGCGGTGCTGTATCGACGCCTCGTTACCAAAGGACAGCCCGGCATAGTGGTGGGTTAACCCCACCAGACCGTCAAAATTCACTTCATGCGCTTTCATACCGGTTCCTCGCGAGAGAAGTCCAGCCCCGGACTGAGCGAATCGGGCAGTACAAGCGTCGGCGATTCCAGGCTCGCCATCGGCCAGGCGCAATAATCTGCCGCATACCAGGCGCTGGGGCGATGGTTCCCCGACGCGCCAACGCCGCCAAACGGCGCCGTGCTGGCCGCTCCGGTCAGCGGTTTGTTCCAGTTAACAATACCCGCACGCGCCTCCAGCAGTAGCTGGTCGAACTGCTTACGATCGGGAGACACCAGCCCGCACGACAAACCGAAGCGGGTGTTATTCGCCATACGAATGGCTTCATCAAAGCGCTCATAGCGCCAGACGCTCAGTAACGGGCCAAATACCTCGTCATCCGGGACCTGCTTCACACCGGTCATTTCGATAATGCCCGGCGTCAACAAGGACGTTCCCGCTTTCAGCATACGTGGGGCCAGCAGCGTTCGTCCGCCCATCGCCTCAAGACGCTGCCAGGCCTCATACACATGACGCGCAGCCGGTTCGGAAATCAGCCCGCCGATGAACGGCTGCGGTTCATCATCCCACTCACCCGGCGTTAAACGCTGACTCACCTCCAGCAGGCGCGCCAGAAACGCGTCGCCCTGTTCCCCGCGTTTCACCAGCAAACGGCGGGCGCAGGTGCAACGCTGTCCGGCGGTGACAAACGCCGACTGAATCGTGAGGTGTACCGCCGCATCAATGTCCTCTGGATTCTCAATAATGAGCGGGTTATTCCCTCCCATTTCCAGCGCCAGGATTTTTTCCGGTTGCCCGGATAACTGACGGTGCAACTGATATCCCGTATTCGCGCTGCCGGTAAAGAGCAGGCCGTCAAGCGCGTCCAGCGCGCTGAGCGCCTGTCCCGTTTCGCGCCCTCCTTGCACCAGGTTGAGTACGCCAGGCGGCAACCCCGCCTGTTGCCACAGTTTCATCACCGCTTCGCCAGTCCACGGCGTCAGCTCGCTCGGTTTAAAAATCAGGGTATTTCCGGCCAGCAGCGCCGGAACGATATGGCCGTTGGGTAAATGGCCGGGAAAATTGTATGGGCCAAACACCGCCAGCACGCCATGCGGTCGATGGCGCAATGTCGCCGCCCCGTCCGGCAATTCGCTTTGTTGTTCTCCCGTCCGGGCATGGTATGCCTTCACCGAGATAGCGATTTTATTGATCATCGCCGTCACTTCCGTCGCCGCTTCCCAGCGAGGCTTCCCGGTTTCTCGCGCAATAATTGCCGTCAACTCCGCTTTATGAACCTCCAGCAAGGCGGAAAATTTTTCCACAATGGCCTGTCGCGCGGCGAAAGGCAGCCTGGCCCAGGCCGGAAACGCTGCACGCGCCGCACGCCCTGCCTCAGCGACCTGTGTCGCATCCGCGTCGCTGCCCTGCCAGAGCACTTCGCCATTCACCGGATTCGTTTTGACCCGGCGCTCCCCCTGACCAGTTACCCAGTCGCCATTTATCCATAAAGTCATGCGGTTTTCTCCTCAGCGCAAAGACGTACCAGACGAACGCGATCTCCCGCGTGGCATTTGAGCGCATCAAGTTGCGCCGCAGTCAGCACCAGACGTTGCGTATCCGGGTCGGTGCGAATCAGCATGGCGCGAAAGTGATGATAATTTTCATTGGCGACCAGACACGCCGGAAACTCGCCCGGCGCGGGCTGGCCTTCCACCACGTCCAGCAGGCGGCTTTTACGGATTGCCCGAACCCGATCAATGTCGCACTCCAGCGTCGGGCCGCCGTCGAAAATGTCGATATAGTTGCGGTAGCGGAAACCTTCTTTCTCCAGTACCGTTCTGGCCGGCGCCGTTTGCGGATGTACTTCGCCAATCACCGCCTGCGCTTCTTCCGATAAGAAATGGGTGTAAATAGGGTGCTTCGGCATCAGTTCAGCAATAAACGCCTTCTGCCCGGTGCCGCATAAATAGTCTGCCCGGCTGAATTCCATGGAAAAAAAGCGTTCTCCCAGGCTTTCCCAGAACGGCGAGTAGCCGTGTTCGTCGATCACCCCGCGCATTTCCGCCACAACCTTTTCATTAAATTTGTCGCGAAACGCCGCCATAAACATAAAGCGTGATTTAGAGAGCAAATAGCCGTTGCCCTCTTTACGCCAGTCGGGATCGAGGAACAGCGTGCACAGTTCGCTGCTCCCGGTGTGATCGTTACTGAGGAACAGCGTCGGCAGCGCGTTATAGACATTCAGCTCTTTAGAAGCATGCACCAGCGTGCCAACGCGATAGTTGTACCAGGGATCGTTCAACCCCACGGCCACCTCAATCGCACAAATTCCCGCAACGCTTCCCGTATCGCTGTCCTCCAGCACGAACACGTAACCCTGTTCGCTTTTCGGCAGTTCGCCACGCCACGTTTTTAGCGCGCGCTCAATACGCGACGTCAGCGTCGCTTCATCTGCTGGCAGAGAGGTCAGGCCGCCACCGGTTTTACTGGCAAGCTGCATTAACGCACTGACATCACGTCGTTCGACGGGGCGGATCACCATCATGACGAACCTCCTGCTTTGATGCGTTCACAGGCCAGCGCAAAGCGATCCAGCCCGGTTGCCACTTCCTCTTTGCTGACGTTTAACGCAGGTGCGAAACGCACCACGTTAGCGCCCGCAATCAACACCATCACTCCGGCTTTTGCGGCTTCCTGTGAAATAAGTTTAGCTTTTCCGGCAAACTCAGCCTCCAGAACACAGCCAATAAGCAGCCCCAGTCCACGAATTTCACTGAACAATCCGAAGCGTTCATTTATGGCGTTCAGGCGTTCGACAAACCAGTCATGGCGTTGCTTAACGCCGTTCAGCATTTCCGGCGTATTGACGATTTCCAGCAGCTTTCCCGCCACCGCAGAAGCCAGCGGGTTGCCGCCGTAGGTGGTTCCGTGAGTGCCTACCGTCATCACGCTGGCGCATTTTTCAGTGGCCAACAGCGCCCCGATGGGGAAACCGCCGCCCAGCGCTTTCGCTGTAGTGAGCAGATCGGGGGTGACGCCATAATGCATGTAGGCATACAGCTCGCCGGTACGCCCAACCCCCGTCTGTACTTCATCAAAAATCAGCAAGGCATTGTGTCGGTCGCACAATTCGCGCAGCCCCTGTAAGAATGCTTTCGTGGCCGGGAGCACGCCCCCTTCGCCCTGCATGGGCTCCACGATCACCGCGCATGTCGTGTCATCAATCAGTTCTCTGGCCGCGTTGAGATCGTTATACACGGCATGGCGGATATCCGGCGGCAGCGGAGCGAAATCCTGTGAATACGCGGGCTGCCCGCCTGCGCTGACGGTAAACAGCGTGCGGCCATGAAAGGCATTTTTAAATGCCACAATCCCGCTTTTATGCGTGCCAAAACGATCGTGCGCATACTTACGCGCCAGTTTCAGCGCCGCTTCGTTGGCCTCCGCGCCGGAGTTACAGAAGAAGACGCGTTCAGCAAAGGTGGCGTCAATCAGCATCTTCGCCAGTCGCAGCACCGGCTCGTTGGTGTAGCCATTTCCGGTATGCCAGAATTTGCTCGCCTGCTCATTCAACGCCTCGCGTAAAGCCGGGTGCGCATGGCCGAGCGCATTCACCGCAATTCCCCCGGCGAAGTCGATATACTCTTTCCCCTGCTGATCCCACAGGCGTGAGCCTTCTCCACGAACCGGAATAAAAGGTGCCGGGGCATAGACCGGCATCATCCATTCATCAAAATTTTCACGCGTAATTGACAGAGACATAGCGACCTCTTCCGGTAAATAAAAAGTTATTTATATGTTAATAAAATGAGTGTTTGCGCTGTAAATGTAGATTGCACTGTTCGTGCCAGCCAGAGGAAAAAATGCATAAACCGGTTTTGGAAACGAAAAATCAACGGGTTACAACCCGCCGGTATTCACTATTGCTGCATAAAAAGTGAATATATTTGCGAAGAAAAGAACAAATAAGAGGAAAAATCGAAATATTATTCAGTCGCCAAATATAATTCTGGAATTGTGATCGTAGACGAAATTTATCGGAAATTATTGCATCGTTATGACGCACTCCGCCCTGAAACAGTGCAGTTTTTGCTCCATCGTTAAGACCATTGGCAGTTATCGTTTGATTCGCGCGACAAGTGGCAGTCAGCCCGTCTAATTTCTGCTACCATCCTTGCACTATTCACCTTGCAAAGTGGCAGCGACTATGAAATTTGTCTCTTTTAATATCAACGGCCTGCGCGCCCGTCCTCATCAACTGTCAGCCATTGTCGACAAGCACCAGCCTGACGTGATCGGCTTGCAGGAGACAAAAGTTCACGACGATATGTTCCCTCTCGAAGAGGTAGCAAAGCTCGGCTATAACGTCTTCTATCACGGACAGAAAGGCCATTACGGCGTCGCGCTACTGACCAAAGAGACGCCTGTTTCTGTGCGCCGTGGTTTTCCCGACGACGGCGAAGAGGCGCAGCGCCGTATCATCATGGCGGAGATCCCGTCGCCGCTGGGCAGTATCACCGTCATTAACGGTTATTTCCCGCAGGGCGAAAGCCGTGACCACCCGCTGAAATTTCCGGCAAAAGCGCAGTTTTATCAGAACCTGCAAAACTACCTGGACAACGAACTGAAACGCGACAATCCGGTGCTGATCATGGGGGATATGAATATCAGCCCAACCGATCTGGATATCGGCATTGGCGAAGAGAACCGCAAACGCTGGCTGCGTACCGGTAAGTGCTCCTTCCTACCGGAAGAGCGCGAGTGGATGGATCGCCTGATTAACTGGGGGCTGGTGGATACCTTCCGTCACGCGCACCCGGAAACGGTCGATAAATTTTCATGGTTTGATTACCGCTCAAAAGGTTTCGACGACAACCGGGGGCTGCGCATCGACCTGCTGCTGGCGAGCAATCCGCTGGCCGAACACTGCGTTGAAACCGGCATTGACTATGAAATCCGCAGCATGGAAAAACCGTCCGACCATGCGCCCGTCTGGGCAAAATTCCGGGTCTGATAAACGCAGGTGAACGCGAAAAAACGACTGCTCTCAGGTTTTTTAATCATCTGTATCGCCGGGGTGGTGTGGGCTTTGCCCCCCGGTTTTCTCTCCCTTGATACCCTGAAACGCTATCACACGATGCTGGCGGCCTGGCAGCAACAGTCGCCATTCCTGAGCGCCGGTCTCTATTTTCTGGTCTATACGCTGGTGGCGGCCTTATCGATTCCCGGCGCTGCGCTGCTGACGCTGCTCGGCGGCGCGCTATTCGGACTCTGGCAAGGAACGCTGCTGGTCTCCTTCGCGTCAACCCTCGGCGCTACGCTCGCCATGCTGGCCAGCCGCTACCTGCTGCGGGAGTGGATCTCCCGCCGGTTCGCACGCCAGATGCAAACCGTAAATCATGGTATGGCGCGCGACGGCGCCTTTTATCTGTTTGCGCTACGCGTAATGCCGCTGTTCCCCTTTGTTCTCGTTAATTTACTCGCCGGGTTGACGTCAATCCGCGTACGTCAATACTGGTGGATCAGTCAGGCGGGCATGTTTCCGGCAACGGTGATTTATCTCAACGCCGGACGCCAGCTCAGCCAGTTGACATCAATACGCGACATTATTTCCCCCGGTATGCTGGCGGCCTTTGCCCTGCTGGGGCTGTTACCGCTGGCCTCCCGTTGGCTGGTTAAGCGTTTTTTACGATCCTAATTTCAGGAGCGATCATGCGTCGTACTCTATTACTGGCGGGTCTGCTGTTGACGGGCCATGTGCAAGCCGTCGAAAACTGGCAGGCGGTGAAAGATGAAGCCAAAGGCCAGACCGTCTGGTTTAACGCCTGGGGCGGCGACAATGCCGTTAATCAGTATCTCGACTGGGTCAGCGGCGAGATGAAAACGCATTACGCCATTAACCTCAGGATTGTCCGGCTTGCGGATGCCGCCGATGCCGTGAAACGCATTCAGACAGAGTCCGCCGCCGGGCGTAAAACCGATGGTTCCGTCGATCTGCTGTGGGTAAATGGCGAGAACTTCCGCACGCTGAAAGAAGCCGGACTGCTGCAAACTCACTGGGCGGAAACGCTGCCAAACTGGCGCTATGTCGATACGCGCAAACCGGTACGCGAGGATTTTTCCATGCCGACGCAAGGGGCGGAGTCACCCTGGGGCGGCGCGCAGTTAACCTTCATTGCTAACCGGGATATTACGCCGCAGCCGCCGCAAAGCCCGCAGGCGCTACTCGCTTTTGCGAAAGCCCATCCCGGTACTGTCACCTACCCACGGCCGCCGGATTTTACCGGGACGGCGTTTCTGGAACAGCTGTTACTGGCGTTAACCCCTCAACCGGATGCGCTCAAGGTCGCGCCGGATGACGCGACGTTCGATTCCGTCACCGCGCCGCTATGGGCATACCTCGATGCGCTGCATCCCAGCCTGTGGCGGAAGGGAAAAGACTTCCCTCCCTCTCCCGCCCGGATGGACGCGCTGCTGCAAGCCGGTTCGCTGCGCCTGTCTCTGACGTTTAATCCCGCTCATGCGCAGCAAAAGATCGCCAGCGGCGAGCTGCCCAAAACCAGCTACAGTTTCGGCTTTTCACAAGGCATGATTGGCAACGTGCATTTTGTCACGATCCCGGCGAACGCCCGCGCCAGCGCAGGCGCAAAGGTGGTTGCCAATTTCCTGCTCTCCCCCGACGCGCAGTTGCGCAAAGCCGATCCGGCGTTCTGGGGCGATCCTTCCGTGCTTGATCCGCATAAGCTGCCCGCCGGGCAGCGGGAAGCGTTACGGTCGCGCATTCCTGACGGGTTGCCGCCTACGCTGGCGGAACCGCATTCCGCATGGGTGAACGCGCTGGAACAGGCATGGCTACGCCGCTACGGTACGCAGTAACCCTGCTGGTCTGGGGCGTGATGGCGGTCATCTGGCTGCCGCTGGTTCCTGCCGCATTCACGCTTATCACGCCCGCGCTCTCCGCTACGCACTGGCTGGCGCTGTTTAGCGATCCGCAGCTTCCGCAGGCGCTGCGGGCAACGCTGGTCTCCGTCACCCTGGCGGCAACCGGCGCACTGGCTATTGCGCTGACGATCGTCGTCGCGTTGTGGCCTGGCGCAAAATGGGCGCGTCTTTGCGCCCGCCTCCCCTGGCTACTGGCCATTCCTCATGTGGCCTTTGCCGCCAGCGCCCTGCTGCTTTTTGCCGAAGGCGGGATGCTTTATCGCCTTTTCCCCTCGCTCACGCCGCAGATGGATCGCTATGGCATCGGGCTTGGGCTCACGCTGGCCGTCAAAGAGAGCGCCTTTCTGCTCTGGGTTCTGTCGGCATTATTAAGTGAAAAACAGCTTTCGCAGCAGGTCATCGTGCTGGATACCCTGGGCTACAGCCGTCTGCAATGCCTGAGCTGGCTGCTGTTACCCGCCGTTGCGCCAGGATTAGGCGCGGTGATGCTGGCGATTGTCGCCTGGTCATTATCGGCAGTGGATGTCGCGATGATTCTGGGGCCGGGCAATCCACCTACGCTGGCAGTGTTAAGCTGGCAATGGCTGAGCCAGGGCGACGCCGACCAACAGGCCAAAGGCGCGCTCGCCAGTTTACTGCTCGTGGCGTTGCTTATGCTGTTTGCCCTGTTCGGCTATCTCATCTGGCGGGGATGGCAACGCACCCTTCCTGCCATCAACGGTCTTCGCCGCCAGCGCTTATCAGGCAGAAGCGGAAAAACGCTGGCGCTAACGCTGCCGTTAAGCGGCATGCTGTGCGTGGCGCTGCTGGCTTATATGGCTGAACCTGCGTCGGTGAACCGCGAAGCGCTGATGAACAGCCTGCAAATGGGGCTGGCATCCGCCGTGCTGGGGTTGATGACGCTGTTCTTATGGCTGGAATGGGGGCCGCAAACCGGGCACCGCTGGGTCTGGCTGCCAATATTGCTGCCTGCGCTGCCGTTGGTCGCCGGGCAATACACTCTGGCGCTGCTCGCCGGGCAAGACGGCCAGTACGCTACCGTTATCTGGGGACACCTGCTGTGGGTTATCCCGTGGATGTTATTCGTCCTCAAACCCGCCTGGCAGCGCATTGACCCACGGCTGGTGCTGATCGCGCAAACGCTGGGCTGGACGCGGGTTCGTATCTTCTGGCGCATCAAGTGCCCACTTTTACTGCGCCCCGCATTGTTTGCCTTCGCGGTAGGCTTTTCCGTCAGCATCGCCCAATATATGCCGACACTCTGGCTGGGCGCCGGACGCTATCCTACGCTCACCACAGAAGCCGTGGCGCTCAGCAGCGGCGGCAGTACCACAATTCTTGCATCGCAGGCGCTATGGCAACTGCTGTTACCCCTGCTGGTTTTCGCGCTGACGGCGCTATGTTCACGCGTCATTGGCCACTATCGTCAAGGACTCCGCTAATGCTCATCGTTCAACATCTCACGCTGCGCCTGGGCAATCATCGCTTATTGAATCAGGTCGCCTTTCAGGTCAAAAAAGGTGACATTGTCACGTTAATGGGACCCTCCGGTAGCGGAAAGTCTTCGCTGTTTTCGTGGATGGTCGGCGCACTGCCGTCTCAGTTTCAGGCCTCCGGCGAGCTTTGGCTCAACGAACGACGCATCGATACGCTCCCCACCGCGCAACGTCAAATCGGTATTTTGTTTCAGGATGCCCTGCTGTTTGACCATTTCAGCGTCGGGCAGAACCTACTGCTGGCGCTGCCTGCCGCAATAAAAGGGGCGGCCAGACAAACGGAAGTACGGCATGCTCTTGAGCGCGCCGGGCTGGACGGGTTCAGCCGCCGCGATCCGGCGTCATTGTCCGGCGGCCAGCGCGCCAGGGTGGCCCTGCTTCGCGCGTTACTGGCGCAACCGCAGGCATTACTGCTGGATGAGCCGTTCAGCCGACTGGACGCCGGGCGCCGCGACGCCTTCCGCCGGTGGGTCTTTGCCGAAGTACGGCAACAAAACATTCCGGTGGTACAGGTGACGCACGATATCCAGGATGTCCCTCCCGGCGGCACGGTGCTCCAGATGGAGGCGTGGGCGTGAATATGCCGACAAACTGCGTTAACGCAAAGTTTTTCCCTGCCAGCCAGCAGAGAATGGCGCCCTCTTATTTTAACGTCGGGCTATTCGATGAAACGTGTTTCTCAAATGACCGCGCTGGCACTGGCTTCAGGACTCGCCTGCGCTTCCTCCTGGGCTGCTGATATGGCGCAGTCGCTTACCTTCAGCCAGCTACAGCAAAAACAGGGCGCCGCAATTGATACGCGCCAGAGCGCTTTTTACAACGGCTGGCCGCAAACCCTTAATGGCTCTTCCGGTCACGAACCTTCCGCACTGAATCTGTCAGCCTCCTGGCTCGATAAAATGAGCGACGAGCAGCTCGCCGCCTGGCTGCAACGGCATCAGCTCAGGAAAGACGCCCCGCTGGCGCTGTATGGCAATGACAGTGGCGTACAGGCTGTGAAATCACGTTTACAGAAGGCAGGCTTCAGCCAGATTGCTACGCTGAGCGATGCGCTGACCGATCCTTCCCGACTGCAAAAGCTCCCTCACTTCGAGCAATTAGCATACCCACAGTGGTTGCATGCCCTTCAACAAAACCAGCCGGTTACGGCTAAACCGGCGGGAGACTGGAAGGTGATTGAAGCAGGCTGGGGCGCGCCGAAATATTATCTGCTCAGCCACATTCCCGGCGCCGGATACATCGACACCAATGAGGTGGAAAGCGAACCGCTGTGGAATAAAGTCTCTGACGCGCAGTTGAAAGCGATGCTGGCGAAACACGGTATTCGCCATGACACGACGGTTATTCTGTATGGCCGCGACGTATACGCTGCGGCGCGCGTTGCGCAGATTATGCTCTATGCGGGCGTGAAGGACGTTCGTCTGCTCGACGGCGGCTGGCAAACCTGGTCCGATGCGGGCCTGCCGGTTGAACGCGGCATGCCCGCTGACGTGAAGCCGGAACCCGACTTTGGCGTGGCGATCCCAGCGCAGCCGCAGTTAATGCTGGATATGGAACAGGCCCGCGCCCTGCTGCACCGTCAAGACGCATCGCTGGTCAGTATCCGTTCCTGGCCGGAATTTATCGGCACCACCAGCGGATACAGCTATATCAAGCCAAAAGGCGAAATTGCCGGCGCGCGTTGGGGACATGCGGGCAGCGACTCCACGCATATGGAGGATTTCCATAACCCGGACGGCACCATGCGCAGCGCAGAGGATATCGCCGCCATGTGGAAGCAGTGGGATATTCTGCCGGATCAGCACGTTGCCTTCTATTGCGGCACCGGCTGGCGCGCCTCCGAAACGTTTATGTACGCGCGGGCGATGGGCTGGAAAAACGTCGCCGTGTATGACGGCGGTTGGTACGAATGGAGCAGCGATCCGAAAAATCCGGTGTCCACCGGCGAGCACGGCCCGGACAGCAGTAAGTAGTAATACGCCTGATGGCGCTACGCTTATCAGGCCTACAGGGAGGATCTTTTTCCAGGCCGGATAACCTTCAGCGTCAGGTATCCACTCCAGACCCTTGTCAGGGTGGTCATCCAGCACAACGCGCCAAATACCCACGCCAGAACGGGAAAATAACGCGGAAACAGGCAGCTCAGAACAAAAAGCAATATCGTCTCGGTGCCTTCGGTCAACCCGCCCAGATAGTAAAACGATTTGTGCGCATAGCCCGGATTATCAATCTGATGCTTCGCCGCCAGCGCCGCAAACGCCAGAAAACTGCTGCCCGTACCGATAAACGCAAACAGCAGCCAGCCCCCTGCCAGCGCGTTTTGTTCCGGTACGGCCAGGATAAAACCAAACGGAACCAGCGCATAAAACAGAAAGTCGAGGGTGATATCAAGAAATCCCCCCGCATCGGTTAACCCTCTGCGCCGCGCCAGCGCGCCATCCAGCCCGTCGAACAGGCGATTCAGCACAATGGCTGCCAGCGCGGCCAGATACCAACCCAGCGCCAGAAACGGCAGCGCCAGCACGCCAATGGCAAATCCGAACAGCGTCAGGCCGTCCGGGGTGATCGCCGGTTTATCGAGATACGCAGCACCGCGGTGCAGGAGCGGTTTAACCCGTGGGTGCAGATGCCGGTCAAACATGTGGCGCTCCTTTCAATGCGTCACACAGCCCTTGCGAAGGAATATCCAGCGCGGCATTAAAACGCGCCGACAGGTTCTGAAAGGCGATCAGCGCCGTCATTTCGGTAATCGCGTCGTCAGTAAAATAGCGTTTCATCATCGCCTTGAGCGCCTCATCAACCTGCGGCGGCGTGGCGGTCACGGCCTCGGCATAAGCCAGTGCGACACGCTCCTCCTCGCTGAACAGCGTGGACGATTGCCACCCGGCAACGGCCTGTACTTTATCCAGCGCTCCACACCGTTCGGCCAGACGTAAACTGTTGGCATCCACACAGAAGGCGCAATGGCACACCTGCGAAACGCGCGTCATCAACAACGCGCGCATCACCGGCGTTACCCGCGCGCGCTTACGTTCCAGAAACCCGACAAACAGCGCCACCAGCCAGAACAGAAACGGCATTCGCCCCCACCAGCGCGTGGGGTGCAGAACGTCGCCGTAATGTTTTTTCTGCGTAGCGACGAGAGGTTTCAGACTGGAAGGGATATGGGTCAATGGGCTAACCCAGGGTTGTGGATCGTTCAACGCTTGCTCCTGAAGACTTTAGGTCACGCAAAGATAAGGATAGTATGTCACTTTCCGTTGTTGAACCTTGATGAATATGATGAAAACCATTGATGTCGTCGCCGCAATCATTGAGCGTGACGACAAAATATTGCTGGCTCAACGCCCGGAACACGCCGATCAGCCGGGTATGTGGGAGTTTGCCGGAGGCAAAGTGGAGTCCAGTGAGACGCAACCTCAGGCGTTGATTCGCGAACTGCGTGAAGAGTTGGGTATTGAGGCGGTTGTCGGGCGCTATATCGCCAGCCATCAGCGCGAAGTCTCTGGCCGGCTGATCCATCTGCACGCCTGGCACGTCCCGGCGTTTACCGGTGCCGTCACCGCACATTATCACCAGAACATGATCTGGTGTTCGCCAAAAGAGGCGCTGCGTTACCCGCTTGCGCCTGCGGACATTCCGCTGTTAGAGGCGTTTATGGCTTTACGCGACGCCAGACCAACGGATTCGTACTGAGCGTTTTTTCGTCGCGCTGGCATTGCAGCAGCACGCCTTCGGCTTTAATCACCGCCCCTTCCGAATAGTTTTGATCCTGGTAGACGCAGCACTGATTGCAGGGCTGCGCACGCTGCCCGCTGGAGCTGAACACTTCGGGCGGGACGTTAACCTCCACATCCGGGCGATAATGCTGATTCGCCAGCGCGGCAAAAGAGACCATCGCCGCTGCTGCCGCGATAAATAAACGATGCATAGCGTTTCCTTGTTATGAAGCCTACCTTCAGTATAACGGTCGTAAGCGACTGAAACTTTAGCCACTCCATCCATCGCTTTTTATTATGACGCGCGCGCCGTTATTAATTTCCCTGGCACGCCATTTTTTTTTCTTGCTTACCGTCACACTGCTGGTGGTATAGTCAAAAACTGCATAAACACGAAACACAACATTATAAATATAACCATATCAATACATAAGAGGTTCTTATATCTATGGATCAGACATGTTCTCTGGAGTCGTTTCTAAACCATGTTCAACAGCGTGACCCCAATCAGACCGAGTTCGCGCAGGCCGTTCGTGAAGTAATGACCACGCTGTGGCCTTTCCTTGAGCAAAATCCTCGTTATCGTCAGATGTCATTGCTGGAACGTTTGGTTGAGCCAGAACGCGTGATCCAGTTCCGCGTGGTGTGGGTGGACGATCGTAATCAGGTGCAGGTTAACCGTGCCTGGCGCGTACAGTTTAATTCCGCCATCGGCCCGTATAAGGGTGGGATGCGTTTTCATCCTTCCGTTAACCTCTCGATCCTGAAATTCCTCGGCTTCGAGCAGACGTTTAAAAATGCGCTGACCACGCTGCCGATGGGCGGCGGTAAAGGCGGCAGCGATTTCGATCCTAAAGGCAAGAGCGAAGGCGAAGTGATGCGTTTCTGTCAGGCGCTGATGACAGAGCTCTATCGCCATTTAGGGCCAGACACTGACGTACCTGCTGGCGATATCGGCGTTGGCGGACGTGAAGTGGGCTTTATGGCCGGTATGATGCGTAAGCTCTCCAACAACAGCGCCTGCGTGTTCACCGGGAAAGGCCTCTCGTTTGGCGGTAGCCTGATTCGCCCGGAAGCCACCGGTTATGGCCTGGTGTACTTTACCGAAGCGATGCTCAAACGCCACGGTCTGGGTTTTGAGGGTATGCGTGTGGCGGTGTCCGGTTCCGGCAACGTGGCGCAGTACGCTATCGAGAAAGCAATGGCGTTCGGCGCTCGTGTGGTGACGGCTTCGGACTCCAGCGGCACCGTCGTGGATGAGAGCGGCTTCACCGAAGAAAAACTGGCGCGCCTGTGCGAAATCAAAGCCAGCCGTGACGGGCGTGTGGCGGATTACGCCCGCGAGTTCGGCCTGCCCTATATGGAAGGCAAACAGCCGTGGTCAGTGCCAGTTGATATCGCCCTGCCGTGCGCAACGCAGAACGAACTCGACGTGGACGCCGCGCGCGTGCTGATCGCCAACGGCGTGAAAGCAGTGGCGGAAGGCGCCAATATGCCAACCACCATTGAAGCCACCGATCTGTTCCTTGAAGCCGGCGTGCTGTTCGCGCCAGGTAAAGCGGCCAACGCAGGCGGTGTGGCGACTTCCGGTCTGGAGATGGCGCAGAACGCCGCGCGAATGAGCTGGAAAGCCGAGAAAGTGGATGCGCGTCTGCACCACATCATGCTGGATATTCATCATGCCTGCGTGGAATACGGCGGCGAAAACAAACATACCAACTATGTTCGCGGGGCGAACATCGCAGGCTTCGTCAAAGTGGCCGACGCGATGCTGGCGCAGGGTGTGATTTAATTTTCCGTGGCATGCAGGCCTGATAAGCGTTGTAGGCCTGATAAGCGCAGCGCCATCAGGCATTGCCGGATGGCGGCGTAAGTGCCTTATCCGGCCTGTGCGTTATACGCTCGCCTCTTCTGACGGCGGGCTTTTTTTCGCCGCTCGCTTACGGGGCGCGCTCTTTTTCTTCTCGCCGCCACCGCCTGGCGCGACAATGCCCCGGAACTGACGTACCGGCGTGCGTTTAGCCTGATCGATCAACTGAAAAAGCGTGCCGACCAGCGGCTGCATAAAATCCTGATAGCGGCACTGCTTTTCACTGATTTGCGTCAGGACAGACTCCCAGTGCGCCGTCATATCCGGTCGGGCAGCCATCTCCGGTAACGAGTGAATCAGGGCTTTCCCGGCATCCGTTGAATGAATGTAACGCCCTTTCTTGGTCAGGAATCCGCGCCTGAACAGCAGTTCGATAATGCCCGCGCGCGTCGCTTCGGTTCCCAGTCCGTCGGTCGCTCGCAGGATCTTTTTCAGATCTTTATCCTGCACGAAACGGGCAATCCCGGTCATGGCGGACAGCAGCGTAGCATCGGTAAAATGGCGTGGCGGCTGGGTCTGACGCTCAACGACCTCGCCCTTTTCGCACAGCAGTTCGTCGTCTTTCGCCACCACCGGTAACGGCGTACCGTCGTTCTCTTCGTCACGCTCTTTATTGCCCAACAGCGTTCGCCATCCGGCCTCCGCCAGAAAACGCGCTTTGGCGACGAATTTCCCCTTCGCAATCTCCAGTTCAATGACGCATTTGCGAAATACCGCGTCCGGGCAGAATTGCATCAGGTACTGGCGAGCGATCAGGTTGTACACCTTCGCTTCATTGTCGCTGAGGGAAATTGATGAACTGCGCGCAGTCGGGATGATCGCGTGGTGAGCGTCAACTTTTTTATCATCCCAGCAGCGGTTTCGCGTGTCCGGGTCAACCACCGGCTGCGGCAACAAATCCGCGGCATGTACGCCAATGGCATTCATCACCGCATGGCGTCCGGCAAAATGTTCTTCCGGCAGATAGCGGCAGTCGGAACGCGGATAGGTAATTAATTTGTGGGTTTCGTACAACTTCTGGCAGATATCAAGCACGTTCTGCGCGCTCAGGCCAAAGCGTTTCGCCGCTTCAATCTGCAACGCCGACAGCGAAAACGGCAACGGGGCAGATTCTGATTCCCGTTTATCGTTATAGCTGGTGACGATCGCGGGCTGACCGTTAATACGATTTACCACATGCTCCGCCAGCGGACGATGCAGCAAACGCCCCTCTTCATCCTGATACGGTTCGCACGCTTCACTGGGTTGCCAGATGGCGGTAAACCGCTCCTCAGCTGGCGTGACGATATGCGCTTTCACTTCAAAGAAATCTTTGGCGACGAAGTTCTCGATCTCTTCATCGCGGCGAACCACCAGCCCGAGAACCGGTGTCTGAACACGCCCTACCGAGAGCACGCCCTGGTAGCCCGCGTTGCGCCCGAGAAGGGTATACGCGCGGGTCATGTTAATGCCATACAGCCAGTCGGCGCGCGCACGCGCCAGCGCGGAGACGCACAGCGGCACAAATTCGCTGTTGGCGCGCAGCCGGGAAATCGCACGCTCCACCGCCTGCGGGTTAAGATCGTTGATCAGGCAACGCTGCACCTGCTGGCGTTTTTCCGGGGACAGTTGCAGATAATCCAGCACCTCGTCCACCAGCAGTTGCCCTTCGCGATCCGGGTCTCCCGCGTGAATCACTTCGCTTGCGTCATGTAAAAAGCGCTTAATGACATTGAGCTGCTTCGTCACGGAAGGACGTGGCTGGAGCTGCCACTTTTCCGGCACAATCGGCAGATCGGCCAGATTCCAGCGCGCATAACGACCGTCATACGCGTCCGGCTGCGCCTGTTCAAGCAGATGGCCGATGCACCAGGTCACCACCTGTCCATTCCCGCATTCGATAAAGCCGTCGCCTTTGCGGTGCGGCTTTGGCAGCACATCCGCAATGGCGCGGCCCAGACTCGGCTTTTCGGCAATAAACAACCGCATCGAATTAACGGATCTCTACCATGGCGCGACCGCCACGGGCGTCAACCAGTTCACCAATCGCCGTCAGTTCAATACCAAACTCCGCCGCGGTGACTTTCACTTCCTCTACCGCTTCCGGCGTCACCGCCAGCAGCAGACCGCCAGACGTTTGCGGATCGCACAGCAGATCACGCACCTCGCGCGGCATGTCGCCCATCAGATGGCCGTAGCTGGCGAAATTACGTTCCGTCCCCCCCGGCACTGCGCCAAGTTTAATGTACTCTTCGACGCCCGGCAGTTTTGGAATGTCCTGATAGCAGATCCGCGCCTGCACGCCTGCGCCCTGGCACATTTCGCTAAGGTGCCCCAGCAGACCAAAACCGGTCACGTCGGTCATTGCTTTCACGCCGTCGATATGGGCAAACGACGCCCCCGCAATGTTCATCCGGCACATCACTTCTGTCGCCAGCCCCTGATGTTCCGGCTTGAGCAGTGATTTTTTCTCGGCGGTGGTCAACACGCCAATGCCCAGCGGCTTGGTGAGGAACAGTTTGCATCCGGCCTGCGCGGTGCTGTTTTTCTTCACGCGCTCGGTCGGCACCACGCCGGTGACAGCCAGACCGAAAATGGGCTCAGGCGCGTCGATAGAGTGCCCGCCCGCCAGCGCAATACCCGCCTGACGACAGGCAAAACGCCCGCCTTCGGTGACTTCCCGGGCAATTTCCGGCGACAGTTTGTTGATGGGCCAGCCCAGAATGGCGATCGCCATAATCGGTTTGCCGCCCATCGCGAAGATATCGCTGATGGCGTTGGTCGCCGCAATACGGCCAAAATCAAACGGATTATCGACAATCGGCATAAAGAAGTCGGTGGTGCTGATGATACTGGTGCCATTACCCAGGTCATATACCGCCGCGTCATCGCGGGTTTCATTGCCCACAAGCAGGTTCGGGTCGACAAACTTCGCCTGCTCGCTGTGCAGGATGGTTTCCAACACTTTAGGGGAAATTTTACAACCGCAACCGGCTCCGTGGCTGTATTGCGTTAAACGAATAGCGTGCTCGCTCATGGACATCTCCTGTCATTGCAATCGGGCTATGGTAGCGCTCATTCCATGACGTGGTAAGAGAGAGTGTCTGAATTCCGGCGTCTTTGCTCATAATCCAGACAGTTTTGCCGAATAATCGGCAGGCGCTCACCGAAAAAGCCGCCTGCCGGGGCCATGACGCTTAGAAATACGTCACGAAAGGCGTCGGGTCCGGTACGCTGATGGTCGTTGACGCTTTCAACTGCGGCGTGCCCAGATAGAGGAAGCCCACAATTTTATCCTGTGCGCGACAGCCGAACGCCTCGCAAACCACTGGGCTTTCGGTTAACGCGCCGCTGCGCCAGATGCCGTTGAAGCCTTGCGCAATCGCCGCCATCTGCATCGCCATAACCGCACATCCTGCTGATATTTCCTGCTCCCACAGCGGCACTTTGTGGTTCTCCTCGCATTTCGCCACCACCGTGATGATCAGCGGCGCGCGAAATGGCGCGGTGCGCGCTTTCTCTATCGCTTTCTCATCGCCTTCCGCCGCAATGGCGCCCTGCTCCAGAACAGCGCTGAAGCGCTCACGCCCCTCACCTTCAATCACAAAAAAACGCCAGGGTTGCAGGGATTTGTGATCGGGTACGCGCATGCCCGCGCGCAGAATATTTTGTAACTGTTCACCCGCAGGCGCGGGTTCGGCCAGACGAGAGGCGCTACGACGGTTTACAAGTAATTCGAGTGCGTCCATTTGGTTAACTCCAGCAATGATATTTATTCACAAAATTAACACGAGAGGGGATTTAGTTACAGCACAGGCAGTGATTCCTGCTGACAAGTGCCTGCCTGGTCATTACGATACCCACATCTTATACGCTTTCTCTCTGAGTATGACGGAGATAGCGGAATGTTAATCTGGTAGGGAGAATACATGCGAACCCTGTGGCGATTTATTGCCGGATTTTTTAAGTGGACATGGCGACTGCTGAATTTCGTCCGGGAACTGGTGCTCAACCTGTTCTTCATCTTTCTGGTTCTGGTGGGCGTCGGTATCTGGATGCAGCTTAGCGATGGCAATACCAGCCAACAAACTGCACGCGGCGCGCTGCTGTTGGATATTTCCGGCGTGATCGTCGATAAACCGTCCAGCACCAACCGCCTGGGCGTCATTGGCCGACAGCTGTTTGGCGCCAGCTCTGACCGCCTGCAAGAAAACTCACTGTTTGATATCGTCAACACCATTCGTCAGGCGAAAGACGATCGCAATATCACCGGCATCGTGATGGATCTGAAAAACTTCGCGGGCGCCGATCAGCCTTCCATGCAGTACATCGGGAAAGCACTGCGCGAATTTCGCGATAGCGGCAAGCCGGTCTTTGCCGTAGGCGACAGCTACAGTCAGGGGCAATATTACCTGGCGAGCTTCGCCAATAAAATCTGGCTTTCTCCGCAGGGTACGGTCGATCTGCACGGCTTCGCAACCAACGGCCTGTATTACAAATCCTTGCTGGATAAGCTGAAAGTCTCCACGCACGTCTTCCGCGTCGGCACTTATAAATCCGCCGTGGAACCGTTTATCCGCGATGATATGTCGCCTGCCGCGCGCGAAGCGGACAGCCGCTGGATTGGCGAGCTGTGGCAAAACTACCTGAACACCGTTGCGGCGAACCGTCAGATCCCCGCGCAGCAGGTCTTCCTTGGCGCGCAGGCTATGCTCGACGGGCTGAGCAAAGTGGATGGCGATACCGCGAAATACGCGCTCGACAACAAACTGGTGGATGCGCTGGCGTCTAACGCCGAAGTGGAAAAAGCGCTGACCAAACAGTTTGGCTGGAGCAAAGCAGAAAACAACTATCGGGCCATCAGCTATTACGATTATTCGCTGAAAACGCCTGCCGATACCGGCGACGGTATTGGCGTCGTGTTCGCCAATGGCGCGATTATGGACGGTGAAGAAACACCGGGCAACGTCGGCGGCGACACGACGGCGTCGCAAATCCGCGATGCGCGCCTGGACCCAAAAGTGAAAGCGATTGTGCTGCGCGTAAACAGCCCCGGCGGCAGCGTCAGCGCCTCTGAAGTCATTCGCGCCGAACTGGCCGCTGCGAAAGCCGCAGGCAAGCCGGTTGTGGTGTCGATGGGCGGAATGGCGGCATCTGGCGGTTACTGGATCTCCACCCCGGCAAGCTACATTGTGGCGAACCCGAGCACCCTGACAGGTTCAATCGGCATCTTTGGCGTTATCAACACCGTTGAGAACAGCCTGGATTCGATCGGCGTGCATACCGATGGCGTCGCCACCTCGCCGCTGGCGGACGTTTCTGTCACCAAATCGCTGCCGCCTGAAGTGCAGCAGATGATGCAGCTCAGCATTGAGAATGGCTACAAACGCTTTATCACGCTGGTTGCCGATGCGCGTAAGAGCACCCCGGCGCAGATTGATAAAATCGCGCAGGGGCATGTCTGGACCGGTCAGGATGCAAAAGCGAATGGTCTGGTAGACAGTCTGGGTGACTTTGACGACGCCATCGCCAAAGCCGCAGAGCTGGCTAAACTGAAGCAATGGCATCTTGAGTATTATCAGGATGAACCGACATTCTTCGACAGAATCATGGACAGCATGTCCGGCTCCGTGCGCGCAATGCTGCCGGAAGCCATTCAGGCGATGCTCCCGGCGCCGCTGGCGACAGCCGCCAGCGCGGTAAAAGCAGAGAGTGATAAGCTGGCTGCCTTTAACGATCCGCAAAACCGTTATGCGTTCTGCCTGACCTGCGCGAACGTGCGCTAAATTGCCATTGCCGGATGGCGATGCTATCGCGTCTTATCCGGCCTACGAGTTTCGCGTAATTTGTAGGCCGGATAAGGTGCAACCGCCTCCGGCAATATAAGAGACTTCACTTCGTAAGAACATTGCCATGCAGAAGAAATCGATTTACGTTGCCTATACCGGCGGTACGATTGGTATGCAGCGCTCGGAACAGGGTTACATTCCGGTATCAGGCCATCTCCAGCGCCAGCTGGCGCTGATGCCCGAATTTCACCGCCCGGAAATGCCGGACTTCACCATTCATGAATATGCCCCGCTGATGGACTCATCCGATATGACGCCGGAAGACTGGCAGCATATCGCAGAAGACATTAAAGTGCGTTACAACGACTATGACGGCTTTGTCATCCTCCACGGCACGGACACGATGGCGTTCACCGCCTCGGCGCTCTCCTTCATGCTGGAGAATCTGGGTAAGCCGGTAATTGTGACAGGGTCACAAATCCCGCTGGCGGAGCTGCGCTCCGATGGGCAGATTAATCTGCTGAATGCCCTGTATGTCGCCGCGAATTACCCCATCAATGAAGTTACCCTCTTTTTCAATAATCGGCTGTTTCGCGGCAACCGCACGACAAAAGCGCATGCCGATGGCTTTGACGCGTTCGCCTCCCCCAACCTTCAGCCGCTGCTGGAAGCCGGAATTCATATCCGTCGCTTAAGTACGCCGCCCGCACCGCACGGCGAAGGCGAGCTGATTGTTCACCCAATCACGCCGCAGCCTATTGGCGTCGTCACCATTTATCCGGGAATTTCTGCCGAAGTGGTGCGTAACTTCCTGCGCCAGCCGGTAAAAGCGCTGATCCTACGTTCTTACGGCGTCGGTAACGCGCCGCAGAACAAAGAGTTCCTCAAAGAACTGGAGGATGCGAGTTCACGCGGTATCGTGGTGGTTAACCTGACGCAATGCATGTCTGGCAAGGTGAATATGGGTGGGTATGCCACCGGCAACGCGCTGGCGCATGCGGGCGTGATCGGCGGCGCGGATATGACCGTTGAAGCAACGCTGACTAAGCTGCACTACTTGTTAAGCCAGAATCTGGATACACAGACCATTCGTACCGCGATGACGCAAAATCTGCGCGGTGAACTGACGTCAGACGAATAAGGAGCTTTTCATGACGACCCGGGCCTTACTGCTGGTTGATTTGCAGAATGATTTTTGCGCCGGCGGCGCACTGGCCGTCCCTGAAGGCGACAGCACCGTGGATGTAGCAAACCGTCTTATCGCCTGGTGTAAAGCGCGCGGCGACACAGTGATCGCCAGCCAGGACTGGCATCCTGCCGGACACGGCAGTTTCGCCAGCCAGCATCAGGCGCAGCCCTACAGCCAGGGACAACTGGACGGTTTAGCGCAAACCTTCTGGCCCGATCACTGCGTACAAAATAGCGACGGCGCGGCCCTGCATCCCCTGCTCAGGCAGAACGCCATCGACGCGGTTTTCCATAAAGGCGAGAATCCGCAGGTGGACAGCTACAGCGCCTTTTTTGATAACGGACGCCGCCAGAAAACCGCCCTGGACGCCTGGCTTCGGGAGAACGGCGTACAGACGCTGATCGTGATGGGGCTGGCGACCGATTACTGCGTGAAGTTTACCGTGCTGGATGCGCTGCAACTGGGTTATACGGTGAATGTGATTACCGATGGCTGCCGTGGTGTGAATATTCAGCCGCAGGACAGCGCGCACGCCTTTATGGAGATGGCGGCCGCTGGCGCCACGCTGTATACGCTGGCAGACTGGGAAGAGACGCAGGGTTAGGTGTTCTTACTGCCTGATGGCGCTTCGCTTATCAGGCCTACTGGTTATCGCTTTGTAGGCCTGATAAGCGAAGCGCCATCAGGCTACCAACAAAAAAGGCTACATTACAGTTTCAGCGTCGCAATCGATTTTGGCGCAATGCCAAAATCCTCTTTCAACTGCTGCTTACTTTTCATCACCATCTGACCGTTGGTATCAATGGTCATATGCTGCGCGTCGGTATTGTGCCGCGCCTGCCAGAGCATCACCAGTTGCATGCTGTTCTCTTTTTGCTCCGGCGTCAGCGCAACGCCGTCCGGCCATTTTCCCAGCTCAACGGCGGTAGATAAGCGCTGATAAACTTCCGGCGTCATGCTGTCGATCATCTCATCAAGATTCATGATAAGTCCGCTCCTGTGGAATAATTTGCTGAATCGTTTTTTCAGCCCTTAGTTTGTTCGCCGTTTTCATCATCGGTGAAGCTTAATGAGGCCGAATTGACGCAATAACGCTCACCCGTCGGCTGTGGGCCATCCGAAAAGACATGTCCCAGGTGCGCATCACAGTTGCCGCAGCGAATTTCTATACGCTGCATCCCGTGGGAAAAGTCCTTAATGTAACGGATAGATTCTTCACTGACCGGCTCGTAAAAGCTCGGCCAGCCGCAGCCGGAATCATACTTGGTTTGGGAATGAAACAGCGGCGCGTCGCAGACCAGACAGTGGTAGACGCCATCACGCTTATTATGCAGCAAACGCCCGGTAAATGGCGGTTCCGTACCGTGATTCTGCGTCACGTAGAATTGCATTTCGGACAACTTTTTTTTCAGATCTTCCGCAGAGGGTTGATTAGCCATTTGCTCACATCTCGCTTTAGCCATACTCACATTGCGTGACCGATTCTAACAAAACATTAACACCCCAGTGTGAACTTTTGTTCTAAACTTGATCCTTGCGAAATGGCAGCTTATGAATCGTGATCGGAATCACGTTTTTATCTCAGTTGTCCTTTAAAATTCGGGGCGCCGCCCCCATGTGGTTTCAAGCCGAAAGGAAGAGTGAGGCGAGTCAGCCGTGCAAAGCTTGTACAGAGGATTGATTTGTCGCAATGATTGACACGATTCCGCTTGACGCTGCGTAAGGTTTTTGTAATTTTACAGGCAACCTTTTATTCACTAACAAATAGCTGGTGGAATATATGACTATCAAAGTAGGTATCAACGGTTTTGGCCGTATCGGTCGCATTGTTTTCCGTGCTGCTCAGAAACGTTCTGACATTGAGATTGTTGCAATCAACGATCTGTTAGACGCTGAATACATGGCTTACATGCTGAAATATGACTCCACTCACGGTCGTTTCGATGGCACCGTTGAAGTGAAAGACGGTCATCTGATCGTTAACGGTAAAAAAATCCGTGTTACCGCTGAACGTGATCCGGCTAACCTGAAATGGGACGAAGTTGGTGTTGACGTAGTTGCTGAAGCTACCGGTATCTTCCTGACTGACGAAACCGCACGTAAGCACATCACTGCTGGCGCGAAAAAAGTGGTTCTGACAGGTCCGTCCAAAGACAACACTCCGATGTTTGTTAAAGGCGCTAACTTTGACAAATACGAAGGCCAGGACATCGTTTCCAACGCATCCTGCACCACTAACTGCCTGGCGCCGCTGGCTAAAGTTATCAACGACAACTTCGGCATCATCGAAGGTCTGATGACCACCGTTCACGCGACCACCGCTACTCAGAAAACCGTTGACGGCCCGTCTCACAAAGACTGGCGCGGCGGCCGTGGCGCGGCTCAGAACATCATCCCGTCCTCTACCGGTGCTGCTAAAGCGGTAGGTAAAGTGCTGCCGGAACTGAACGGCAAACTGACTGGTATGGCGTTCCGCGTTCCGACTCCGAACGTATCCGTTGTTGACCTGACCGTTCGTCTGGAAAAAGCGGCTTCTTACGAAGACATTAAGAAAGCGATCAAAGCTGCTTCCGAAGGCCCGATGAAAGGCGTTCTGGGTTACACCGAAGACGACGTAGTATCTACCGATTTCAACGGCGAAGTATGCACTTCCGTGTTCGATGCTAAAGCAGGTATCGCGCTGAACGACAACTTCGTGAAACTGGTCTCCTGGTACGACAACGAAACCGGCTACTCCAACAAAGTTCTGGATCTGATTGCTCACATCTCCAAATAAGTTGAGATGAGAAATTGATCCCAAAAGGCGACCTCCGGTCGCCTTTTTTTATGGCTAAGAGTTTTCAACTCCAAGGATTGCATCATGATTAACACAATTTTCGCTCTCCCGGTCATCGAACAAATTACCCCTGTCCTCTCCCGCCGCCAGCTCGACGAGCTTGACGTGATCGTCGTCGATCACCCGCAAGTTAAGGCGTCTTTTGCACTCCAGGGCGCACATTTGCTCTCCTGGAAACCAGCAGGCGCCGAAGAAGTGCTGTGGCTGAGCAACAACACGCCGTTTAAAACAGGCGTTGCGCTGCGTGGCGGCGTACCGATCTGCTGGCCGTGGTTTGGCCCCTCTGCGCAGCAGGGTCTGCCGTCTCACGGCTTTGCCCGTAACCTGCCGTGGGCGCTGAAAGCCCACAACGAAGACGACAACGGCGCGGTACTGACATTTGAGCTACAGAGCAGCGAGGCGACTCGCCAGTACTGGCCGCACGATTTCACCCTGCTTGCGCGCTTCAAAGTGGGTAAAACCTGTGAGATCGAACTGGAAGCCCACGGCGAATTTGAAACCACATCTGCCCTGCACACCTACTTTAACGTCGGCGATATCGCCGCAGTTAAGGTCAGCGGTCTTGGCGACCGTTTCATTGATAAAGTGAACGACGCCAAAGAAGATGTGCTGGCAGACGGCGTCCAGACGTTCCCGGATCGTACTGACCGTGTTTACCTGAACCCGGAAGCCTGTAGCGTCATCCATGATGATGCGCTGAACCGCAACATTGACGTCATCCACCATCACAACATTAACGTTGTGGGATGGAACCCTGGCCCGGCACTCGCCGCCAGCATGGGCGACATGCCGGATGATGGCTACAAAACCTTTGTCTGTGTGGAAACGGCTTATGCCACCGCGCCGCAAAAAGCCAGCGAAGAAAAACCGTCTCGCCTGGTGCAAACAATTCGCGTCGCAAAACGTTAAGGGTTGACTGATGCCGGATGACGATGCTGACGCATCTTATCCGGCCTGCAACCTGTCGGAGCAGCTGTCTGCGTACATCTCTGCGCTGGCATTCTCACCCATGTACCACGTCCTGTCATCGCATCCTCCCCATCAATGCACCACCGTAAAGCAAAACAGAGCGCAAGCGCCCTGTTTTGATGCACGAATTGCACTGTAAAAATGCACAATCAGAACTTATAGGTGATCCCGGTTGAGATCAGGCCGGTCCAGGATTTATCAACCATCGGGCTGTCGGTCACTTCATCCGACAAACGGGTATAACGCGCTGTACCGTAAACGCTCCAGTCCCCGAGGAAGTTGTAGTTAGCGCTGATTTCCAGGTACGGGTTCCAGCCGCTTTCTGGATCGTAGCTACGCAGGCCGCTGCGCGAGGACTCTTTGCGCGAAACGCCATAGTAGTATTCGTTCTGGTTTTCGCTGTTCCACTGCACGCCAATACCCGGCGTCAGCGTCAGCGCGCCATTGGTATAGCGGTACAACCAGGCCAGATCCCACACGATGCCGTTGCTGTTATCCAGCGTATCGCCCGCCAGCGTGGTGCGCAGGAAACCGTATTCGGTATTGTGGATGTAAGACAGGCCCGCCATCATGGTGCTCTTACGCTTGTCGAGTTCGCGCAGTCGGCGATCGTCGCTGTCGCCTGGCTTAAAGTACAGCGGAGACCAGTACGCGGTAATCGACAATTTATCCGCTTTGTCGTTCCACAGGTAGTATCCGCCGCCCAGACCCCGGAACCAGAAGTTATCACTTTCATAGTTGATAACCGGCACCGGATACACATCAGCATCGTAATCTTTGTAAGGATGTTCAACCACACCAACGCCAGCGCCCAGCGTCAAGTCGTTTTCAGCTTGCGCTACGCCAGCTGATGTGGCGATAAGCACGCCAAATGCCAGAAGTTTGAGTTTGGTCACAATCCATATTCCTTATTCAAATGTTTAGCGCCAAAAGTGTAACTGCCAATACGTTTCAACCCAACTATTTTACTTATTCGTTTCACTCTCTGTAACCGGTTAATTTCTCAATAGTGGATGACAGTTTGCTTGCAGTCGGATGAACGCGGGATGACTTTCATCTCTTTTCTTTACATAACCATGCACTTTTAGCGGATGAGTTATTGATATGCCATTGAAATTCATTTATGCGCACAGGCAAGTTTTGCAAATGCCATCTACGCTTAATTTTAAGAAGGTGTATCACCGGGCACGTTGATCTCTTGCTCAGCGTTGTGGCATGAGAGTTGCTGTTTATCAGTAGAGACGTCGTTCAGTTACCTCTTCCGGGAGCCTCTACTATTCATATGAACGGCTCTTACCATGTGCTAAAAAACGAAAGGACGGCATACCATGAATATATTCGATCACTATCGCCAGCGCTATGAAGCTGCCAAGGACGAAGAGTTCACACTGCAGGAGTTTCTTACCACTTGTCGGCAAGATCGCAGTGCTTATGCCAACGCGGCAGAGCGGCTACTGATGGCTATTGGTGAGCCTGTCATGGTCGATACTGCCCAGGAACCTCGACTTTCTCGACTCTTTTCGAACCGGGTCATCGCTCGCTATCCCGCATTCGAAGAGTTTTACGGCATGGAAGACGCGATTGAACAGATTGTCTCTTATCTGAAACACGCGGCTCAGGGGCTGGAAGAGAAGAAACAGATCCTGTATCTGTTGGGGCCTGTAGGGGGCGGTAAATCGTCGCTTGCCGAGCGACTGAAATCTTTGATGCAGCATGTGCCTATTTATGTTCTGAGCGCCAACGGTGAGCGTAGTCCGGTAAACGATCACCCGTTATGCCTGTTTAATCCGCAGGAGGACGCGCAGATTCTGGAAAAAGAGTACGGCATTCCGCGCCGCTATCTCGGCACCATTATGTCGCCGTGGGCCGCGAAACGTCTGCATGAGTTCGGCGGGGATATTACCAAATTCCGCGTCATCAAAGTCTGGCCGTCCATTCTGGAACAGATTGCTATCGCCAAAACAGAACCCGGCGATGAAAACAACCAGGATATTTCCGCGCTGGTCGGCAAGGTGGATATTCGTAAACTCGAACACCACGCGCAAAACGACCCGGATGCCTATGGCTATTCCGGCGCGCTGTGCCGCGCTAACCAGGGGATCATGGAGTTCGTCGAGATGTTTAAAGCACCGATTAAAGTGCTGCATCCGCTGCTGACCGCCACTCAGGAAGGTAACTACAACGGGACGGAAGGTATCTCCGCCCTGCCGTTTAACGGTATTATTCTTGCCCACTCGAACGAATCCGAATGGGTGACTTTCCGCAACAACAAAAATAACGAAGCCTTCCTCGACCGTGTTTACATCGTGAAGGTGCCGTATTGCTTACGCATTTCCGAAGAGATCAAAATCTACGAGAAGCTGCTGAATCACAGTGAGCTGACTCATGCGCCATGCGCGCCGGGTACGCTGGAAACCCTGTCGCGCTTCTCGATTCTTTCTCGTCTGAAAGAGCCGGAAAACTCGAGCATCTACTCGAAAATGCGCGTCTATGATGGCGAAAGCCTGAAAGATACCGACCCGAAAGCGAAGTCCTATCAGGAATACCGGGACTACGCCGGCGTCGATGAAGGGATGAACGGTCTGTCCACGCGTTTCGCGTTTAAGATCCTCTCCCGCGTGTTTAACTTTGACCATGCCGAAGTGGCCGCCAACCCGGTGCATCTGTTCTACGTACTGGAGCAGCAGATCGAGCGCGAACAGTTCCCGCAGGAGCTGGCTGAGCGCTATCTGGAGTTCCTGAAGGGTTATCTGATCCCGAAATACGCCGAGTTTATTGGCAAAGAGATCCAGACAGCCTATCTGGAATCCTATTCCGAGTACGGACAGAACATTTTTGATCGTTATGTCACCTATGCGGATTTCTGGATTCAGGATCAGGAATACCGCGACCCGGATACCGGCCAGCTCTTTGACCGCGAGTCACTGAACGCTGAACTGGAGAAAATCGAAAAACCGGCGGGCATCAGCAACCCGAAAGATTTCCGTAACGAGATCGTCAACTTCGTTCTGCGTGCCAGAGCGAATAACAGCGGTCGCAATCCAAACTGGACCAGTTACGAAAAACTGCGCACGGTTATTGAGAAGAAAATGTTCTCGAATACCGAGGAGCTGCTGCCGGTGATTTCGTTTAACGCGAAAACCTCAACCGACGAGCAGAAAAAACACGACGATTTTGTCGACCGCATGATGGAGAAAGGTTATACCCGTAAGCAGGTTCGCCTGCTGTGCGAATGGTATCTGCGCGTACGGAAATCGTCTTAACAGCATAAATGGCCCGGAAAATTTTATCCGTTTACCGGGCCAACAATTCTTTTGTACGCGAAATCATTCAAGAGGTATCAAGGCGGCAAATGAGTGAATCCCCAGGAGCGTACATAAGTACGTGACTGGGGTGAGCGAATACAGCCAACGCAGAGACAACTTGAAGGATGAAGCGTAAGTTGGCAAATGCAGTACGGGGGGCTTATGACCTGGTTTATTGACCGGCGTCTTAACGGTAAAAACAAGAGCATGGTGAACCGCCAGCGCTTCTTACGCCGTTATAAAGCGCAAATTAAACAGTCGATCTCCGAGGCCATTAATAAACGTTCGGTGACCGATGTAGAGAGCGGCGAGTCCGTTTCAATCCCGACGGATGACATCAGCGAACCGATGTTTCATCAGGGACGGGGCGGCTTGCGCCATCGCGTACACCCCGGCAACGATCATTTCGTACAGAACGATCGCATTGAGCGTCCACAAGGTGGCGGCGGTGGTTCCGGGAGTGGGCAAGGCCAGGCCAGTCAGGATGGTGAGGGTCAGGATGAATTCGTCTTTCAGATTTCCAAAGATGAGTATCTGGATCTGCTCTTTGAAGATTTAGCGCTGCCTAATCTGAAAAAAAATCAGCAACGGCAGCTTACTGAGTATAAAACCCACCGCGCGGGTTTTACCTCCAACGGCGTTCCGGCCAACATCAGCGTGGTGCGTTCCCTGCAAAACTCTCTGGCGCGCCGCACGGCGATGACTGCGGGTAAACGTCGGGAGCTGCGCGCGCTTGAGGACGACCTGGACATCATCACCAAAAGCGAACCCGCGCAGTTGCTGGAAGAGGAGCGGCTACGTAAAGAGATTGCCGAACTGCGGGCAAAAATCGACCGTGTCCCCTTTATCGACACCTTTGATTTACGCTACAAAAATTATGAAAAGCGCCCTGACCCTTCCAGCCAGGCCGTGATGTTCTGCCTGATGGACGTATCCGGCTCGATGGATCAGGCCACCAAAGATATGGCCAAACGTTTTTATATCCTGCTCTACCTGTTCCTCAGCCGAACCTATAAGAACGTTGAAGTGGTCTATATCCGCCACCATACGCAGGCAAAAGAGGTGGATGAACATGAGTTCTTCTACTCCCAGGAAACCGGGGGCACTATCGTCTCCAGCGCCCTGAAATTGATGGATGAGGTAGTGAAAGATCGCTACGACCCGGCGCAGTGGAATATCTACGCGGCGCAGGCTTCGGATGGCGATAACTGGGCAGATGACTCTCCGCTGTGTCATGAGATTCTGGCGAAAAAACTGCTGCCGGTGGTGCGCTATTACAGCTATATCGAAATCACCCGCCGCGCCCACCAGACCTTATGGCGCGAATATGAGCATCTGCAATCGACTTTTGATAACTTTGCGATGCAGCATATCCGCGACCAGGATGATATCTATCCGGTCTTCCGTGAGCTGTTCCAGAAACAAAGTACGACAAGTAAAGACTAGAAATCAGTCCGTCAGGTCAGTAAAAAGCCAGAACCGTGTTCTGGCTTTTCTTTATTTCCCCTTAACCGAACAGCAGGCAATGTAATTCAACTGATGGCGCTGTGATTTAAAGAAGCGAAACATCTTGATAAAACGGCTGCGATTGTCACGGATGCACAGTCCGTTATAAACAATTTTAAGCGCCCCTTTCAGCCCTTCATCGCGAATCAACCCTCGCGGAGACATCAGCGACATTTCACCGTTCTGCTGTAAAACCTGCTCAAACCCGGAATCCAGCAACAGATCGCGCCAGCCTTGTTTGGTCATCGGACTTACATTCGATTTCACCACATGCTGAAGCTGGTTCTGCTCACCTTCCGCCAGCTTCTGGCTGGTCAGCATAATATCGTGCGTTAAGAGACGGCCACCCGGCTTCAGAACCCGATAATATTCACCGATCAGCTTTGCTTTCGCTTTGTCGGCATACATGGTGAGCATGGCCTCGTTAATCACGACATCAAAACTGTTATCGGCAAAGGGTAAGCTGTTGGCATTGGCGGCCATGACATGGATGTGATTTTCCAGCCCGTGCGCCGCGACATTGTTCCGCGCGTTTGCCAGCGCGTTTTTATCCATATCGATGGCGTAGACCGAACAACCAAAACGTTGCACCAACTCAATGGCGGTCGTCGCCATATTGCATGCCACTTCCAGCACCTGGCTGCCCGGCGTCAGCTGAGACTGGCTGAACAGCCACTCCGTCGCCTCAATGCCGCCCGGACGCAGACGGGTTTTGCCCAGGCTTGCTAAAAATGTATGGCCCGCTTTTTCATTCGCACTCATCGCGCACCTCCTTCCTGATAAGTTGCATTATAAATACAACATTAAGAGAAAAAGGGGAAGTATGAGAATGATTTTTATTTCACAACACAAAAGAGGACGAAGGCGCTGTTAGAGAGAACATCACCACTGTGATAAACTGAAGCGTCGCCCTTTGAAAACTGTTATTCATCATGAAATTGCATCATAAAGCGCTCAGGCTCTTTATCTCCGCAAGCGTCATTGTACTGACGTCCTCTTTTCTGGCTTATGAATTGATCGCCAGTGACAGGGCGATGAATGCCTATATGGGCTACATCATCGAAAAGGCAGACTCTTCATTTTTGTATGACAAGTACCAGAATCAGAGCATTGCAGCTCATTTAATGCGCACGTTCACGGAGCCCAAAACACCGCCATCCGATGAACAACAATATGCGTTATGCCGCGGATTTGAAACAGGTCGCAATACCCACGGCATCAATCTCACCACTCATAATAACCCATCGCTACATGGAACACTGCAAACCGCCGAGGCAAACTGCGCGATCGTAGCTGACGACGCTCCTCTGTTGTTCGCTTTTGATCAGGCGGTGGCCGCGAATCGTAACCAGAAGGATTATGGTAAAGGGCTGGGCACTGTAGAAGATAAATTCCACTACTATCTGGATATTAAAAAACGCTACGTCTATTTCTATAACCTGATTGACTCCAGACAATTTTTTATGCACCACTGGTCTTTTCTGCGAAAAGGAACACTGGGAATCAACCGTAACGATATTGATGGTCAATTCACAGGGCGAACAGTGCTCTCAAGCATTTATCAGGACGATCTTACGGAAAAAAATGTGATGAGTTTTTTAACTCCCGTTTATCTACATGGAAAGTTAAAAGGCATAGTAATGGTGGATATTAACCAGGATAACCTGAAGAATATTTTTTACACTCAGGATCGTCCACTGGTCTGGCGCTATCTGGACGCGACTCTGTTCGACCTGAATTCAGAGAAAAAAATCATTGTCCATCAGAGTGAAAATAACCTCTTTAATTATGTTAATTATGTTCACGACCTGCCAGGCGGAATCCGTGTCACATTATCTCTCGACATCCTGTATTTTATTGTCTCATCATGGAAACTGTTCGCCTTTTACCTGCTCGTTACCGCTACGTTACTGAACATGGTCAGAATGCATTTTCGCCTTTACCATAATGTCAATCGTGAAAATATCAGCGATGCGATGACCGGCCTCTATAACCGTAAGATCCTGACACCGCAGCTTGAACAGCGTTTGCAGCGACTGGTCAACACAGGCACCTCCGTGACGTTTATCGCCATCGATCTGGATAGGTTGAAAGTCATTAACGACACGCAGGGGCATCAGGAAGGCGATCGCACAATTACATTGCTGGCAAAAGCCATTGAAGCATCGGTGCGTAAAACAGATTATGCAATAAGACTGGGAGGTGATGAATTTTGTGTAATTCTTATCGATTCAGTTGTACCGGCAACAACTTTACCTGAGCGTATTGCCAATAAGTTGCGAATCATCGCGCCAGATAAGGTGATTAGTTTTTCCGCTGGACTTTATCATATGCAACCTGAGGATACGATCCAGGACGCATACAAGGCCTCCGATGAGCAACTCTATCTCAACAAACAACAAAATCATGCACGTTTGTGATACCCTTTTGCCGTTAAAACTTCATCGCAATATTGGGAGTGAATGATGAATGAAGTCGCTAAGGGAATCACGGCTCACCAGCGTTTGATTACCCTTTTATCGCAGGAAGGCGCCACTTATCGTGTACTCAGCCACGAGGCGGTCGGTAAGTGCGAAGCGGTTTCGGAAATTCGCGGCACCGCACTGGGCCAGGGGGCAAAAGCGCTGGTGTGTAAAGTGAAAGGCAATGGCGTCAATCAACATGTCCTGGCGATCCTTTCCGCTGACCAGCAGGCCGATCTCGCCCAACTCGCAAACCATCTCGGTGGACTAAGAGCTTCGCTTGCCAGCCCTGCCGAGGTGGATGCGCTGACCGGCTGCGTCTTTGGCGCGATTCCCCCTTTTAGCTTCCACCCTAACCTGAAGCTGGTGGCCGATCCGCTGTTGTTCGAGCGCTTCAACGAAATCGCGTTTAACGCCGGGGTGCTGGAAAAATCGGTCATTATGAATACCGACGATTACCTGCGCATTGCGCAGCCTGAACTGGTCAACTTTCGCCGAGCGCAATAACGGCTCAGAAACGTCTTTCCAGCACCAGTACGGAAATCACAATCACCGCGGCAATAGCGAAAAATGATGAGGTAATGATCAGCGTTTCAATCAGCATATGATCGTTCATAGTTTCACCCCGTTGCGACAGAGAAAACGGCTCACCTGTTATTGATAAATCGAATTAATGGCAATTTAATGACAGCAAGCCTGACCTGCCCGGAAAATTCTCCTCAGGCATTCGCCTGAAAATGTGCCGTTATTGATAAAAAAGCCTGTTCACTCACGTATTTGCGCGTACAGTAAGCAGGCTTATCTTTCTCTGGCAAGGAAACCACGATGTTTGATGTCACTCTGCTGATCCTGCTTGGACTGGCAGCGCTGGGCTTTATCAGCCATAACACCACTGTCGCCGTTTCAATTCTGGTGTTGATCATTGTCCGCGTTACCCCACTCAATACGTTTTTCCCGTGGATTGAGAAACAGGGGCTGACCGTCGGGATCATTATCCTGACTATCGGCGTCATGGCGCCGATCGCCAGCGGTTCGCTGCCTCCCTCTACGCTCATTCACTCCTTCGTCAACTGGAAATCACTGGTTGCCATCGCCATTGGCATCTTTGTTTCCTGGCTGGGCGGGCGCGGCGTTACGCTGATGGGAAGCCAGCCGCAGCTGGTCGCGGGTTTACTGGTGGGGACGGTACTGGGCGTTGCGCTGTTCCGGGGCGTGCCGGTCGGCCCGCTCATTGCCGCAGGCCTGGTGTCGCTGATTATTGGGAAGCAGTAAGCCCGGCCAGATAACGGCCTGGAGTTTGCCCCAGCCCCCTTTTAAACATGGTGATAAACGCGGTCGTTGAATCATAACCCAGCGTTTGGGCGACGTGCTGCACGCTGTGTCCGTCAATCAGCGCCTGCAACGCCAGAATAAGCTGCAACTGGTGACGCCAGCGACGAAAGCTCAGGCCGGTTTCCTTTACCACCAGTCGGGCAAGATTGCGTTCGCTCATGGCGAACAGGCTCGCCCACTGCCCCAGCGTTTGCCAGCGGGCTGGTTCACGCGCCATCGTCTCCACCATTTGACGTATTTTGGGATGCCCGGAAACCGGAAGCTGCATCTGCTCCTGTGGTTGCTGCGGAAGCTCATCAAACAAGACCTGTGTCAGGCGCTGCGTCATTGGCTCGGTACGCTGAATATCCGTTCTCGCGGCAAGCGCCAGAATCAGCTCCCGGCACAATGGCGTTATTTTTAGCGTACAGCAGCGATCCGGCATCACAACCGCATCCGGCTCAATAAACAGAAAACATAATTCCGCCCCCGCCGTGACGTGGTTACTGTGGGGAATTTCGCCGGGAACCCATACCGCATACTGTGGTGGCACCATCCACATGGCGCTTTCTACCTCGCAGGTAATAGCGCCATGCAGCGCCAGGATCAGTTGCCCTTTTCGATGGTGATGCAGCGGACTGAAAAGCTCATCTTCGCGAGCGCGAATGCAAAAGGCCACAGCCGCATCATGGTGAAGGTCAGGCTCGTAGCCATCCAGTCTCAGGCCAATCATCATATTGTCCGATTTTAGCGATAAACTGTCATTTTAGCTTGATTGATCCAGAGAGTAAAAACGGTAAGGTATCGCCTCGCCTGTTGATATGAGAAAACAATGACTATTTCCCCTTCATTACGTGGCAAAAACGGTGCATTACTGATTGCCGGTATTCTGATGATTGCGACGACGCTGCGCGTTACCTTCACTGGCGCTGCGCCGTTACTGGAGACGATTCGTGCGGATTACGGGCTAACTACCGCACAAACGGGCCTCCTGACCACGCTTCCCTTGCTGGCTTTCGCGCTGGTCTCTCCGCTGGCGGCAAACATTGCGCGCCGGTTCGGCATGGAACGTAGCCTGTTTGCCGCCATGCTGTTGATTTGCTTCGGTATTGCCGTGCGCTCGCTGCCTTCTGCCAGCTTCCTGTTTACCGGCACAGCCATTATTGGTTGCGGTATCGCGCTGGGAAACGTGCTGCTCCCCGGGCTGATTAAACGCGATTACTCACAGCATGTGGCAAAACTGACCGGTGCCTATTCATTGACGATGGGCGCCGCAGCAGCGGTGGGTTCGGCAATGGTCGTACCTCTGGCGTTGCATGGCTTTGGCTGGCGCGGCGCGCTGTTAATGCTGATGCTGTTTCCCCTGCTGGCCTTTCTTATCTGGCTGCCGCAGTGGCGCAACACGGCCACCGCCAACCTGAGCAACTCCCGCGCGTTACACTCGCGCGGCATCTGGCGATCCTCCCTCGCCTGGCAAGTCACCTTATTCCTCGGCATTAACTCGCTTATCTATTACGTTATCATCGGCTGGCTGCCCGCGATTTTAATCAGCCACGGCTACAGTGAAGCGCAGGCCGGATCGCTACACGGCCTGCTGCAACTGGCGACGGCTGCGCCGGGACTGTTGATTCCGCTCATCCTGCACCGGTTCAAGGATCAGCGCAGTATTGCCGCGCTGGTATCGCTCATGTGCGCTCTCGGCGCGGCCGGGTTCTGGTTTATGCCGGAACAGGCGGTGCTGTGGACGATTCTGTTTGGGTTTGGCTCTGGCGCGACGATGATTTTGGGTCTGACGTTTATCGGGCTGCGCGCCAGTTCCGCGCACCAGGCGGCGGCGCTTTCGGGCATGGCGCAATCTGTCGGCTATCTGCTGGCGGCATGTGGGCCGCCGTTGATGGGTAAGATTCATGATGCCAACGGCGACTGGCACATCCCGCTAATTGGCGTGGCGGTTCTGGCGGTCGCGATGGCGATATTCGGCCTTTATGCCGGACGCGATCGGGAGATCGCTGCAAAATAACCGAACGGGCAGGCATTGACCTGCCCTTGTTTTTATCCCCGTGCGGCTCGCAGCATTGCCTGCACCAGGGGAACGGGTTTTCCCGCCAGCGCGCCACGTTCATGCTGAAAAAGCGTACCAACGAAAAAGGGATGTGTTACCAGTTCCACGGCACGGATGTCTCCCGCCTCATCCCACCCGGTAACCCGCAAATCGCCATTCTCAAGTTCAGCGGCAAAATCCTCTGATACCCCGTAGTTGCAGTGATACCCTTCGGAGATAACGTCCTGCCCGTAGGCTTTGGAGACCAGCGTATTCGCCCTCAGTTCGATATCATCCGTTTTTTCCACCAGCGAGCAGCTCAACGGGGCGATAACCATCCGACCGGAAGCATCAGTTTCGGCATGCGCCGCATCGCGCCAGCCCAGCACGTTGCGGGCATACTCGAGGATCGCGTGCTGGAATCCGCCGCAGGTTCCCAGAAAAGGAATGCTGTTTTCACGGGCATAACGAATAGCAATCAATGCCCCTTCGGTATTTTTATAGGGGCTGCCGGGAACAACCCAGATGGCATCATAGCCCACCAAATCTTCGTCACTATTGATGTCGGGCGTCGTCAGCCAGTCATAGTCCGCCATTAACTCCAGCACGGCGGCCGCATCATCAATAGCGAGGGGTATGGCCTGGTGCGCCACGATATCGGGGTTGTAATCACCCACCAGCGCAATACGTAGCGTGTCTTTAACAGGGGAAAGTTCCATGAGGCGTTCCTTATGTCAATGCAATGAGGGACAACATAAGGAACCTCAGACTACCGATCTTTTACTGTTATCACAATCCCTTAAATTGAGGAGGTTCGAAGTGCTATAGTGATGACGTTCTACGTTTCAGAAACAGCCTGCTACGTCAGCATGACGCGGCACGATTTTCCGGCAATCAGATTAATGAAGTCATGGCCTGGATTGAGGAGAGAAAAGGATGAAAATTCAGTGTAAACGCGTCTACGACCCGGCAGAAAAAAGCGACGGCTACCGTGTACTGGTTGACAGGCTGTGGCCGCGAGGGGTCAAAAAAACCGATCTGGCCTTTGACGAGTGGGATAAAACGCTGACGCCTTCATCTGAATTACGCAAGGCCTTTCACTCTGAAGTGATTGATTTCAAAAATTTTACTGAGCAATACCGGAGTGAACTCGACCAACAAAAGCAGGAAGGTAAACGGCTGGCGGATATTGCCCGCCAGCAGACGCTGACCCTGCTATATGCGGCAAAGAACACAGAGCAGAACCACGCACTTGTCCTGGCCGACTGGCTACGCGGATTGTGATTCGCACACAAAATCCGCCAAAACACGGCGCACGCGCAAAGCGATGCGCCAGGTGTCACTTACCGCTGGCAGGATGATCTCTGCGCCAGAGATCCCACTCTTCGATCACTTCTCCGCCGGGTAGTTTGCATTCCGTGCGTACCCCTTGCGGGCTTTGAACGGGCACTCGCGTACCGCCCTTCTGTTCGCAATAGACGGCAGCCGGGTTTGCCATACCTATTTGCGGGGGTTTCGGCGCCTCGGGCTGGGATGACGACGAACAGGCGGAGAGCGCCAACGCGCACGGCAGCGCGACAAACATGAATCTCATATGAACTCCCGTTAACATTACACCCCGACAGGTTAACCCGCCTGCCGTTGTATCTCCATGTTTTCTTGCGATACGTATCAGAATGAAAAGCGTGACGTTAAAACATCTTTTGTCACGCACGACGCCCTGCTATCCTTACTCGTCTTCCTATAACGAGAACGGGTGATAGCATGAAGTTAGGCATTATTTTTCCTGTCGTGATTTTCATTACGGCGGTGACTTTTTTGGCATGGTTTTTCATCGGCGGCTACGCCACGCCGGGGGCGTAACGATGAAGAAAACGACGCTCATCATGATTGGCATCGCGATTATCGCGGTGGCAGGAACCAAACTGGGCTGGTGGTAACGGGCTTATCAAAATAATAAAGGCCACCAACGGTAGCCTTTTCGTCTTACGAACTACTTCGCTTAACTTTTGATTTTTCTGTAGATAAACAGAACGACAATCGCGCCGATAACCGCTACGGCAAAGCTGCCAAAGTTGAAGCCGTCAACTTTGCCAAACCCGAAGAACGTGCTGATCCATCCCCCTACCACGGCACCGACGATCCCCAGGATGATCGTCATGAAGAACCCGCCGCCATCCTTACCAGGCATAATCCACTTCGCCAGAATACCTGCAATAAGCCCAAAGATAATCCATGAAATAATGCCCATTTTTTCCTCACTTATGTTTGTACGTTAGCGGTTTACTCGCCGTTAAAAAGAATAGCACATCATCAGAGAATTGAAATTTGTGATAAATGTCACTTTTATTATTTTTTATTTACTCCCATAAAAGTTGGGGTTGCAAGTTTAGATGATAAAGATTATCTTTCTCATTACTGAATAGTTGAGCAAATCACTCAGGTATTCAGTACGACATTGCTCACATTGCTTCCAGTATTTTTGCCCGCCTCACTGAGTGCGGGCTTTTTTTTGACGTTTACTCGTCATTTATGACGAATCCGCTGTCATTTTCTTCATCTTTTCGCAGACAAGCCCCGCCGCGCCTGAGTTTCTGTTTCTGGCACGGTTTGTGCTTTAACAGCCCGTCGCTACGACAAACCGAAGCCAGCGCCATGTCGCGCGTCGGCTTCGACTACAATTCGCGCTATTTCAGCTTTTAACAGGTCTGTTATTGATGAAAAAAATCACCAGTGTGTGCCCGTACTGTGGGGCCGGGTGCAAGCTCAAGCTTGTTGTTGAAAATAACAAAATTATCCGTGCCGAAGGCGCAGAGGGTGTAACCAACCAGAACCAGTTATGCCTGAAAGGCTACTATGGCTGGGACTTCCTTAACGACACGCGGCTTCTGACGCCACGTCTGACCCGCCCGATGATCCGCTATCAAAAAGGCGGAAAATTTACCCCCGTCAGTTGGGATGAAGCGATCCGCTATACCGCACAACGCTTATCCGCCATTAAAGAAACCTTTGGGCCCCGCGCCATTATGACGACGGGCTCTTCCCGTGGGACAGGGAATGAAACCAACTACGTCATGCAGAAATTCGCCCGCGCCGTACTCAATACCAACAATGTCGATTGCTGCGCCCGTGTATGCCACGGCCCTTCCGTCGCCGGGTTGCAGGAGACGCTGGGTAATGGGGCGATGAGTAACTCCATCAGCGATATAGAGAACTCCAAATGCCTGCTGATTTTCGGCTATAACTGCGCAGACTCTCACCCTATTGTCGCGCGCAGAGTCATTAAGGCCAGGCAGAACGGCGCCAAAATTATTGTGTGCGATCCCCGGCGCATTGAAACCGCCCGTATTGCCGATCAGCACCTGCAACTGAACAACGGTTGCAATATGGCGTTGGTTAACGCCTTTGGCTACGTTCTGCTTGATGAACACCTTTACGACACGGAGTACGTACAAAAGCACACGGAAGGACTGGAGGCCTACCGGGAGACCGTAAAAGATTACGCCCCGGAATCCGTCGAACATTTAACCGGCGTCCCTGCCCAGCAGGTGCGTCAGGCGATGCGAACGTTCGCCGCCGCCCCTTCCGCCACGGTCATGTGGGGAATGGGCGTGACCCAGTTTGGTCAGGCTGTCGACGTCGTGCGCGGTTTATCGAGCCTGGCGCTGCTGACGGGCAATCTGGGGCGTCCTGACGTCGGCGTCGGCCCGGTACGCGGTCAGAACAACGTCCAGGGAGCGTGCGATATGGGCGTTCTGCCTAACCAGTTCCCCGGCTACCAGGACGTGACGGATGCAGCCGCCAGAGAGAAATTCGCGCAAGCCTGGGGAATCGATGCCAGCCTGATGGATGACAAAGTCGGCACGCGTATTACCGAGGTGCCGCACCTGGCGATGGAAGGCAAAATTAAAGCCTACTACATCATGGGGGAAGATCCGCTGCAAACCGAGGCCGACCTGGGGCTGGTGCGGACCGGTTTCGAGGCGCTGGACTTTATCGTGGTGCAGGATATTTTCATGACCAAAACGGCAGAAATGGCGGATGTTCTCCTGCCCGCGACCTCATGGGGCGAACACGGAGGCGTCTTCACCTGTGCCGACCGAGGCTTCCAGCGGTTTGAAAAAGCCATCGACCCCACCGGAGATGTGAAGCGCGACTGGGAGATTATCAGTCTGCTGGCGACCGAAATGGGCTACCCGATGCATTATGAAAGTAACCAGCACATCTGGGATGAGATGCGCGAACTGTGTCCGCTTTTCTACGGTGTCACCTGGGAGAAAATGGGCGATATGGGGCATGTGCAGTGGCCGTGCCCGGATCTTGACCACCCCGGCACACCGTATCTTTACGCACATAGTCAGTTTGATACGCCCAGCGGCAAAGGCAAGTTATTCGCCGCACCGTGGCGGGCTCCGGCGGAAGTTCCTGATGATGCGTTCCCGATGGTACTCTGTACCGTTCGCGAAGTGGGACACTATTCCTGCCGCTCAATGACCGGCAACTGCGCTGCGCTACAGGCGCTGGCAGATGAACCTGGCAACGTGCAAATCAACACGAACGACGCGGAAAAACTGGGGATTCGTCATCGTGAACTGGTGTGGGTGAGTTCACGTCGCGGTAAAGTCATCAGCCGGGCCGATGTTTCAGATCGCATTAACCAGGGAACGGTCTATATGACCTATCAATGGTGGATAGGCGCATGTAATGAACTGACTCAAGATAATCTTGATCCGATTTCGAAAACGCCTGAAACCAAATACTGCGCCGTGAAGGTCGAAGCCATTACCGATCAGCGCTGGGCGGAAAACCATGCTGCCCAATCGTACAGCGATATGAAGTCGCGTTTATGCGAGACAATTGCATAAGCCGCGTTGTGCCTGTTAGCCCGGGTTCGGGAAAAGGAACCCGGGCGTTTTCATCAGCGAACCTCAATATTCCGCATGCTGTGGTTCCGCCGTCTGCAACGCAATATATTCATCTTGTTTATCGCGTTTCATAAACGTCAGCGTAACCAAAAAAAGCCCGATCATGAACGGCAATTCATACAGTTCTTCAATCAAATCGGTGTATTGCTTACTGTGCAGGAACAGCGGCGCCAGTAACCGATGATGCTCCACCGTATCGGAAATTAAAAACGCGCAGGCAGTAACAGTTAGCAACCACAGCGGCAGGGATTCTTCACGCAGCCGACGCGCAATTTCCTGGCGCAAAGTCTTTGAGATCAATACCGGAAGCACAAGCGCGGCGATCAGGACAACGGAAATCCCCCGGAAGATCATTTTGGGATGGTCAGGAAAATAGTCGCGCCCCCAGCTGGTGCTTCGCCCTAACAACACCAGCCACCACACCACCGCCCAAAGCCAAAACTGCTTTGCGCCGTCAGGGCGAGACAACGGCCTGATATACCAGGCGGTAAATAGCGCACCAAACAGTAGCCATAGCGCCTGCCCATTTTCAATCCATAACACCACGACGCCATTTAGCAGAGGTACGTGCCAGTTCGCAGTGAAAGGAATAACCAACGCAACAAGCGCAAGGACGAGAGCCGACGAGGTTAATCGAGTATCAAATTTCATGGTGGTCATTTTCTGTTCAGTGTTTGATGCTCAATCATATATTTTATGAATGCCAGAGCATTAACAAACAATGCGATGTTCTTAAGGTTTCCTTAATATTTCTTTTCAATTAATTTCAGTTGTCAGGTACATGCTGATATCAGGCGAAAAAAAACCGCCCAGCGTCGTGATAGCGCTGTGCGGTTTAGCGTAACGGTTAAAAAATCGTGGTCGCAGACTTCCCGAACGGGATCACCAGCCGCAAACGTCGTGCTCGTTTTCGGTGTCGTATGAGCGCACGGTGTTCACCAGATCTTTCACCACTTCTGCCGCAACGTCCGGGACCAGCAGTGTCATCGGCGCTTCAGTTTCATAATCAACTGAAACACCGTTGCTGTTATTGGTTACGGTAACGGTATAGGTCGCTTTGCCCATGATTTACTCCTTCCCGGTATGAATGACTTTTCGTTGGCTGGCGCTTTCCATCAGCACTTCCGGTGCAACAAAAAAGTCGATGTTAAAGTAGGTATCGTCGCTCATCACTTCGATGTTGTGCCATTTTTCCGGGGGAAAAACACCGAACTGACCGGCTTCAATGATCATCACTTTTTCCGGTTCCGGGCTGTGTTCATCTGCGTATCCGAGATATTTGACCGCCCCCTGCATAACCGACAGGCGAGGATAAACCCCTGGTCGGGTTCCTTTATCAAGGTGGCGTTCGAAAATTCCGGCTGGCGCGGTGTCTTTATTCCAGAACGGAGTGGAGCGTGTATGGATATGATTTTGTGGAATTTGAAGCATTTTATTCCCTCTTCCAGTAACAACCAGCGATCTTACTGAATCGCTGCTGTAAAAAGGGTACGCCTCATAAGATGTGTTTTAAATACCATTTATTGGTTATTTTTTTCCGTCGCGCGTGGCGGTGAGCATCATCTTTAAGTAAAAAGTAAAAACGGAAGGCCCACAGAGTGCGCGGGCCTGATGGCGTTATGACTGAAGCGTCGCCAGACGTGCGGCAAAACCAACGAAAATCAAACCGATAAGGGAATTCCCCACCTTCGCCAGTTTCTTTTTCGTGCGAATGTACTGCGTTACAAAAGCGCCCGAAATAATCAGGAAGCTCAGATAGAAAAAGCTCACCACTTCAAGCGTTGTCGCCAGGATAAAAAATGACAACCCCGCGTGCGGCGCATTGACGTCAATAAACTGGACGAAAAACGAAACGTAAAAAAGGATAGCTTTGGGATTGGTCAGGCTCAGAATTAAGGCACGTTTAAAGATTGCGCCAAACGGAACCTCATCATGCGCCACTTCGCTCCCTTTCGATTTGAGCGTGGCGTAAAGAATCTTCGCACCAAGATACAGCAGATAAAAAGCGCCGAGATAACGAACGATATTAAACAGCACCGGCGTTGTTTTTATTAATGTTGCGACGCCCGCGTACGCCAGAAACATCAGCACCGCATCGCCAATGAACACGCCGCTGGCGGCGAGATACCCGCCTTTCATCCCTCGCCCGACGCTGTTTTTCAGCACAAATATCGTATTAGGCCCCGGCACCAGCACGATAAAAATGGCCCCAACCAGATACGTCCAGTAGTTCAGAACTCCATACTCTGCGAACACGTTAACCTCTTCCTGAAAAAAACAGATACGCTTTACTGCGAAACAATATGCTAACGAATGAACTGAATGATGGGAAGGGAAATCATAGCGTTGCGTTATATCATGATATTTACCGGCAAAGGCGCCCTACTTATGACAGATATCGCTCTTTTGGGACACCGTCGCAACACGATGGCGGGTCCTGCCGGACCCGCCATAATGACAACATCTTAGTGGTGCAACATCTCGTCGACGACCTCTTCGGCCTTCAGCTGGTACGGATAATAGGTTGGCCAGTTATCCATTTCTTCAAGCAATGCCTGCTGGGAAGTGTTCCCCATAAAGATATGGAAATGGCTCGACTTACGCGGCGCGATAATATGATCGCTGAACTGCACATATTTAGGCGCGTTGCTCTTCGCATCTTTACACTCAAACAGATAGCGAACGCCTTTTTTACCGGATGCGTAGGTCAGGATTTTGTGTCCGGCATAATCGTATTGGCAGGACTCAACCTGATTACCGGTGTGAAATTCCATGACACCATTCTCAATGCCGATAGTATCCACATTGGTGGCGTAGCCTTTACGGTAATAGGCCTTAATCTCCTCGGCCGTTTTGCTGTTATCTTTCTCCGCTTTCTTTTTAAATACCGGATCAAGCTCCCCGCTTACCAGATACGGATAAACAGACTGCCACATACCGTCCCAGTCCGTTAGCGCCCTGTCCTTCACGTTTTTATCGTCAAAAACGCCTTCTGCCGCCTTTTGCTCCATCTCCGTTAGCGGTGCGCCATGTGAATGGTGCCCATGCGCAAGCGCGTGTCCGCTAACCAGAAGCATTCCCAGAGCTACTGCTAATTTTTCAAAATGAATCGCCAAAATATCACCCTCAATCAGTGCGTAAAGATAAAATGTTATAATATAACATCACCATTAATTCAACTCTGAATGAGAAGCATAAAAAACGGGAGCACACAGGCTCCCGCTTATTCCAACAAACTGACAGTCCCCGGCGTTACAGAGTGACAATCTCTGGCTCATCAAATACCGTGAGCGTTGGGGCTTCGCCGGTAAATTTCTCTGCGTATACCAGGGTCGTATTCCCCGCGCAGCCGTTCGCCAGCCTTGACGTCGGGATGTCCGCCGTCAGCACGTTGGCGCCGCCGTTTTTACAGATGCCATTCTCGATATCAGGCCAGGCGCCTTCATGGATACAGATGATCCCCGGCTTGATCCCATCGCTGACGTGCGCCCCGACCAGAACCTGACCACGACCATTCCATACGCGTACCAGGTCGCCTTCGGCAATGCCTCTTGCCTTCGCATCATCTGGATGAATCGTCACCGGCTCGCGATCGGCAATGGCATACTCTTTTCGCAACGACGCATAGTTCAACTGACTGTGCAGACGGTGCGCCGGATGGGCGGTCAGCAACTGTAGCTGATCCTTATCCGCAGACCCTTTCCACTCATCCGGTTCAATCCATGAAGCATGAGGCGGACAGTCTTTGTAGTGATAACCTTCAATGGTTTTTGAATAGATCTCGATCTTACCGCTTGGCGTACCGAGCGCATTCATGACCGGATCATGGCGGAAATCGGCATAACGCACATACTTGTTGTTCTTTTCGTTCTCGCGCATTTCAATCAGCTTATTCTGCTGCCAGAACGCATTGAACTGAGGCATTGCCACACGTTGAGCGCGAGCCGCCTTTTGCGCGGCGTCGTAGAATTGCTTCAGCCACGCCATCTCATCTTTACCTTCGGTATAGACCGCTTTGCCGCCGGGTTTGAGCATCTCAGCTAAATCAGCAAAGACGTCAAAGTCATTACGGGCCTCAAACTGCGGCTCAATCACCTGCTTCATAGGCACCAGATGCTGGTTGCTGTAGTCTCCGGTCATCGTGAGATCGTTACGTTCAAACGATGTGGTGATCGGGAGAACAATATCGGCATGTTTCGCCGCCGCCGTCCAGTAGCACTCGGAAATCACCACCAGCTCGGGCTTCTGCCACGCTTTGATTAAGCGGTTGGTATCCTGATGATGAGTAAAGTTCGCGCCGCCTGCCCACCAGATCATTTTGATATCCGGGAAGGTTTGCTCTTTACCATTATGCTGATATTTTCCTCCCGGGTTTTCCAGCGCCTCCACAATTCGCGCCACAGGCAGGTTCACCACCGCATCCGATACCGCCCAGTCGTTCCCTGCCGACGATCCCCCCTCAATTTGCGCCGATATCGCAGGCAGTACACCACCGGTACGCGTCGGGTTCCCGCCGTTGGAATAGTGATAGGAGAAACCGAAACCGCCGCCTTCCGTCCCAATTTGCCCCAGCATCGCGGCCAGCGTCACCAGCATCCAGTGTTTTTGCTCACCGTATTGCTGACGTTGAATCCCCCAGCCCGCCATCAGCATGGTTTGGTTGCTGGCAAAAATTTCCGCCAGTTTCTCAATCTGTTCTGCGGGTACGCCACAGACGCCGGATGCCCATTCAGCGGTTTTCTCAACGTTGTCGCTCTTGCCGAGCAGATACTCTTCAAACTGCGGATAACCGGTGGTGTATTTTTCCAGGAACGCTTTATCGTGACGCTCTTTTTTCACCAGCGTATGCGCAATCCCCAGCATCATCGCCACGTCAGTTCCCATATGCGGGGCGATCCACGTTGCATTGTCGCCAAAAAACTCAATGGTTTCTGAGCGCATTGGGTCGATCGCGATAACGGTTTTTCCCGATTTCTTCAGCAGATTAAAATACTCAAGCCCTTGTTCATCCGTACTGCTCCAGGCAATTTTTAACGTGTTGAGCGGGTTCATCCCCCACAGCACCACCACCTGGCTGTGCTCAAGCACCATCGGCCATGTCGTCTGTTGTTCGTATACCTCAACCGATCCCACAACATATGGCATGATAACCTGCGCCGCCCCGGTGGAATAATCCCCGGTATGGCCTGCATATCCCCCGGCCATACTCATATAGCGTTGCAGCAACGTTTGCGCTTTATGCAAGACGCCGCTGGAGCGCCAGCCATAGGAACCCGCAAAAATGGAGGACGGGCCATAGCTGCTACGAATACGGCTATGCTGCTCATGAATGAGTTTCAGCGCCTGTTCCCAGCTCACCCGCACAAAGGGATCGCTTCCCCGTTTACCGTCCGCTTTACCTGGATTTTCCAGATAGCTTTTACGCACCATTGGGTATTTTACACGGACGTTGGTATGTACCTGATCCGGCGCGGTTTGCTGCAATGAGTTCGGTATGGTTTTAGGTAATGCGCCTTTTGAAGAGACAACTTTGCCGTCTTTAACCTCCACATATACGGCCCCCCAACGTGCGGCAGTCAGGATGGCGCCGCCATTTTGGTTTTCGGCCCAGGCAGGCATTGGGATCACCGAAGAAATCGCCATAGTCCCGGTTGCCGCTCCAGCCGTCTTGATAAAGTCACGTCTTGTGAGTTTCATGATTTCTCCTGGTATTATCACTATTCATGCATGTCTTTCGCGTTGTACTGGAAGTAACGGCTCAGGATATCCAGTTCGTTTTCACTGATGTTGGTACGAGCCCCCATCCCTTTCGCCACAGAGGGCCAGGCATTGAGGGTAAAATGCTTCGCAGGAATCGGCGCATGGCAGCCTGCGCAATACACATTGTCGAGTTTGCGCGCGTAGTCCCACATCGGTTCGCGGCTGGCGAGCGCAGAGCCGCTCCACTCGCCCTGTAGCGCCACATCCCGCCACGCGTTACCGTAATCATCTTTTTTCCAGTCAGAGAGAATGTGGAGTGATTGCTGCCCTTTCTCACTCAGACTGGCAAGGATCAACCGCTGGCCTGCCGCGTAGTAAATAACCTGCTCGCTCCCCTGCATCTGGCTCCCGCGGATCTCCACCAGCCGTGACGTTTCCGTCGATTTCAGGACATGCATTTGCGTGGCCGGATAGACCGTTGCCAGATCGCCAAGTGCGGTATTGCTTACGGCATAGAGCGTTTTTGCAGATGCGGGGGTGGATGCAGACTGGGCCTCAAGCGCTTTGAGGGCGCTGTCGTCCATTGTTATTTCGGGTGGGAAGTGGGCGACGCCTTTGTGGCAATCAATACAGGTTTGTTTTTCCTGAATGCCCATTTGGTGCATTTTGCGGGCATCAGCGCTTTGCGCGTCAAGATCCATCGCATCCATGCTATGACAGCTACGACAGGTTGCGGAGTCGCTGGCTTTCAACTGCGCCCAAACGGTTTGCGCCATCTCCAGACGATGTTCTTCAAACTTCTCTGGCGTGTCGATTTTTTTGGTGATGAACTGATGATAGACATCTTTCGAGGCAAGGAGCTTGGCTACCAGGTAATCCACTCCGCCTTCCGGGATATGGCAATCCGCGCATTCCGCACGAATCCCCTTCTGATTCTGGAAGTGAACCGAGCCCGTATACTCCTCATAAGGCGCCTGCATCGTATGGCAAGACAGACAAAATTCAGTGCTCGATGTTTTATGTAACGTCCATTGCCCCGCTAAAACAATTACTGCGCCAAGAACGATGCAAAGCAGCATCGTCCATAAAATGGTTTTATTTATTTTTCTCATTCTTCATTCTCGTCAGACAACTACCCTTTTAGAGGTAGACAATAATTAGACCGAGCAGGTTAATTATTGATATCCATCAAGCGTGGATGTGAATAAGAATTAGCATGCAAGTAAATTTGAAGGGGATCGCAGATTACACAACAACGGAATATATGAGTATAAAATCGTTAAAACACAGCAAGTTACACTGTATTATATAGATATTTAAACCAGTATTAAATTAAATATCAGGAGAAAGTTTCAAATAATTAAGATGGCGATTCAAGAGAGAGAAAACACCCCGTCGTTATATAAATAAATATACAATGAAATAAAGTAAAACGGAACCCATTACTGCTTCATAACGATATTCACGGTAAAAATCATTCTCCTGACAGCCATCATGTCGGTAACACCTTCTGGTGGACGTTTTGTGTCTACATTCTTACGACTTGCGGACTCGTTCACATAACTTTGATCTGATTACTTCTTATACAACCGATAAGTCCAGTACACTTAAGGTGGAGATAAAACAAACAGGAGGTGGTGAATATGTATCGTTCTATTCTGGTGCCGATTGATATCTCAGAAGCCAGCTTGACCCGTCAGATCATCCCGCAGGTTGAGGCGCATGCTAAAACCGCAAAGGTGCATTTTTTGGCCGTAATACCTTCTGTCCCGTTCTATGCCTCACTGGGTCTGGCCTACTCCAGCGAGTTCCCGGATAGAAGCGGTCTTCAGTCAAAGGCCGCCGTCAAACTGGAGGAAATTGTTAAACAATTCAATATCCCCGAGGGCAGGAGCCAGTCCCATGTTGTCTACGGCCCGCCCAAAGATCAGATCCTCAAACTGGCGGATGCGGTAGAAGCCGACCTGATTATCATTGCGTCGCATCAACCGGGTTTCAGCACCTATCTGCTGGGTTCAACTGCTGCGGCCGTTGTTCGCCATGCAAACTGCCCTGTTCTGGTTGTACGCTAATACCGCTCGCTAACCCTGGCGAAAACGGGAGCCAACAGGCTCCCGTTCTTGTATCACACCTGTTTTCTGATGAATGCCCCCCGATAAAAACAGCCTTATGAAACGAATGGTTGAATCATTAAATGATAATGGTTATCATTCTCTTGCTGTAAATACCTTAGCGCCTAATACAGGTATTGAAAGCACGACATTGCTCACATTGCTTCCAGTATGATTTTGCCCGCACTCTGTTGCGGGCTTTTTTTGCCAGAGTATTCATGCTCTCAGGGAAAAGGGCATGTGAGTCGTTAAACATTAAAAGGATATTTATGAACATAAAGAGAGTTGCCGGCACGATTTCAATCGTATTGTTGACGGCTTGTGTCGACTCAGAAGTACAACCCGCGCCCTCTTCCGCCAGCCCAATTTGTCAGGGATTCGGCTGCGTAAAAACTCCCGGGAAACTTCCCAGCCGCGCCGCCACCCATAAACCGACAAAAGAAGAAAGAAACCGTGTGATCCGAGGCGAGAAACCCGATTTTGGCTCCGAAGAGTGGAGTGTCGGGGGTACGCTGCCTGGCTGGTGATTGCAGGTGCAGAGTCGTCACTCTCACAACACGCCATTCTACTGACATAAAAAAACGGGAACTGACAGGTTCCCGTTCTTGTTTATCCTCAGGTGCATATTTACAGATACCCGGCGATATAACCGGAGATCATACGCACAAGATAAGGCCACCCGGCCATGACAAGCAGCATCAGCAGCGCGATAAGCAGCCCCGTTAATACTGACCGAATGCGTTCATGTTCCGTGCCCATTTTCACCTCCCCTGACCGCAGAAAATGAATGACTAAATTCCCAATAGCACGAACACATGACAGGTTTATGACGGCATTATTGACCAGTAACCACCCGGAGGCGGTTTGAAACCAGGAAGCGAGCTATTCGCCGTTACTCTCAATCGCGTTTTCCTTCTTCCCATACAGGGCCGGCTTGCCTGCTGGTCGGGTCTTAAAGCGACGGTGTAGCCACATATATTGTTCAGGAGCCAGGTTGATTGCGCGTTCAATCGCCCGGTTCATTCTGGTCGCAACGGTTTCCTTGCCCTCGTCATACAGTTCATGGCCGATATCCGGGAGGATGATCAGGTCGTACCCTCTTCCATCCGCTCGGCGTCGGGGGACAAAAGGAACAACCGCCGGGCGCGCGCTTCTGACAAGCATATAACTGCCTGCGGTAGTTGCCGCATCGGGAACATCAAAAAAAGGAACAAACACGCTGTTACGAGCGCCATAGTCATGATCAGGTGCATACCAGACAATCTCACCTTGTTTGAGCACTCGTATCATGCCTTTTAAATCATAGCGATCGAGCATGGTTTTATTTGAGCGAAGACGTCCTCGCGTCTGCAACCAGTCATACAGCGCGTTATTGTTCGGCCTGTATACACCAATGCCCGGATTGAGCATCCCAAATATGCGCGCCCCAAGTTCAAGAGTAAGAAAGTGCATACCGATGAGAAGCACGCCTTTATTTTCAGCTCGCGCACTTTCCATATGTTCATAACCCGTAACCGTAAACCATTTGCGTAAACGCCTGTCTGACCAGAACCAGGCGATACCGGTTTCAAGTACCCCCATGCCTACCGACTCAAAATTTTTAATCAGTAATTTCTCACGCTCCTTCGCAGGTAACGCCTTAAAGCAAAGTTCCAGGTTGCGACGGGCTATTGTTACCCTGCGAGGCAATGCGCGCATGGCCACTCTCCCCAAACAAGCGCCAAGCCTGAGCAGAATGGGATAAGGCAGCAAAACAGCACATCGTAAGAAGAAAATACCCAGCCATAGCAGCCAGTAGCGAGGATGAAAAAAAGCGAATGAAAATGTTGGGAGTCTCGTCATTGAGTAAAATACGTTCCGGTTTACTGATAACTGCGGTGTTAGCTATCTGACTATTACAAAGAGGGGAAAACTAAAGCCCCGGTTAGCACAAAAAGTCTATAAAAAGACGAAAAAGTCGTTTTGTCATTTTTTGCGACTTATCCCCTGCTCACCGCGAGGTCGTAAAAACGTCATTTACCTTTTCGCCGCCACGTGACCGATCGGACAATTTCAGGTCTATTCATTAAGCACAATTGATGTTATGTTATTACATAACTTTTAGTGAAAAGGGTAATCATCAGATGAAAGTCAGAAACATATTCGCCATATCACTGGCTGCCTCGTCGTTCAGTTGTCTGGCATTCAAATCGCCGCCCAACGTAGTACCCGGTACGGCTCCTGATAACGTTCGCACACTCGAAAGTAAGATTCTGGGAAGTTTTTACAGTCAGCATGGTACTGAGCCGCAGACAACATTTTTGGGAACCTGTGATGCTTCACCCGTTCCAGGTTGTTCATGCCCGTTTTGCACAATGCTCCGTAGCCATATTCGCTGATGGGCTAAACGTCTGAGCCACTGGCAGATGCGCATCTTCCCCGTCTGGAGACTTGCGAAGTATCGTCTTAATCCTCTGCGGGTTCGACATTCAAAAAACAAGTTCGAATGCTAATAATAAAAAACGGGAACCCTCAGGCTCCCGTTCTTGTTTAACCCAGAAACTGGATTACATATTTGCGATGATCGCGTCGCCAAACTCTGAACATTTCAGCAGTTTAGCGCCTTCCATCAGACGTTCGAAATCGTAAGTGACGGTCTTCGCGGCAATCGCGCCTTCCATCCCTTTGACGATCAGATCTGCGGCTTCGAACCACTGCATGTGGCGCAGCATCATCTCAGCAGACAGAATGATGGAGCCCGGGTTAACTTTATCCTGGCCCGCGTACTTCGGCGCAGTACCGTGAGTCGCTTCGAACAGCGCGCACTCGTCACCGATGTTCGCGCCCGGCGCGATACCGATACCGCCAACCTGCGCAGCCAGAGCGTCAGAGATGTAGTCGCCGTTCAGGTTCATACAGGCAATCACGTCGTACTCAGCCGGACGCAGCAGGATCTGTTGCAGGAACGCATCGGCGATCACGTCTTTAATCACGATCTCTTTGCCGGTGTTCGGGTTCTTGATTTTGACCCACGGGCCGCCGTCGATCAGCTCACCGCCGAATTCATCACGCGCTAACTGGTAGCCCCAGTCTTTAAACGCGCCTTCGGTGAACTTCATGATGTTGCCTTTGTGAACCAGGGTCACAGAATCACGGTCGTTAGCGATGGCATATTCAATCGCCGCACGCACCAGACGTTTGGTTCCTTCTTCGGAACACGGCTTAATACCGATACCACAGTGTTCAGGGAAGCGAATTTTCTTCACGCCCATCTCTTCACGCAGGAATTTGATCACTTTCTCGGCATCCGCAGAGTCGGCTTTCCATTCGATACCTGCATAAATATCTTCAGCGTTTTCGCGGAAGATGACCATGTCGGTCAGTTCAGGGTGTTTAACCGGGCTTGGGGTGCCCTGATAGTAACGAACCGGACGCAGACACACGTACAGGTCGAGTTCCTGACGCAGCGCCACGTTCAGGGAACGAATACCGCCGCCGACCGGGGTAGTCAGAGGGCCTTTGATGGCCACGCGGTAATCACGAATCAGATCCAGAGTTTCAGCAGGCAGCCAGACATCCTGGCCATAAACCTGAGTGGATTTTTCACCGGTGTAAATTTCCATCCAGGAGATTTTACGCTCGCCTTTATAGGCTTTCTCGACAGCGGCATCGACCACTTTGAGCATGGCTGGGGTTACATCAACACCGATACCGTCGCCTTCAATGAACGGGATAATCGGATTTTCAGGAACGTTGAGTTTGCCGTTTTGCAGGGTGATCTTCTTACCTTCCGCCGGAACAACTACTTTGCTTTCCATTCACCTCTCCTTCGAGCGCTTCTGGTTTGCTCGTCTGTCATCACGCTGCATGTGCGTTTGCGTCCTGCGACACGGATGCATTAGAGCAACTTTTTTGTTAATGATTTGTAATGAGCGTGTCAATACTACCCTATTGTTTGCTGCCATGAAAGACACTCGTTATTAGGCTATAATGCGGCAATTGATAAGCCCTGAAAATACCATGCAAAAAACTTCTTTTAGAAATCACCGGGTTGAGCGATTCAGCTCACGACAAGTCACTAAGCGGCGGAAAGAAAACCAGCCAAAACGCGTGGTTTTGTTCAATAAACCTTACGATGTTTTGCCGCAATTTACGGATGAGGCCGGGCGCAGCACATTAAAAGACTATATTCCTGTCCAGGGCGTCTATGCAGCAGGTCGTCTGGACAGGGACAGCGAAGGTCTTCTGGTGCTCACCAACGATGGCGCATTGCAGGCTCGTCTGACGCAGCCCGGCAAACGTACCGGTAAGATTTATTACGTTCAGGTTGAAGGCGAACCCACCGCAGAAGCGCTGGAAGCCCTGCGCAATGGCGTGACGCTCAATGATGGCCCCACTCTGCCTGCGGGCATTGAGGTAGTGGACGAACCCGAATGGCTGTGGCCGAGAACGCCGCCGATTCGCGAACGAAAAAGTATTCCCACCCGCTGGCTCAAAGTGACCTTATATGAAGGCCGTAACCGTCAGGTACGGCGTATGACGGCGCACGTCGGCTACCCTACGCTGCGACTGATCCGCTACGCAATGGGCAACTACACGCTGGATAATCTTGCCAACGGTGAATGGCGAGACGCTACCGATTAAGGAAAAACCATGTTCAAACCGCACGTCACCGTCGCCTGCATCGTCCATGCAGAAGGTCAATTCCTCGTGGTGGAAGAGACCATTAACGGCAAAGCGCTCTGGAATCAGCCAGCCGGACACCTGGAAGCCGACGAAACGCTGGTGGAAGCCGCCGCGCGCGAACTCTGGGAAGAGACAGGGATTACCGCGCAACCCCAGCACTTTATTCGTCTGCATCAATGGATCGCGCCGGACAACACGCCGTTCCTGCGTTTCCTGTTCTCCATTGAGCTTGCCAGGATGTGCGCCACTGAACCTCACGACAACGACATTGACTGCTGTCGCTGGGTCAGCGCCGACGCGATCCTCAACGCCCCCAACCTGCGTTCGCCGCTGGTTGCCGAGAGCATTCGTTGCTGGCAGAACGGGCAACGTTATCCGCTGGCGATCATTGGCGAATTTAACTGGCCGTTTACAGAGGGTGTCAAGTAAAAGGGCTGCGTGATAGAATACGCCGCCTTGAAGTTCAATGTCGTGAGTATTCCAATGTCAGAAAGCCCAAAAAAAGTGATCGTCGGCATGTCCGGCGGTGTCGACTCCTCCGTTTCCGCCTGGCTGTTGCAACAACAGGGCTACCAGGTAGAAGGCCTGTTCATGAAGAACTGGGAAGAGGACGACGGTGAGGAATATTGCACAGCGGCAGCCGACCTGGCTGATGCGCAGGCCGTTTGCGACAAACTTGGCATTGAACTGCATACCGTAAACTTTGCCGCAGAATACTGGGACAACGTTTTTGAACTCTTCCTGGAAGAGTACAAAGCGGGCCGTACGCCGAACCCGGATATTCTGTGTAATAAAGAGATCAAATTTAAAGCCTTCCTCGAATTTGCCGCTGAGGACCTGGGCGCTGATTATATCGCCACCGGTCACTACGTCCGTCGCGCGGATGTGGACGGCAAAAGCCGCCTGCTGCGCGGGCTCGACGGTAACAAAGATCAGAGCTACTTCCTTTACACACTCGGCCATGAGCAGATCGCCCAAAGCCTGTTCCCGGTCGGTGAGCTGGAAAAACCGCAGGTACGCAAAATTGCCGAAGACCTCGGTCTGATCACCGCGAAGAAAAAAGACTCTACCGGCATCTGCTTTATCGGCGAACGTAAATTCCGCGAGTTCCTCGGTCGCTATCTCCCGGCGCAGCCAGGAAAAATTATCACCGTAGACGGCGACGAAATCGGTCAGCACCAGGGGCTGATGTACCACACGCTGGGCCAACGTAAAGGTCTGGGTATCGGCGGCACCAAAGAAGGCACCGAAGATCCGTGGTACGTGGTCGATAAAGATGTCGAGAACAACATTCTGGTTGTCGCTCAGGGTCATGAGCATCCACGTCTGATGTCCGTCGGCCTGATTGCCCAACAGCTTCACTGGGTCGATCGCGAACCGTTTAGCGGCACCCTACGCTGCACGGTGAAAACCCGCTACCGCCAGACCGACATTCCGTGCACCGTGAAAGCACTGGATGACGAACGCATTGAAGTGATTTTTGATGAGCCGGTAGCCGCAGTAACGCCGGGTCAGTCGGCTGTCTTTTATAACGGAGAAGTGTGCCTCGGCGGCGGTATTATCGAGCAGCGCCTGCCCCTGCCGGTATAATTATTCTCTATAACTGATACAAGGAAGCAGTGATCGTGGCAAAGAATTATTATGACATCACCCTCGCACTGGCAGGTATTTGCCAGTCAGCACGCCTGGTGCAACAGCTGGCGCACCAGGGGCACTGTGATGCCGATGCGCTACACGTTTCACTGAACAGCGTTATCGATATGAACCCCAGCTCTACGCTGGGCGTATTCGGCGGCAGCGAAGCGAACCTTCGCCTCGGTCTGGAAACCCTGCTCGGCGTCCTGAATGCCAGTAGCCGCCAGGGGCTGAACGCAGAGCTGACGCGCTATACGCTGAGCCTGATGGTGCTGGAGCGCAAACTGTCAGCCGCCAAAGGCGCGCTGGACATGCTGGGCGAGCGCATTAACGGCTTACAGCGTCAGCTTGACCATTTTGACCTGCAATCAGAAACGCTGATGAGCGCGATGGCCGGTATTTATGTCGATGTCATCAGCCCACTGGGGCCGCGCATTCAGGTGACGGGCTCACCCGCCGTGCTGCAAAGCCCGCAGGTGCAGGCAAAAGTTCGCGCCTCGCTTCTGGCCGGTATCCGTGCCGCAGTGCTCTGGCACCAGGTCGGCGGTGGCCGCCTGCAATTAATGTTTTCTCGTAATCGCCTGACCACTCAGGCAAAACAAATTCTTGCTCATTTAACCCCGGAGTTGTAATCTATGGAATTATCCTCACTGACCGCCGTTTCCCCTGTCGATGGACGCTACGGCGATAAAGTCAGCGCGCTGCGCGGGATTTTCAGCGAATACGGTTTGCTGAAATTCCGTGTACAGGTTGAAGTACGCTGGCTGCAAAAACTGGCCGCGCACACAGCGATCAAGGAAGTTCCTGCTTTTGCTGCCGACGCAAACGGTTTCCTGGATACGATCGTCGCGAACTTCAATGAAGAAGATGCCGCACGTATCAAAACCATTGAGCGCACGACGAACCACGACGTGAAGGCAGTTGAGTATTTCCTGAAAGAAAAAGTGGCGGATATCCCGGAACTGCATGCGGTTTCGGAGTTCATCCACTTCGCCTGTACTTCTGAAGACATCAACAACCTGTCTCATGCGCTGATGCTGAAAACCGCGCGCGACGAAGTGATCCTGCCGTACTGGCGTCAGTTGATCGACGCGGTAAAAGATCTGTCCGTTCAGTATCGCGACATTCCCCTGCTCTCCCGTACCCACGGTCAACCGGCTACGCCGTCCACGATGGGGAAAGAGATGGCTAACGTGGCTTACCGTATGGAACGCCAGTTCCGCCAGTTAAACCAGGTGGAAATCCTTGGTAAAATCAACGGCGCGGTCGGTAACTATAACGCCCACATTGCCGCTTACCCGGAAGTGGACTGGCACCATTTCAGCGAAGAGTTTGTGACGTCGCTGGGTATTCAGTGGAACCCGTACACCACACAGATTGAACCGCATGACTACATCGCAGAGCTGTTTGACTGCGTCGCGCGCTTTAACACCATCCTTATTGACTTCGATCGCGACGTCTGGGGTTATATCGCGCTCAACCACTTCAAACAGAGAACCATCGCGGGTGAAATTGGTTCTTCCACCATGCCGCACAAGGTTAACCCGATTGACTTCGAAAACTCCGAAGGCAACCTGGGGCTGGCTAACGCCGTACTGCAACACCTGGCAAGCAAACTGCCGGTTTCCCGCTGGCAGCGCGACCTGACGGACTCCACCGTGCTGCGTAACCTGGGCGTCGGTATTGGCTATGCGTTGATCGCGTATCAGTCCACCCTGAAAGGCGTAAGCAAACTGGAAGTGAACCGCGATCGTCTGCTGGATGAACTGGATCACAACTGGGAAGTGCTGGCAGAGCCGATCCAGACCGTAATGCGCCGCTACGGCATTGAGAAACCGTACGAGAAGCTGAAAGAGTTAACGCGCGGCAAACGTGTTGACGCCGAAGGCATGAAGCAGTTTATCGACAGTCTGGCCCTGCCGGAAGAAGAGAAAACGCGCCTGAAGGCGATGACCCCGGCCAACTATATTGGCCGCGCCATCACTATGGTTGACGAGCTGAAGTAATCCCCCCTGCCGGATAGCGATGCTAACGCATCTTATCCGGCCGATATTCAGCGCCCCCAATGCCGGAGACTCATCCGGCATAACTCTCCCCCCGGTTTACGAAATGTTTATCCCCGCCGCAACATAATCAGCGTTAGACTGCGAATGAAAAAAATAAACAGTTTGAGAAACATGCATTTATAACAATATCAAGAAGTTGGGGAATGTAGTTATCGGACAATAGCAGACAATATCAGGTATTTTATCGCCCCTAAAATTACCCCTAACCAACTATTTGCCCCCAAATCCGCCCCCAAAATCCATACCGAAAACCAATAAAGATTAGACACATTGATGGGCTATGCCGGGCAGATACAATTCACGACAGACACTTTTTTCACTTCACACGCAAAAGGTCTTCATATCGAGTGGTGTATCGCGGTGAGAGCATCTCCCGCTTCATCTGCCACTGCTGTTGTATGCCCTGTCCGGCGAAGTAGAGCGTACCTACGCCGTCTTTGGTGTTGAGATGATCCAGCACCTTCATCAGTTTGTCGCTATTGCGCCGCGGCGCGTTATCATCAAAAAGGTTGAGTTGTGCCACCCCCTGGCTGAAGAAGTCGCCGAGCATAACGCCTGCCTTCTGGTAACGGCGTCCATCTTTCCAGACAGCATCCAGGCATCGCGTGGCCGCGCCGATAATGTCCCGGCTGTCCTGCGTCGGGGTCAGAAGCTTCACAGAGGCGCTGTTGCCGTAATACGGTTCGTTCAGTGCAAACGGGCTTGTCTTCACGAACGCGGAGATAAACCGGCAATATTGATGCTCGCCGCGCAGCTTCTCCGCCGCCCGGCTGGCGTAACTGAAAATCGCCTGACGCATCTCTTCGTAATCAGTGATACGACCACTGAAGGAGCGTGAGCAGACGATTTCCTGCTTTACTGGTGCAAACTCTTCCAGTTCCAGACACGGCTCACCACGCAGCTCGCGTACCGTTCTTTCGAGCACAACATTGAAATGCTTCTTGATAAACCGGATATCTGTGTCAGCCAGGTCAAGAGCAGTTTCGATGCCCATCCCCTCCAGCTTTTTAGAGATGCGTCGCCCTATACCCCACACCTCGCCAACTGGCAGCGCAGCTAACAGTTTACGCTGCCGGCCCACGTTCGATAAATCAACAACACCACCAGTCTGTCGTTGCCACTTCTTTGCCGCATAGTTAGCCAGTTTCGCGAGGGTTTTTGTCTGCGCAATACCGACACCGACGGTGAGATGTGTACGCTGTAATACTGTAGTGCGGATCTCCCGGCCAAATTCAGTAAGATCACGGCAGTTTCGCACGCCAGTCATGTCACAAAATGCCTCGTCTATGCTGTAAATTTCGACGCGGGGACTAATTTCTTCCAGCGTTGTCATTACGCGATTCGACATATCAGCGTAAAGCTCATAGTTACTGGAGAACGCGACGATGCCGTGACGGCGAAAAGTCTCTTTTTGTTTGAAATAGGGCTCCCCCATTTTAACAAAGGACTTCGCTGCTGCTGAACGGGCAATAACACAGCCATCATTGTTAGAGAGAACGACAACCGGCCTTCCTTTTAGGTCTGGCCTGAACACCGTTTCACAACTCGCATAGAAGCTGTTCACGTCTACGAGTGCAAACATACTCAGCCAGCAGACTTCACGATGTAAGTTACGACGCCGAAAACCTCCAGATTGTCTTCACTTCCAATCATGATTGGTTTATACACAGAGTTTTCAGGCTTGAGCATGACAGCAGGATGCAGCAACAGGCGCTTAACTGTGAACTCACCGTCGACCGCTGCAATGACAATGTCCCCATGCCCTGCTTTTCGTGAACTGTCGACTACCAACAAATCGCCTTCGCCGATTCCGGCATCACGCATAGAATCTCCTGTGGCCTTCACGAAATACGTCGCGCTTGGGTGCCTCACCAGCAATTCGTTAAGGTCTATACGCGACTCAACATAGTCCTGAGCAGGGGAAGGAAACCCGCATTGCACAAGGTCACTAAACATTGGGAGCGCCACATGGCGTAGATCTGTAGGCGTGAAAAACTGCATGATAATCACCTTAATTGATACTGATTATATATACAGTATTATTGTATCAATGGCAGCGATCAAGTCTCTTAGAAGTACAACACGGTAAGTAACTGGCGTGAGGTGAAATTTAGTTTTGTGGAACATCATCGGCGACTGGTGCTCTCTGTCGAACGATCGCAAACTGGCCGCGCCCGAGACCTGGCCCGATCCCCACACAGGCTCTGGTGCGGCAGCTTAAATCACAGTTATCCTAAAATTATCATGCCATACATCGTTTTTATAAATGCTAAATTACATTGTAACTGGCAAGCAAAATGCCACACTAAAATTATTTAAGGGATATGGCTTATCTACGAGTTCTTTAATATTTGATTCAGGGTATTGCCCGCTACCTTCCTTATATTCGTATTTATATGGAGATACTGTATCGTCACTGTCTGAAACATTGCCGTTTCCATTATGGTACGACTTGTCGGCATAAAACAATTTTGCAGGACCAGTAATCTTACGAACTGGAGTAATTGTTATTTCATCTTGTGAAGTAATTTCTACGGATGAAATATCAACGCGACCGCTGCTATCATATAGTGTAAAGCCCTTATCATCGTACATCACAGGATCATACTTCACGTATGCTTCCGTGAACTTTAGCGGCGGGTAAGGAACATTATACCTTACAACCACCGTATCATTAGATAAGGAGACGGATAGTGGTTGCAATGGCTTCCAGTTTACCCCTTTGTCGACAACCTGATGCATAACCTTTGCTATCTGTACACCAAACCATCGGTAACCATTTGGTCCCAGATGCCCACCTTTATCTGGGTATTGGTATGTCGGTCCAACCATATAGACCCCATCATTTGTATTGGAAAAATCAAGTTGAGCCATGCCAACAGATAAATCGTTTGTATCCCTGGAAAAGCTACCACCTGTTTGATACATGAAAAATAATGGTTTATCTTTCTGTTTCGTAATTGATACCGCATCGCTCAACATATTATTGTGGAGTTTTTTTAAAGCGGATAAGTATCTATTATAATCTTGAGGTGCATTTTCATATGTGGGCATGTAGTTCATTTCGCCCTGCATAAATACTATAGAAGAGACAACTGGATCTCTTTTTTCATTAATGGAAATGGCGTTAAATATTTTAACGGCATCGGTAAACCTTTTATAATAGCCACTTCCTTTTGAAATCTGTAGTATATCTGAACCTGAAACCCCGGCATTCATACCAAAAATTGACTCAAAGGAGTTGATTCTAAAACCAGAAAACGCAGTAACTGCACCAACTATAGGCTCTTCACCCTCGTTGATAGCCCCTCGTTTTAGCTTACTAACATACTCTGGACTAACCAACTTAGATGAGTCATCCACTTGCTGAACGGTTGAAGTTAATGGCCTAACGGAATTACCAACAGGTTTGTAATGTTGTGATCTCCTTGAATCTGGTCTGACCGAATCACCGATCATAAATGCATTATCAACACTAGTCTTGGTCGTTAATGCTGGCCATCCCTCCATTCCAGTCATTAAACTTTGTCCGTAACCGACAACTAACATATTTACTTTTTTCGGAGACTGCTCTACGAAGAAAAATAAGCCTAAAAACATCACAGAACCCAGCAGCAAACCTGCCATGATTTTCACTTTCATGTTTTTTAAACTCCCCAACCCTATGACACTACGTTTAGCATACCTCAGGGGGTTCATGAAGTCATTGGAGAGACTTCATGAACCCCCTGTATATATAAACAGTACAGTAATCAAGTACTGCTATCGATCAATTCAATCGTTGGTGATACACTTTCACCCTTTCAGAATCTGCTGATTTTTCATATGTTAAAGCTATTTAGTCGATATGTTTCGGTTGGTGTAGTGAACACCGCGATTCATTGGTTATGCTTTGCTGGTTTGCTTCACGTCTTTGGCACCAGCCAGGCCATTTCCAATGTTACGGCATTTTGCGTGGCTGTAACTTTTAGCTTCTTCGCTAATGCAAAGTTTACTTTCAACGCTCAGGCTACGACCGGGCGTTACATTGCGTTCGTCGTATTCATGGGGGTTATGGCTATGCTCACTGGGTTTATTGCAGATCAACTCAAGGCACCACCGATTTTAACGCTTGTGGCGTTCTCGGCTTTCAGCCTGATCGCGGGATTTATCTACTCAAAATTCATAGTATTTAGGGATGCTAAATGAAAATCTCTCTGATCGTTCCGGTCTTCAATGAAGAGGCCACGATACCGATTTTCTACAAAACGGTTCGGGAATTCGACGAATTAAAACAACATGAAGTTGAGATAGTATTCATCAACGATGGCAGCAAAGACGCAACGGAATCAATTATCAATGCGCTTGCTGTATCCGATCCGCTCGTCATGCCATTGTCATTTACCCGTAATTTTGGCAAGGAGCCAGCTTTGTTTGCCGGGCTTGATCACGCAACAGGTGATGCTGTTATCCCTATCGATGTCGATTTACAAGACCCCATTGAAGTTATCCCGCATCTGATAGAGAAATGGCAGACTGGCGCTGATATGGTTCTGGCTAAACGCACCGATCGTTCAACGGATGGAAGGCTAAAACGAAAGACCGCAGAATGGTTCTACAAGTTACACAACAAGATCAGCAACCCGCAGATCGAAGAGAATGTGGGGGATTTCCGTCTCATGTCCCGTGAGGTTGTGGAAAATATTAAGTTAATGCCAGAACGTAACTTGTTCATGAAAGGCGTTCTTAGCTGGGTTGGTGGTAAGACTGACGTTGTGGAGTATGCCCGCGCCGAACGTGTGGCCGGTGACTCTAAGTTCAATGGCTGGAAATTATGGAACCTGGCTCTTGAAGGTATCACCTCGTTCTCAACTTTCCCTTTACGCATGTGGACATACATTGGGCTTTTTGTCGCAGGTCTGTCATTCCTGTATGGGGCATGGATGATTGTTGATAAGTTATTTTTCGGCAACAGCGTTCCTGGCTATCCGTCACTGCTTGTATCAATACTTTTCTTGGGGGGTATTCAACTTATTGGGATTGGTGTTCTTGGTGAGTACATCGGTAGAATTTATATTGAAGTTAAAAGCAGACCAAGATATATAACAAAGAGAAAATAGTGATGGGAATTTTTACGATTGACAAAAAAGAGCGAATGTTATTTATCGCAATTTTGGTCGCATCATTTTTTTATGTGCTTCCAATAATACTATCTGGACAATTCTACATAGATGACTTAAGGCGTTCTATATGGGGTGATTTAGGATGGTCACAGATTGGAAGGCCATTATCAGATTTAATATTAAAAGTTATAACGCTTGGTGGGTTAGCTGGTGACACATTCCCGTTAACACTAATACTATCTGTGTTACTGATATCCTTTAGCGTGTTTAAGTATGTAAAATCAATCAGAATAATAACTGATACCAAAGTTATATTCATGCTCACAGTCAGCGTAATGTGCAGCCCATTTATGATAGAGAATATGTCGTTTAGATATGACTCGGTCACCATGGCTGCATCACTGTCATTTATCATTTTAGCATTTACAATAAAAAGCACTGACATTAAAGCATTAGCTATTGGTGCTTTGCTGGTAATTTTTTCGCTTTGTACGTACCAGGCTACTATTGGTGTATTTTTTACACTTTCAATTTTAGAATTTTGCATAAAAACAAAATCAAGCCAAAGGTCATTTGACAACATCTTGACCCTAATTAAGAGGGTGGCTCAGTTCTTAACATCATTCATTATATACACAAAACTCATATCACCTTACTTTGTTGTGGGTTTTTATGGTGAAAACCACTCAGAGCTATTACCACTAACAGCCGAGTCAATTACTGCGGCGATAAAAAACACAGCAAACTTTGCAAGCATGATTGTTGAGCTTAATTACATATATGGATATATTCTTATAGCATCAGTGGTGCTTTCTATGCTTTCATCATTAATGATTGCTAGAGGTGCTATCAAAAACGAGGTATCCTTATATTCAATTGCCTCAGCAGTAATTGTTATTGCATCGCCATTTTTTGCAGTTCTATTCTCATTTATTCATTTAGTGCCGCTCAAGAATCCAGTAATACTTCCAAGAACGATGATGTCGTTTTGTGCGACAATTATGTTTTTTGGAATTAGTATCTCTATGCTGTCAGGTAGATCAGCAAAAGCACTATTGGCTTTGTTTATTCTATGTTCTTTATCTTATGTATATACGTATGGAAATGCCTCTAAATCGCAAAGTGAAAGCGATGGAAGAATAGTTGAGACATTAAGATATGCAGTCGGCATTAAAGGGATTGATGCTAAGAATCTCATTATATACGGTGAGTCTCCAAAAACAAAACAATCAATTATTGCTGAAAATAAATACCCATCGATAAAAAGATTGATACAAATGTATTTATCTGGAAACAGAATGTGGTCTAGGTTTTTGATGATGCACCATGGTATGGGCGTTACCTTAATCGATAATTCATCATTAAAGTTAAGTCGTGTATGTGCGTGGGATACAATTTACAAGGATGAGTCTTACTTGATAAAGAATGAAAAAACAACTGTCGCGGTTATTTTCGGTGATAAGTGCAAGTAAATAAAGCCCTCCCGCATTAGTCTGCGGGAGGGCTGAGTTTACACCACGGTTCCAACCCCATTTTTCCAGGCACTTCCTGTCCATGTGATCTGATAACCAAGTGTAGTATCAAGAATCATAGATCCAGCAGCGCTTGCCCCTAATGCAGGCCGATTTGCAGTAGTGTACGATGGTAACTGCAAAGGCTTAATTACCTGACAAGTAGTTCGATCTGAATTGGATGTCCACGAACTTGCAGTAACCTGGACTGCGTGCACGTTACCCCAGCGAAGACGAGTAGAACCATCATCAAACCCCCAAGACACTTTTCCATCTAAGTGTGGGCGAAGATATGCCTGAGAACCTGAAGAATAGAACAGGCCAAACCTGTCTTGGTTTCCGCAGTTAATCACTTTGTATAGTGGGGAAGTAAGTCGATTATAAGCAGTTGGGGTAGATCCATCTGGATTATTAACGGTAATATCAACACCAGCATGCCCCAGAAAACCATCAGATTGAGTAACGAACCCTGTGAGGTTGGTCATTTTGAAATAACCAGATTCCCCATAGCTGTTATTAAACCAGACATAAGCGACACGGTTAAGGTTAATATCACCTTGACGGATAACACAGTCATTAAAGCTAATCTTACCACCTGCACCGGTAAGGTTTTGCCAAGCACCTGGATAACCATTAGTCCCTCCAACTGTGCCTGAGGCTAGGTAGTTAAGACGATCATCACCTACATATGATCGACAAGTGCAGTCAAGGGATACGCCCTTAATCACACTCCCACGAAATTTATGATCGCTTGTTCCTGGGCCTCCCCAAATCCAGTTGCCTGCTGCAACGCCGCCAGACGATTCAGTTCCTGGATAGCGCTCCAGATTACGAATATCATCGTCATGACCTTGCATTTTTACCGCATAGTAGTTATCTGCACGCTCTGTTGATGGTGTATTGGGGTGAAACCACCAGAAGCAGCAGTCGATTTGTCGAGAGTCGTTAGGGCCTACAGATTTAATGCGATCATCAACGTTAAAATCATTTCCGCTTCCGTTCCGTTGCTCACCGCGCGAAGCATCAATCCAGTAGCACGCGCTTCCTTCCGGGATATAACCGGCGATCATAGTGTCGTGCATTCTCACGCTCATTACTGATGCGTTGAATACTGGAATGTCAAAACACGGGACTGCCCCAACATCGTTCTGAGCTGTCAGCGACGGCGGTTCATAAGTCCCGTCTGTACGTTTACGCCAGCCAATGACGGCAATATTATCCAGCACAGCGCCGGATTCAGCGAAAACAATACCCATGCTGTACGCCGGATCGTCAGATCCGTGAACAACATCGGTGAGGATTCTCTTCGTCGGCTCTCCACGCAGATGAAGTTTCGTATAGCCGTTCTCAGCAATCAGATCAACGATTGCATTGTTATGCACCATGTCATGATACATGGTTGGAATCGGTGCTACGCCACACAGTTGCGTATTTCGTGGGATGAAAATCGTGTCGTCGATCAGATAGTCGCCAGCCGGAAGAACGAGTCGCTTACCCTTGTTGGCATCAATAGCAGCCTGTATTGCGGCTACTGCACTGGTGCTGCCGGTTGGATCAGCATTAGTAATGTAGACAACATAAGACAGCCGTTCGGCAACCGTCACATCACCATAGCCGATCTGTTCTGCACCGGTTGGCAGCGCCAGTTCGCGGCGCAGGACATCGCTGACATCTACGGCCAGCCATTTTCCGACACCTGTACCGCCGGATGAATCTGGAGTAGAGCCTGGCGGAACGGTTTTCGGCAGGGTCGTGAGATCATCCCAGCGATACCATGCGCCTGTTGTTTCATCCTGAATGATGTCACCAGCGGAATTAATAACCGCCCCGCCCTGAAATGTCCCGACTGGATTTAAGCCGAGGTTCGCGAGCGCTGTTTTATAACGCTCTTCCATTCCATGCCACGTAAGGCGCGGCACGCCAAAACGGTCATCCCACGTTTCATGAACCCGGTCATTTGAGAGGTGATCAAAGTTCTGGGCGTTATCGTACAAATCTTTTGCAGCAGCAGACCCCAGCGGATTGCCGGTGTTGTAAGTCGTCATATGGGCCTCATAAACGAAAAAACCCGCCGAAGCGGGTCTGTATTGGAGAGATTGTTGTTATGCGACGTTGCCGGGATAAGTGGCATTGTCGTAATCGTAGAAGCTGGGTTTATACTGCTTCGCCGTTACCTGGCATGTGCCATCAGATTGAGGCGCGATCTCAGAGATAATGGCGTTATAGCCAACGCGCGAAGAGTCGCAAAAAATAAGGCGTGGTGGCTCAATAGCCGGATCATTGAGGACGATTTCAGCAAATTCATTCAGGTATCGCACTGTCACCTGATAATCATCAGCCCTGATTGCCGTAAGAAGAGATGATGCGGTCCCGTCCTGAAATCGGATGATCACTCGCGGGTTTTCATAACTCCAATCCAGTGGCTCGGTTACCGTGAATGTTGTCAGCGCATTTTCGGTTGTCATTTCATCAACCAGACAGGAAATAGTTTTATTGCCAGGAATATCGTCTGTCAGCACTATGCGGTCGCCGACGTTATAGCAAAGGGCGTCCAGTTCTGTTGAGGTCGTATGTGTCAGCCGTTGCTGTAGGTACTTCATCAGCCGCCGCATGCCGATCTGATATGCCCGGTCACGGTCGAGCACACCATCAAGCGTGTAGTCTTCGATTTTTACGGGCGTTGGATTATCTGGTGTCCGGCACTGTACCGTTTCCTCCGCCCACGTCGTTCCGTTGATATACGTAACGTCCACGCCGTCATAGTCGTCGTCAGACGGAGCCACGAACGCGGTTTGCAGGTCTTCGGTCATCTCATGCGGGCTGATAACCCCCGACCAGGGCTTAACTCCTTCGCGCGCAACCGAGGCAAGCCCGTCTGCCAGCAGAAAATAGCTTTTCCCGGCATTGGCGATCTTCTGTAAAACCTCCAGCGCAGATGTACTGTCGGTCGTCTCGAAGTCGAAAAACTCATTGTCAGGCGTCCAGTACGCACTTTCCAGCGCATCAATGGCGTCGGTGTCCATGTCCAGACCCAGCGAGTTACCGACGTGGTACAGCGCGCCGGAGATACTTCGAGGTGCTCCCGTTCCATAGATTTTGGTCGCAACAACATTTACCCGCTTGTCAGACTGAGCTGCCAGTTTCCCCCCTGTCTCAACAGTCGCTCCCATCGTTGTAACACCAGCATACGCTGATGGCCTCGCCAGTAACCGACCGCGTAATGCCTGCCAGTACATATTATCGCGCGCATTATTCTCACCCTGCTCATTCGTTCTCCTGCAACGAACTTCAACAAGACCCGTGTTATCCAGAACAATGCGCTCGGTAAAGCCGAGGCCGTTAACATTCTGAAGGTTGTAAGCTCCGATCTTACTTGTCCAGCCAGAGCCTGAACCATACACGCGGTACTGTATTTCCCATTTAACCTGCCTGTTTTCTTTTCTTCCCTTTTTATTGAACCCACAGATCCCGTTGGGGAACGAGAAGTTCACTTCAAACATGTCGATAGTTTCATTTTCAGGGCATGCCAGAAACGGCCCCATCCAGGAGTCATTCTCGTTGATACCAGAAGCATCAAAATCCAGAACGGTGCGGGAAGAAAAGCCGGGCCATGTAGGATCAGTTACACCATCAACCAGGCGCTGAAGCGTCACAGAACTACCGTCAACTTCAAAAATTTTATACTGATATCCGGCGTGGGAGAGCGCCAGCCTTGGAAGCCCTTCAGGAATACCGGTGAATGCTGGCCCGGTAGCGCTGTCGTAGGCGAGAGTTACCGATGCAGTAACCTCGTCATCATCCCCTGACGCATCTTCATGAGGCACGTAAGACGCGATAAAAAGATCATAATCAATGCTGTTGTACCAGAGTGTTACAGGCATTCCGACATACGGCGCGATTTCTGCCAGGTTGTCACTGGTAATTCTGCTGTATGCGCCATCGTTCGTAACCACAAATGAATCCGGCACTATTAATTCCACGGTGGCGCCGTCCACCCACGAATCTGGTAACTCATTTTCTGCTGGATCTTCTTCATCGGTGCTTAACCCGTTGAAAGTAACGGTGGCGCCGCTCACAGTCAGTGAATCCGCAACTATATCCTCCGAGTCAGGAGCCGTCTGCCCCATATCCAGCCCGGTTCCTGATGACGTTCCCCCAACCTCTGTTGAGTTGAACCAGTTCTCACTACGGCTGTCTCCCGCAACATTCGCGCCGGGCGCATAGACTTCGTAGGAGAACCCTGCGTCCAGCGAAGTAACGGGCGTTGCACCAACCCGAATATCCCCCGTAGAGAAAGAGAAATCACCTACACCCAGACAAACGAACATATCCACGGTCATTTTTGTCGGGTCGTCTTTATCAAAGCGCGTCACCGGCTGAACAACATAATCAGGGTAAATTCGACGGCGCCCAAATAATTCACGAATGGGATCTCCGAGTCTTGCCCGGTTCGCTTTCGCCGGGTTAACGTCAAGGGAATCGCCTGTCGACGAAGAGAAACCACCGGGATCTGATGCGCCAGGCGCAAAGAAAAGAGCATATGCCACGGTAGCAACAGACACGGCAATCGCAGCCCACGCAGCGATCTCAAGACCCGTTCCATAGGGTACAGGGTAAATTTTTACATCGTTGTCTGGCCTGATCGCATAATCGAACCATGCCGCAGCCGGGATATTCACGCCGTCCACTTCAATGGCGATCGGATGCTTCATATCAGCACGGTAATTATCAACGTTCCGCGTCATCCATTGATGGATCGTGATTGCACTATGTTCATGCGTTTCCAGCGGTTCGCCGGGTAACCGGGAGGGGTAAATTCTGATGGTCACTTCCAGAACTCCACTTTAACGAAGCGGCGAACAAACTGCGCCACCGGCGTGAAAGAAACGTTGGATTTAGGGTTGCATTCAGCCACATGCAAACGGCCATTAAGCACCACGACAACGCCGACATGCGTCACTGTTGATCCTGAATAACACGCCACACCAGCGCCTTCACATGGCTCGCAGCGTTGCAGGGAGAGCATCAGTTTCCGCGCTTCTCGATTAAGCCCTCCACCATCTTTCGTTACCCCGGCAAAATCCGGCCACTCATGAAGCCCCAGATCGCGGCGCACTTCATTCACGATGCCGAAACAGTCAAGTTCAGGGTAAGCGCGTCCGCCCTTCAGCCATCTGACCGAAAGGTATTTATCTTGATTGAACATTGAAACTCCTTAGCTCATGTAACGAAGGCCAGGATAGAACGGGAGTGTGTAGCGATAGCGGGGCCAGGCAGTATCCAGCACATTCATGTATCCAGCGATAATCTGCGCCTGCGTTGCAGTCCAGTACCCGTTTTTAACCGTCAGGGTATAAGGGCGGTCTGCGGGCGCGGCTAAATCGTCAGAGGTATATTGTCGGTAGGTCACCGTGGCGCCACGTAGATTTTCCAGCGCGCTACGCACGGATGTGGATGCTTCTCCTTTGATGTTTGAGACAGCAAACTGCAAGTCCTGCGTGCCGTCACTGTTCCGCGCCGGTAGCGCAACATCGATGGCGCTGGCGATGAATGTGACCTCTTCACCAGTTTCCGTCGTCGCTGTTATATTGTCGTAGCCATCGCAGAGATACATGACATCATCACCGATGTTGATCTGCAAAGTTTTGATAATGACCTCTTCACCGGAAGAGGCGTACAGTCGTTTTAAAGTCGGACTGGTCATGCTTCCGGCCACTCCCTGTTAAGTGCAATATCGATGATGCTGCTGTTGATGATGTAATCCGGGAACTCAGCCCAGCCATCGCCGAGGACGGGTCGAGTCCACAGCTCAAGCGTCGCGGAGAACTGCCAGTAAATCGGGGCGACCAGCGTCGGCCCCTGATAGATGTCCGTAAACCGACATTTGTAGAGTTCAACGCCCAGCGGCGTTTGCAACCGCATAAAAAACCAGTCGGCGCCGTCAGTGATGGTTTCGTGATACCAGCCCTCAAAAAGCTGAGCCTGAGCATCGTTTTCGAAAAGCCACTGCACATTTGCCTGTGTCGGCGTCGAAATAAACGCGCGGCGCTGGCGGGCGCGGCCGGTGGTCATTTCGGTACGCTTTAACGGACTGACTGGCTGGAATGCATAACCGTCCTGTAGTGGCATGGGAAGATAATCGTGAGGATAGTATTTTTCAGCCATCAGGTAGTTCTCCTTCCGGTGTACGTTCCTCGCATTGCGTTACCCACTTTTCCGTTGCCTTTCACGATCTGATTGGCGACCTGATCCAGAGCATCGCTGGTTGCCTGTTTCTGAGTCTGCGCCAGCGACAGATTCATCTGATCGGGGGTTACACCCTGCTGAATATTGAAGTTCTGGTTGATGGGGGCGTTCAGGGTCATAGCATTGCTGTTGTTATTGACGTTCTGCGCCCCCGTACCGAAACCGGGCTTGCTCAGCGTTGCATCCAGAGAACCACCATTGCGCAGCGCCTCAAGGTTCGAGACGCCGATCCGGTTGGTTGCAGCCTGGTCAAAAACATACTCGCCTTTATGCACTATCCCGGCGGGCTGGTATTTTCCGCCCGGGCCCGTAAAACCACCGGCAGCAAAACCGACATCCGCAACAGCTGCGATATTAGAAACGATGCTCGCCGTCGCCGCTGCAACGGATGCCATCGCAGCGATGTTGTACGGGAACGGGTTGGCAGCCGCCATCGCGATACCCTGTTGAATGGAAACCAGAGACTGCGCAATAGCAAATGCCTTACTGGCGGCGAACGCTGCTTTATAAATCCCGGATTGCTCCCCGAAACCAGTCGCCAGAATCTGCAAACCACTGTCGATCATGGTTTGCGTCGCACTGGTGATGATTTCGTTTTTCTGGGATTCAATAACCTGGTTGGCTTGCGCCGCCTGCTGGCGGATTGCTGTCATACGCGCTTCGCCTTCCGTGGTGATTTGCGCAGCCTGGGCATATGCCGTTTCCTGAGCCTGCAACCACGTCTGTAACTGCTGTTGCGCCTGATCGAGCTGAATGTACTGCTGTTGCATACCGCCGAACGTGCCGGATAACTGGCCGCCAGTCGGTGACAGGTTGCCAACCACACTCTTCACTGAAGAAGGCAACTCCGCTGGAGTGTTTTTGTAAATATCAGATCGGGTTTGCTCGTATTCCCCCGGCGCCAGCTTCCCTGTGGCTTTTGCTTTTTCCAGCAGCGCAAGCCGTTCGCGAAGCAAATCATTCTGCTGCTCATCCTTCGCTTTAACCTGCTCCTGCATTTTCCGGTAATCGTCGAGCGTTTTAACGGAGTTTTGCAACTCCTCCTGTCGTTTGTAGGCCTGAATAATTTCTTCAGAGCGGGACAAAAGCGATTTTTGATCGGCGGTGAGCTGCGTTTTCGATTTGAGGTCAGCTATCTGCTGTTCAAATTTCACTCGCGCCTGGGTGGCGCTGGTGAGCTTATCGCTGGCGTCAAGCTGGGACTGCATAGCGGATGTCTGCTGGTTAATCTGATCCAGCAGTCGTGTCGCTGCATCTTCGCTATATGCTTTTCCCTTCGGTGCTGTTGGCGATTTAGGGTCTTTGTACATTTCATTGATGCGCGCGATATTTTTCGCGTACTGATCTGCACTGATGGCCCCGGCATCAAGGAATTTCTTCTGCTGCTGAATCGCCTTGTTTCGCTTATCAGCATTCGACAGGAACTGCTGGTTAACGCGATCAGCTTCCTGCTGTATTTTAATTGCCTTATCCTGCTCTTCTCTGCCAGCCGCGACAACTTTTGTAAGGTCGCCTTGCAGGTCGATAGCACTTTGCAGAAAATTAGCCGCTGCTGCTGCTTCAGTTTGCCACCCTGGCACACCGAAAATATTACCCACGGCTTTGCCGCGCGCATCATTTGCCTTTTTAGTCGCATCAGCCAGGCGTTGTTCAAGAGACTGCTCGCGCCCAACGCCCAGCATTGCATCCCATGCGCCTTTTGCTGCGCCGGTGAGTCCGTTCCATGCCTTTTCGAGATAACCGAGGTTATCCTGAATATCTGCGGCACGCTGCTGCATGGTGGTGGCGTAAGCATCAGTAGCAACGCGCGCCGCTTCCTGCTGATTCCCTTCATCCTGGAGGGCCTTAATCTGGTTGTAAGTTGCCAGCGTAAGGAAGTGATACTGATCGTTCAGTTTGGTAATTGCCGCAACCGGATCGGCGGCAATTTTGTTGAAATCGTCCACCAGTTTATCGGTCGCAATACCAGTGGCTTCACTCGTTTTAACAACGGCAGTGGTCACGCGCTCAAGCGAGTCACCGGCAACCTTTCCAGATTCCACCAGTAGGTTTAGCGCCGATGCCGCTTTGCCAGTGGTTGAGTTCGCCGCTACACCAGCGCGCGCGGCAATGTCCGCCAGTTGACCCGATGTTTTCCCTACCTGGTTACCCGTCAGGATGAGTGATTTATTGAAAGCGTCCTGTTCCTGCGTGCCTTTGTAGTACGCCACGCCCAGCACGCCGACCGCAGCAGCCGCCAGCGTGAAAGGATTGATCAGGCCCATCACATAGGAGCTAACGCCTTTAATCGCCGGGCCGATGCCGCCGAACATATCTTTTAACTGACCGCCCTGCTGCATCAGCACCATGAACGGACTTTGCCCGGTAGACAGACCCACGACGATATCGGTCATCTGAGCAGGGATCATGCGCATCGCAAAAGCAGTTTGCTTTGCTGACATGCCAGTTTTGCCTAACTGCGCCTGCGTTTTTTCTAACTCGGTACGCATTTCACCGAGCGTGCCGGAAAGTTTTGTGTATGACTCAGGGGAAAGCAGCCCTGACGATTTCGCAGAGTCGAGCTGCTTTTGCTGCTCCGCGAGTCGGCGAAATCCCTCGCCAACTGGATCAAGCTGAGCGACCAGGCGTTGCAATGCCGCGCGCTGCTCATCATGAGCTTTCGCCGCCTCTCTCTCAGCCTGTGCTTCTCCGGTGACTTCCCGACGAGTTTCCTGCAATTTTTTACTGTAGGCATCGAACTGCGAAGTGTTGAGCTTTCCGGCTGAGAGCGCAGCGTTAAGATCTTCTTGCTGTTGGTCAAGATTTCTCAGGGCAGCAGTTAGCGGATCAATTTTATCCAGCATGCGCTGGAAGGCTTGTGCCTGCGCCTCTTGCTGCGCGGCTGCTAATTTACCTGCTTTTTCCGCTTCACGCTGAGCCTGAGCTACTCCACTCAACTCTTCTGTGGTTTCGTTGAGTTTTCTCGACAGAAACTCAAACTCTTCCTTATCAATTAACCCTTTGTCGAAATATTTTTTTAATTCGGTAAAGCGGCGCCCAACGGTGTTAATGGCTGCACCAACAGGATCGATAGCGGCGCGAAGTTTACTCATCGCCTCCTTTTCTTCCTCGGTGGCTTTAGTCACCTTCCCGGCACTGGCCGCAGCCTTCATGCCCCATTCAGTCAGACCACTGAGGGCTGTCGTCAGATTTTCTGCGTTTTTCTCAGCGCCGGTGCTGTCAATAATGACGGCGAGGCGGGATGTCTGTTCTGACATTGCGATCTCCGGGCATAAAAATACCCGCCGAAGCGGGATATTTCAGTGTTGTTTAAAGTCCAGGCAAATACATTTGCACTTCATCAGCAACTCTCGCGCGCGCTGCGTGGAGTAGCTTTTTGCGCCCACCAACTCCCCACCGGGCCATCTGGCTGGCGCACTGGCTAATCGCTTTTGTTTCGGTGTTAATCACATGGTCGATTTTGTTGAGACGAGACATGGCATCAATGCCATTGCGGATCACCATTTGGAATGTCTGATAGACCTTTATCTCAAACTTCGCACTAAGCCATGCCGCATATCTGATAGCTATAAGCTCAAGCCCCCAGACGCCATGATTAGGGCCGCCATTAACGGTTTTTAGCGCCGCTATTTTCGTAGCGGCGGTCAATTCCCGAATGAATGCCTTGATAGATTTGCTTTTTGTGAAGTTACTGGGTCGTTGTGATTCTGTAGCATTACCTTCAGCCACCGCCGCTGCGTGGAGATCGTTAAGATTGTAACGCCCTTCGTTATCGACACGAACGGATACGCCGTTTACTGAAACTGTTGGGTAATTCATATCGGTGATACCTTTTAGTGATGAACCTTGTCTCACAGGAATTCGGCCCACAGAAAGGCACCGACAGCCAGCCGGCATCCTCAAGGGTCATCCTGAAAGGTTCTGTGTGAAGTGCGCGTGAGATGCGCGTTTGAATCAGTTTTCAAAAATGCCGAAAGCGAATACAGAAAATTCGCCAGCGGTAACTTTTACTGCGGATATAAAAAGCCCAGGACTGAGCCTGGGCTATTTGGGTTTGCCGTGTTTTTTCTGTTCCTGCGCCCACTGCTCACGCCATGCGTCATCGAGGGCAAATATGGCCGCGTCAAATTCATCACGATCAATGAGGACGGGACGTGCAGAAAGAAAGCGCTCAATATCATGAAGCGAGATCGGCAGCGGCGCGCCCGCCATCCCGGCATACAGCCGGGAGCGGGAGATAACGGAGTAAGCGTTGAGGATTTCCCCTGTAACACCGTCAATTTCAGGTTCGGGAATTGGCGGGAGTTTTAATTTCTCCCTTCGCCACTTTGCCTTTTCTCCCTGCTCTCCACCGAATTCACTCAGCCACTTTTGCGCTTCGATGGCTTTTTTACGGTTTCCTGCTTTTGCTGCTCTTTGCCCTGGGCGATGCTGGCTGCCTCCGCCAGAATTTGCCAGTAAATCGCTGGTTCCTGTTTCAGAAGTGCAGCACCTCGTTCAGGTGTGTACTCAATCGGCGCTTCTTTGCCTTCCACCAGCTCGCCGACACCTTTCCAGCCTTTCAGAAGGAAACGTGCGCAGTTGTCGATCAGCAGATCATCGGCAGAGTCAATTTCCCCGACCGCTGACAGACTAAATTCGCTGGTTCCAACCTGGTAACTGGCATCCATTTTTTCAATATGGCGGCGAATAAGCGCATTACGCGAGCGATACTGGTCATTATCAATGCTGCTGACGAGCAATTTCAGCCCTTCAATGGGTTTCAGGTCTTTCAGCGGTGTAAACCAGCGCTCGCCGCCAACATCAATTCGTGGGGTTAGGATAATCATTCGAAGCTCCTGCATGAAAAAAGCCCGCGCCGCCATGCAGAGCGGAACGGGCAAGGGAAATTTTATGGTTCAGTTACGGTAATGGTTGCCGTATCGGTAAAAGTGCGCGCCTTAGCGGTGATAGTTGCCGTTCCGGCCGCAACACCAGTAACGACGCCTGACGCACTAACTGTTGCCACTTCAGGATCGGATGACTCCCACGTAACAGTATCCGTTGCGCCTGCGGGAGCCAGCGTTGCTGTGAGGCTGGTTGTATCGCCAACATCAACGGAAGCTGTTTCCGGGGTTACCGTGATACCGGTTGCCGGAATGGTAACGGCCCGGGTAATGGTCGGTGACTCGTCGGCCGCAGTGATATCCAGTTGAACCTGGATAATGTCGGTATTGCCGCCATCCGGCCAGTCGCCAGCAACCTGCACTTTCGGGAAGTTAAACGTGTACTGCCCTTCGTCATTCGCCAGCGTAAAACTGAACGGCACGGTTGCTCCGGTAAGCGTTTTGCTCCAGACCTCCCACGCAGCTTTAGACCAGGACAGCGTGATCGAACCTGAAGGCGTGAAGGTGGTTGGGATATTGGCCCCGGCATACGGTGAACCGGTGCCGATACAGCGCTGAGTCTGGACGTTGTTGTCGAACTGGATGTTGAAGGTGTCGATACAGAAACCATCACCGCCGTCGATGCCGTTCAGGTTGATTGCCGTGACCTCTTTGAACGAGTAACGCAGCTCGCCAGCGTTATCGGCAGGTGTACCTTCGATATAGCTCGTATCGTCTGCTTTCGAATCCCAGCCCAGTCCGGCGAAAGTGATCGTCGCGGTAACGTCACCGTCGTTAGGAACTTCCAACTGGAACACGCTTACCTGCGCGCCACGAACGATAGAGGCAATACCAACATCGGAAGCATACGTTGCAAGTGAGAAAGAGATACGGTCATTCCCCATCGTCAGCACATTACCCGCCCACTCCGCGCCAAAACACGAAGCCAGGAATTCATCATGCTGGCCGTAGCGGAATTTTGCCCCGACATCGCCGCCAACATCGACCGTTCCCAGCGTAGCGCCCTGCGCCATTCGGGTGCCGCCGATCTCGTCGTTGTCGTTGGTGTTCTGGGACGGGCCAACGCCCCAACTTGTGCGTTTTAAAAGGTTCCACGGAATACCCGTTGGGGTAACGCCGGGAGTGGTTTCGCGCACGAATGCGCTAAGAACTTTGGCTCCAGATGACATCTGGTTACCTCCTGTTATTTGGCGCTAAGTCGCGCGGTAAGGGATGTTGATGTTCCATTGATACCAACCATTGGCATCACCGACTTCGTATGCTGATGCAGCGAAATAGCTCAGTGCGCCGTCATCCTGGAACTCGAACAAAGAAACAATTTTGTCGGCGGCCTGAGTTATTGGTAATGAGTGAGAACCGGTGGGAACAAAAAGTTGGATAATGACAATCCCCGTTCTGTGTACAACGGGACCCGCGCCGATTTCCGTCGCGCCTGCCTGACCGGCTATGTTTGTCACCCGCGCCCAAATATCCTTTCCTTTCGGGTCGAATGTCGGGTCGTTAGGGTATGTCACGTCACTTTCAGCAATAGCCGTCTGCGCCGTCATTCTGGTGATGACAGCGTTACGAATTTCTGTGAGGGTCATTTGTAGGCCTGTGTTACACCATTAAATGAAACCGCATAAACGCCTGCCGGTGCCTGCTTTGAGTGCCCGTTTTCAAGCGGTACGGAATAAGGAAGGTTTGACTGGATGTAGATGACCGAATAACTTGGCGCCGCAAGAATTGTCGAAGTCCCGTTATTTATAGTGTTTGCACCATTCGGGTCTGGCTCGCTTGGCACGTAATTGCTTGGAGAGCCAATGCTAACAAAATGCGATGCCCGAAAAGTTCCTGCTCGATATTCTGCGGGACGTTTTATATCCATGCTGTCATTGACGCGGGCTTTCCTTTTAAGCCGTCCTGTTTTTGTCAGATTTTCGGGGTTAGAGAGCTGCGACTCATTCCACTCGCTTACCGCTTTGTTGTATTGAACTGCTGTCTGGTTTACAGCCCATATTTCAGGGTTACCGACCGGTGACCGAATAACGATCTCATTGAGCAACTGAATGGCTATAACGCGTTGCAGTTTTCCGACATCCTCTTCCACTTTGTCAGCGAACAATGCAGGGTCAAGACTCCAGGCCTTAGTCATCCCATACTCTCCGCCACTTGCAAAGAATCCGTTCAGGCACGAACAGTACAGCAAAAATTAGCGGCCATAAAAGCACGGCGATTACACCATAAGTAGCCTTAAGCCATAATACCGAGCCACCATCCCTGACGAGCAATACGGATACAAACTCGAAAAGACCGAGAGGCAGTCCGCAGATTAGATAAAGCAGAAGAAATTGCATTACACCCTCCGCAACTGAATGGAATATGTTGCTTTCGCCGGATCGGTTCCTGCCGTAATGACTTTGTAGCGTTGCTGTTCGCCGGTAATCAGGTCTGGTGCAGTGATGATGTGATCGACTTTCGGTTCGTCGGTAACTTCATTCGTCAGCGCTGTTAATTTCAGGTCGCCGTGCAGGATATTGACGCCATCAATGCGGTTGAGGCTGTATTTCGACAGAACGCCACGCCCGGTGTAGGTCACTGTGGTTTCACCGCCTGTTTCAGTTACCGGGTCCCATCCGGTTTGGATGACGTAAGAGCCGGTGAAATCGTTGACGGCATCCGCCAGCTTGGTATCAAAGGCCTTTGCGACCTTCGACTGTAATTTTTCACGAATCCCCATGAATCAGCCTCAACCACTCAGCGATAATCGCCCTGACCACCTGGTCCCTGTCAGCAATGTCATCTGGCGACATTTTCCCATCAGCGATCGCTCGCATAAGGGATACCGGAATGACATGCACATTGCCGTCAGAAGTCTGTAGGCAAACATGCGGCTTGCGCGGTTCAATGTTGACTACTTCGCCCATATCAAGCCCTCACAAAGTACGTTTGAAAAGGACTCAGCCGCCACGGGCCCAGCAATGCCAGCGCCAGTTGAAGATCAGGGTCAAGAAGTGATGAACTGTCTACCGATAATTCAGCATACGATTCAGATACACTCACTCCATCCGCTGTAACTGACTCACTCGTAACGACGCCAGAACTGGTTTTCTGTTGGTAAAGGTTTCCAACAGCCGCGACGGAAGCTGCGTATGCGCCAGCCTGTTTTACATCATCAGGAATATTATTGAGGTCGATATCCTGAAGATTGAGGCTTGTCATCCAGGCATTAGCCATCAGAACCGCTTTTGCTTTTTTATCTGGCTCAGTCCAGTTTTCACCAAGCAACTGGTCAACATCAGCGACGGTTATATAGGTTGTCATTGAGATAATCTCCACGCCCGGCGGCGCTCTGTGCGCGGTGTTCTGTCTGGATGACGCTCTACCGATTCACCGTCGGCATGATCCACCAGCGAGTAACACGGATAGACCACAGGGCAACCATATGCGTCACCTACTGCATAATCAGCAGCCTTATGGCTGTCCCAACACGCCAGAACCCGTTCAATATGATGTGGCGGCACGCTATAACAGACGCCGTGAATCAGTCGTGGTAGCGTGATGTGGTCGGCCTGCGTCTTATCGGACACTATCAGTCGTTCGGCTATCTGCATCTGGTACTGAGGTGGTCGGCCAGTGCCCAGGTAAAAGCTCACCAGTGAATCAGGGAAGCGGTTAAGCCACTCACCCACCAGATCAGTGAAACCAGCAACAGGCATCGCGTCGTCTTCCAGCACTACAACCCGGCAGGATTGCCCGGCAGCCCATTCAAGCGCGCGGCGATGATTCCAGTTAGCGCCGTGGTTATCTGGGTCGATCATGACGTGAGCAGTTGGTCCGATTTGGTAAGCCAGTGCTCGCGCCTGAGGTTCTCTTGAGTGATGCCCGACCACCACAAACTTCACTTGTGTTTCCAAAAGGCGTACTCCTTACCGACACCATCAGACTTGAACACGGTGTGGATGCGCGGGCCTGTTACTATCCGATCGCCGAAAGACTTCGCCACAATGCCGAACGCAAGCATGTCCCCGACTGCGGCGCCAGCCTGCTCTTTCTTCCAGAATCGGTAGCTCTCAATCCGGTAGTAAAGGCGGATGATGCCGTGAGCGAACGCCATTACATCTGCGCGCGTACCGCCCAGCAGCCCGGCGTTAAGCATCACATCGTTGCGGTGCTGTTCGATAAACTCCTGATAGATGCGTTCCGGGTGATTCTGTTTCGCCCATGTATCAGCATAAGTTTTTGGTTCGGAGCCGACATAAACCTTGCCTGGTTCCATCTCATCCCACGGCGCACAAAGCATTTCGACATCAGTACCATCGGTACACCAGACGAACCGGTATTCAGGATGATCGCGCAGGTGCTGCCAGATATGCAGCCAGCGCCGGAAGTAGACGTTCATTGCGACATCTGGAACTGTCACCAGTTGAGCGCCATCGGGAGCGGAGGTTAGCTGGTCGGCCAGTACTACGGCATCGGCACCCCGGATTGATTTAGCCCAGGTGGTCAGCTCCGCCGGGTCAGGCTGCATTCTGCTACCGCGCTGCGGGTCCGGTTGGCTCGTCAGTAATGTTGTGATCACAACGTCGCGCTGGCGCCGGTATTCGACATAGCCGGTATAACCCGTATCGCGACGCTCGTTGTGGATTTTTACATTACGTTCCACCAGCGCTTTCCTGTCTGCCGTTGGCACTGAACGGTCTACGGCTTCATGTTCATCGAGCGAATGAATCAGCTTTTCGGAGCCAGTTACATCAGCATAAGCCCAGGTAGTCAGTCCAGCGTTATGGATGCGCAGGGCAAGGTCGCTGTGTTCGTACATGCCGCGCCCGTAAACCCAGTCGAAGCCGCCGACACGCTCGATAGCGCTGCGGTGGTAATACAGCATCACGCCGCGCTGCCCCGTGTACGCCACATGCTTATCGTCGCTATAAAGCACCGCGAGATCGTTAAGTTTTCGCGGGCCGGCAAGGTCGAGGAACTGATACGCAAGATGCGGCTCTGGTGATTCGATATACGGAAGATGCCAGCCATCGGCAATCGGCCATGCGTCATCGTCCCATAAAAACAGATGCTCGCACCCGGCATCCATCAGCGCCGTAAGACTGGCGTTCTTCGAAGCAACAATGCCTTTTGAATTATCGTGCCGGATTAAATTACTCCAACCCGGAACTGTTGCTGGCGGATTTGAACCATCATCAATGACGAACACGACCACACCGGGAGGTAAATATTTTCGATGATGCTCAAGTGATTTTGCGAGGACATCCGGCCTGTTGTGAGTGGTTATCGCGATTCCGATTTTATTATGGGAAACGCTATCGGCGCGGACATAAGGAACCCCACCAACAATGACATCCATTGCTTATACCTTCTCGTCAAGGTCAATGGTGATTTGATTTTCGGCGTGGTCTTTATTGAGGTTAAAAACCACTGTGACCTTTGGTAAGGAAGTTGTTTCGGTGTTAATGCTGGTCGAGACCTGTCCATCCAGTAGCTGACCATCCACGGCAATACCGTAACCAAGGAAATAGTCTCCACGGTATAACTTCGCTATCTGGTATTTCATCTGCGTTTCCTTTTAGAAAAGTGAGCCTGTCCACCAGAACGCAGCCCGAGAGAGGTCGCCACCTGTACGGCGTTCTCAGGCTCACTTTCTGAAAGACTCTCGTTTGTCAGGCGCGGTGGGTGCGCAATAAAAAAGGGGCCGAAGCCCCTGGTGATTAGCTGCCGCCGCCGAGCTGAATCAAAACCCCCGCAGTGGATTTGTTGCTGGTGAAGTGTTTCTTCCAGTTCCCCTGCGTGCCAATGGCGGTAAGGTCCGGGTTTTCGCCTTTGGTGGTGTCCCAGCTGTACCCCAGCAGTTCGACGTTCACCGTACCTTCAGCACGATAGCCGATCGCGAGGTTTTCCTGGTCGTTGATGTCATAGGAGCGGAACCCCGGCGCCTGAGACTCAGTTACTGATACAGCACCGGCCACCAGCCCCAGAATTGCATCAACAGGCATCGTATCGGTCACCAGAACCGGTTTACCCAGCGTACCTGGCTGGCCGCCGTACACGACCACGCCCGCTTCTTCGTAGATTTTGTTGTCGATAGCCTGATCAACAATATCGAAGTAGGTAGTGGAGTGCATGACGAACAGGGAAACGCGGTTGAATTTATCGCCGTAGGTGCGCAGACCGCGAGTCAGCGTTTTCTTGCCATCAGTGGCAATATCCGCAGTCACGACCATATCAGCGTTGGCACCGATAGCGGCAATCAGCCCCTGAAGCGCGTACTTGATGTAGCCCTCCAGTGTCGCGTCAGCCACATCGACACCAATCACCTCAGAAAACTCGCTCACATCACGCCCGCGACGCTTGAACGCTTCTTCCGTAGTTTCGTACGGACCATATTTCCACGGCGCTTTTACGCTGACGGACTCACCCGCACCGATTTTTTTACCCGTTACCGGATCAGTAGAGTTAACGTCACGCGCCTCGATAGAACCGCCGACTTTATAGAAAGCGCGCTTACGGAAATCACCTTCGATCAGTTCGTTATCGAGAATGATTGCACCATTAGACGCCTGGTTAAAAACATCCAGATTATCCTGACGGCGCTCCAGAAACGCAGTTTGCGCGAGATCGTCATAAATAATCAGATCAGTATTAACGGTCGTAGCCATTGTTGTTCCTTACTTTGGTAACCTGAGGAAGGCCTGTTGTCCGTGTTTACGGATGTAGGCTGTTTTATCGGCCGATGTCATTTCAGAGCGTTTAAGAGCGCCGCTTCCCTGCTGCTTATGACCACCTGCATCCGTGCCTTCAGCGCGGGGGAACAGGTGCGGCGCGGATTCTTTCAGGGATTCCGCCCACTCAACAGGGCTTAACGGGGTCTTGCCGTCTTTGCCGAACAGAACATCACCGTTTGCATCAACAGCTACGGCCTCGCCTTCGTCGTTGAGTTGGAATGTGCCTTTGGCACGGAGGATCAGGTCGTCGGACGCTTCAGGCAGCGCGCCGACGGTTGCAGCCGCCGCGCGAATTGCATCAGCCAGCACCCGATCCCGGAATTTATTCGAGAACGCTTCAGCTTTATCCGCACGCTCGTTAGCGGCCTTGATTTGCTTATCAACGTCAGCGCGTAAACGTTCAGTACGTTTGTTCAGCACCTCATCAATTTTTCCGTCGGCGATCAGCTTTGCTTCTTCATCGTCGGAAAAACGCTTAAGGATGCCGCGTACAGCGTCAGGGTCGATACCATCAAAACGTTTGAGGGACTCGGTTGACTCCTTGAGCTTTCCGAGCAACTCCGTATTTTTGTTTTTCAGTCCTGACACCTGAGCCGATACCTGCTCATCAATCAGCTTCTGAATTTCCGGCGTAATTTCTGGTGCGCCATCGCCACCACCGCCAGAGTTATCTTCTTCACCAGCTGGTGCGTAATATTTGATGAGCATGTTACGAATAAGCATGTTGTCCCCTTGGGATATTCAGTGTGGGCCTGGCCCAATAAAAAAGGCCGCCCGGAGGCAGCCCGTTGTGAGTTTCAGATAATAAAAAAGGCCGCGCTATGGCGACCTCTTTATTTAGATATTTTCAAGCATATCTTTTGCGTCTTTAATGGCTTTATCCATTCTCTGCAAAGAAGCCTTTGGCTCCGCAATGCTTCGCACTGTGCAAATCTCTTTAATGAGCCCCCTTGCGATTACCAGCTCTTCATACAGGCTTGCAATAAGGTCTCTTTGTTTTTGTGAATCCATAACAACCTCGTCTCGTTGCTCGTCAGGTTATTAGTGGCAGGCGGTGACGATGCCGCTTTTCGGGAGCTACCCTAGCCACTAATAATTATATTACCCAAACAGCCGATGGATGCTCTCATAAGCAGCAACAGCATCATCAAGCCCCTTTGATTTTAGGTATTCGATAATCAAGTCATCAGCCTCGCCACGCTGAACTTCTGGCTGAAACACCCCATTCGCGATTTCCCGCATTCTGGCTGTAAATTCTTCATCCGTCATGATGACTCCGTGGTTTTAACCATATTCAGGAAGATTATCATAAACCCGCCTCTCTGAATGCCTGTGCGTCACGTTCCCGCAACTGCGCCAGCGTCAGCCATTCGCCTTTATCGGTGTAGAACTCATCAGGAGACATGCCACCATCGCGAATGAGGCGCGCACGTTTCTCGCCAACGATTTGCTTCTGGCGATCGAACGACTGGCGCGAGAACCATTCCTGATAGTTGGTATCGCCGGGCACAACACCATCCATGCTGGCGCGTTCCGCTGGCGGGATATCGCGAACATCGATACCCAGTTCTTTCGCTGATTTGAGGATGAAGGTTTCAGTAGAGCGGCAGCAGAAATGAATTTTTCCAGGCCCCTGCAAATAAGGAATCTTGTGACCGATTGGCTTGTTATCCAGCGTGTACTTAAGGCGGTCGCGAATCCTGCACATCTGCGTCGTTCGGTTGTCCAGGGTTGAAAGCCACTGCTTACCCTTCATCAGGTCGTTATTGGCGTCAGCGAAGCTGTTACGCGCCGTCGCTGCAAGATGACCCACCGCCGTTTTCGCGATACTGGCGGCATTGGCGCGACTCATCTGTAACGCGCCATCCTGGTATCCACGATTAGCGTGGCCGTGAACCTTGCGCGCTATCTGCTCTGTCGTATCGCCCAGCAAAAAGCCCTGTCGCACTGTATTGCTGATGCGGTTTAGGCGATCCGCTTCGAGGTTTGACGCCCATTCGCTGAGCAATCGTCCCTGAAAGGGTTTCGCCATCGCCGCCGCGTAAACCGCGTCAGGAGAGATACCCACCAGAGGATGAACGTTGGCCACAAAATCAGGCAGAAGAGAATCAAACAGGTTCAACTGATAACCAGCCTCATGCTGAGCCAGGTCATTCAGTTCAGTGGACAACCCTTGCAGCATTGACTGAATCGCCTGATGGTTCACTGCCCTGACACTGGCGAGTAATGCCTGAAGGCGCGTTACAGTGAAACTGTCTGCATCAAGCCCATCCATAGCCACCAGCAGGCGCGCTGTCAGCTCCGCATCACTTTCGTTGAGCAGTTTCACCATCCGGTTAGCAACGCCGGTACTGTAACGACTTATCCAGATTGCGTGCGCTATGGACTCGTCACGCAATTGCTCGTTAACCGTCGCCATTCCCGCCTCCGATCAACGTTGGCTCCTGATTGCGGATTGCGTCGATCACATCTTCAACGCTGTCAGCGGGGTCTATGATGTCCAGTTTCTGCAACGCGCGTACCATATCGGAATCACGAATCGCGCCGGACTGCCATGCCGCAACAATAGCTGTGACTATCCCTGACTCAGCTACTCTGGCGATAAACTCCTGACTGATAACGAATGTCGGTGTTTCATTTTTCACACCAAGATAGCGCGCGCACCACGCGAGAACTCGGCCATAGGCTTCAGTGACGTTCGCTGCACAGATACCCAGAACAGAAGTCGATGACGTCTGCTCTCCGGTAGCTTGCGTGGCTGTTTTGACAGCAGAATTCTGCTCAATTAACCGGGCGCCGAGCTGCACCATATAATCACGCTTGCTGTCCATTGCTTCTTTAGCGAGAGTATTGGCTTCCGCCTGCGCATACTTAAAACTGGCGTCTTTTGGCAGCAAGAATGGCGTTCTGGAGCCAACTTTAATGCCAGCCTTTTGCAACCAGTCTCGCCATGTTGTATCAAGACCACTTATAACCGGCTGCACCTGACCGCAGAAGAACACACTGTCCTCATAGTCAGCGGAATTCCGGTAATGACCCAGATTAATTTCTGTCAGCGCTGCAAGTGGGGATTCATCAATTGTCGGATCGTTATTTTGCGCACCAACAAACGTAAACGGGATTTCATCCCAGTATTTTTCCCCTTTGGGCTTAGGCCAATATTCGGAATCGATTTCATACGCCCCGGATTGCGTATCGCCCGACCTGCGCCAGACCCGGCAAACGAATTTTCCGTTCTCCAGCGCCAGTTCACGATACTGGATACGTTCCTGAAATCCGTAACCGTCAGGCTCTTCAATGCACTCTCGCAGCACCACCAGCACTAGCTGATCGCGTCCGTTAATCCTTTCCGTGCGCCAGTTGATGATGTTCTCTGCCAAATAGCGGAGAATAATGGCTTCATCACTGGCGCTGGCATAATCAACGTAAAGCCCGTCACGGGCCGCCTCAAGAACATTTTCAAGCACCTGCTGCGCCTGCTGGTAGATACTTGTCCCGGCGCCATCAGCATTGTTCTGAACGTAGGCGAGCTTTTCCGGTGCGGTCAGAGTCGGGTCTTTGCGAAAGGCAAGGCCCATCAGGCCGATTTTCGTATTCCCCGTTACCGCATAGAACACTGCTCTTTCAATGTACGCCTCGTTGCGTTTTTTGTTCCGTGATGATTTATCGGAGGGATCGAGATACGGGAGATACGCGTTCCCGTCAGCCTTAACGGCGTCCGCCCCCTTACAAACATCGCGAATTTTTTTCCATACAGGCAACGCCGCCCTGACCTCAGGACGAACAAAGGTAATGTCGTTATTAGCCATCAGAATGTTGTGTCCAGTGAGATGGAGAAAGCGGGCTTCGGTGGATTGTGCAGAACTGCATAACGAGTTCCGTCCCAGTCGTGATCTTCCTGCTGCGTGTCAACGTCATCAGGGTTTTTGCTGTCGCGGACGAGTACAGGAATACGGCTTATCCAGCCACGGCAGTAATCAAAAACATAAAACGCAGGTTTTTCTGGTATCCCGGATTCCAGTTTTTTGCCTTCAACAACCGCCTCCAGCATGTCAGCGAATAACGCAGCACCATTAACGCGAGAGCCGGGTTTTTTGTTGGCCTCAACCCACTTAACGCCCTGCACTTCCATTTTCTGAGCGATGGAAAGTTCATCGTCGCCAGTGTTATAGATCGCGCTATCGGCCGGGCCGGGAACAACCTTTTTGCAGATGCCCGGCATAATGTTGAGTTGTCCCTGAGTGACGCCATCGAGTTTTATCTCGTCCGGTTCGTCAACTTCCTGGCCTGTTAGCCGCTTATCAATCCACGCAATGCCTTTTGCAACGTTGGTAGATGACATGTTCAGCCCTTTATTCAGTTCGTCAGGCGGGCAGCCGTACCACTCGCCAATCAGAATCAGAGATCCGGAAGGCGGGCAAAATTGACGCCCATCCGGCAGCGTCGCAACAGTTCCATCCGTACGCGCCCACCAGAGGTTAGAGAATGGCTTCGACTCTCCCCAGTCATGCGAGCGGTCAACAGTCCAACTATCCGGTATACGGAACGGTTTAATGACATGCAGTGATTCATTCCAGAGGTGGTCGAACCGTCCGCCGCTGGTCACGTCCCACGAACCATCAACCCACGCCTTGCGACGGTTCGGGTCTTTGATTGCCATCAGCGTTGCGATGTACTGCGGATCGAGGTACGGATTTTCTTTGAAAGAACCGTGTATCGCGACGCGGGTTAACGTGATCTCTTCTTCCCTCTCGGTTTGAGGGTTGAACACTAACTGTTTGTGACGCTGCACAGTTCCGCGTGGTGCCGGTTCGATAAATCGCTTTTTTACCCAGGTATGACCGATGCCAAATGGGTTTGTCGTGCTGAATACTTCGAGCGGGATCGGTTTTAGCAACGAGCCATCTTTTCGCGGATAGTCTTCAGGCCGGAACGATGAGCGGCGACACGAAAACATTGCTTCGTAGAAATCTGAATTCGGTTGTTTGGTCAGCTCGTTAAAGCCGATAAACGGAAATTCCTGCCCGTGGAAGTTCCAGTAATCATCAGCTTCGCTTCCGAACCGGAACAGCAGTTCTTCACCAGTAGGCCAAACCCATCGCAGCTCGCTCGCGGACCTAAGAAAATTTGCCCCGTCGCCGAACAGGTTATACATACGCTTAGACTGCGTGATGATGTCTGCCAGGTTCTTATACTCAGTGTCAAAAATAACACCGCGCCAGAATGAACCATAACCAACACCGACATTGCGGCGAAAACGAGCCAACTGCGCAGCGGTTTTTCCTGGTCCACGCGTTCCCTCGTAGAGGATCTCATTACACGGGCAACTCAGCGAAAGAGACTGTGATCCGGGAAGAGGCTTCCATACAGCCTTGTAATTCATCCACCAAGAACCTCATTTTGTTGTTTCTGCGCAGCAGCTTCCCATTCGTCAACGTTGTCACAGGATGGAACGGGCATAACGTTGTGAGTGGATATAACGTTCTGTTCAACCTTCTGCTTGTTGGTATAAACGTCACCGACCTCTTTCGCAGCCTGTTCGAGAAGCTGGGCCGTCATGCCGAGGTTTTTCATGTTCTCGGAGGTCACAGACATTCGTTGCAGTACGCGGAGCCGATAAGCCTTATTAGCGATCGGGATTTCTGCAATTTCCGTCTGGAAGCGCTCGCGGGTTTCGTTGAACATTTCCACCCATTTTTTCGCCAGGCCTTTGCCGTTAGCTTTTGTCGGGTCGTGAGATTCAACCTGCTGACGAGGGATCGTGATGCCGAATTCTTTTTTGACAGCCTCCACCACCTGAGAAGGGGTGTCAAAGCACGCAAGCGATTGAACGATGAAGGCTTTAACCTCACCTTTTAATGTCGCCATAGCTTACCTGCCCGTCATAATCAGTCATAAAATCAAGCCAGTTTCAGCATGCACGTCCCGCACGCTCTGGCAATATTGAGATGTGCAACCTCCGCAGGCTTATTCGCCGCATCAACCATTTCCTGCACTTCATTACTGGCACCATATCGGCGTACGACACCGACAAATTCTTCGACATCATGTCCGCGCAGTGTAAGCACTGGCTGCCCGGTCTCTTTGTTGAATTTTGGCACCCCAAACTCATCGGTGGCCTGGGCGATGTGGTAAAGCTCATGATCTACCAGTGCGCAGAATTCGAGATCGCTGCACTGTGAGCAGTAATCGGCCGCCAGTGTGATGATGAACTTCGGTATGCGTCCGAACCATTCATGCATCTGCTGTTCAATTCTGGCTTTCTGCCACCCACCGGCGCGGAGCATTACCTGCTCAGCCTGCCCGAAAACGTAGCGCCCTTTTTTCGCGAACGATTCTGATGCCCACATGAAGCAGAGATCAGCCTCTAACAGGTGCCCGTGGTCAGGGTTATGAATACTTCCGGTATCACTGAGGATTTGCCTGTTTATCCACTCATGCACTTCATTGGCGGGGATCAGCCTCGTGTATGGCTGCCAGTTGTCGGAGGTGATGAAGTTAACTGGCGGATATGGCCTGCGCTCGTCATCGTTAGCCATGAGTTAATCCTGTTTGAAGAAAAGGTAAGTAACCAGATTCGCCCGCCACGGCTCCGGCTGGCCGCTATGAAGGTAAAAGCTCGCGTTACCATCGCGAGGAAAACCCGGCGTGACCCGTTTTTGAATAACCACGCCCACTCGCGCAGGGAGAATCCTCCTCAGGGAGGCTGCGGTCTTAGTTCGGGCGTGGAGACTGCGACGAATCGGCGCAATGGGCATTCTTGTCGCAGCGGTCGCCACCATCTCACGATGTTGCTATGCCACTTCCGTCTGTTCCGGCTGCCAAGATGTGGATCACCTCTTTGGTTGATGCCAATCTATGCTTCTTGTCGGGTAAGCATTATCGAAGCCCCTCAGCGAAGAGCTTCTGTAATGCTATTGTCGTTCCTGTTCGATTTGGCGTATCCCCGCGAGCTGGTTATTCGCCTTCTCAATGGCTGACAGCAGCGGGTTAATCCACAGAACAGCCTGGCAATACGTTATTGATTTGGCGGCAGCGGCGCTATCACCGGCTGCGTCAGCGTTACCGGAATCGGTGTGCATTGCGCTGGCACGTAAACGGTTCGCGTATTCGAGCAGCCCACCAGCGACATCAGCAGGAACAGGCAGATCACAGTTTTTTTCACGACGGAGAATCTCCCGGTATTCGATAACAGTTTTCTCGGTGCCGGCATCAATCAGCGAGTTAAGACGGTTGGTGTTCTGTGCTACCAGGTTAAACCGGTTGAAGTTGAAAGCTTGGGTCGCTATGACGGTCGCCTGTAGCGCGTTGTCGCTGCGCAGTACCCGGCTGTCACTTTCAGATATGGTCAGTGCTGCATTGCTGCGCGCCAGCAGAACACAGAGCACCGAGATGATAATTACGACGACCACCAGCAGAACCGCAACAATCGCAATTTTGTTGGGTTTCATCAGAACACTCCCGGCGTTGTTGCAGGCGTTCCAGGGTTAAGTGGCCCAAATCCATCACTGAGATTTTGCGGATTCTCACCCCACAGACACACTTCACGCTCAATCTCGCGGCGGGTGACCAGCCCTTTCCACTGCTTTCCGCCAGCGTAAGTCCAGCGCCTTAACTGCTCGCATGCGCCTTTGATATCGCCCTGGTTAATTTTGTACAGGAGCGTTGAGGTCTTGAAGTTTCCAGCGCCGACGTTGTAGACGAACGAGTAAAGCGCCCCACGAGTAGTTTCGGGGATTGGTACTTTGATATACGGGTTAATCTGGCGGGCGACAGCGTTCAGGTCTTTGCTGAGAAGCACCTTACACTCAGCTTCTGTATAGGTCTTGCCGAGCATGATGTCGTTCCCAGTGTGTCCGTAGCAGACAGTCCATTTATCGACCACATCGCGATAAGGCTGATATCGCACACCTTCAAGACCATCATTGCCAGTCGGGCCGGTAATCAGCGCAGAAGATATTGCAATTGCCCCACCGCCTACTGCGGACCACACATATTTTCTTAATGCAGGATTCATCATTCACCAGCCTTAGTAAGCGCGTCGGCAACAACACTTACAGCAGCCGGACGCTCAGCAATGGGTTTATCACTGATGCCATCCAGGTAATCGCGGATCATGGCTGTGCGCTTCTCGTCTTCTTTACGTTTACGACGGGCATCAATTCGGCCATTTACGTAAGAGATCAGAGAAATAAGCAGGCCGACAGCACCAAAGAACATGTAGACCATGTCCTGTGTGGTAAAACCTAATGCTGCCGCGAGGGTTCCAACCCACGCGAAAAACTGCGTGAAAATGTTCCCTGAGTGATCGTTCATTCTCATGGTCTCTTACCTCGCGTTTTTCGGAGGCTGTGTGTAAGGGAAAGGCCGCCCGGTGGATTAACGACAAAACACAGAGGAATCGTTCCGAACGGCACAAATAAAAAACCCGCCAGAAGCGGGAATAGAAGATAAGCGCACGGCTTTAATCGCCCACAATGCGCGGGCTAATTGTCCCAAGGTAGAGGGATTCAGTTTTTTGCTACCCATTCTCGCCAGCGGGCCTCTCTAATCTCAGGGCTCAGTCGCTGATCTTCAAAATGGTTTGCCAAATTTATCGAATCTGGCAGCAATGCCCAGGCGACATAGAAATCATGTGGCTCAAACTCTCCACCAGCAAATTCGTATGCACCAACATGGTAAACCTCGCCGTCCTCTTCGAGTGCCAGCACCTGAGCAATATGCCAACCATCACAGGGGTTAAGAAGGATAACCCAACGCCCATCAAATTCTTTGGTTGGTTTTTCACTTGCGGGTCTGAAATGAAGCTGTTCGGTAATTGGTTGCGACATACTGGCTCCAGAAACGACAAAGCCCCGCACGATGGCGAGGCTTTAAGTTCGTCGACAATCAAAGCTATGGCGACAATATCAGATTTACACGAAATATAGCCGTTTTAATCTACTTTTGCAATACTTTGCTCACAATTTGTCGCTTTTTGCTGCGAACGTGTTTTGGTTACTGATAGTAATGATTCCCTGTCCAGTTCAGCAAACAGTCGGAGCATACCCGCCCAGTGCGCTGTAAAGGTCTTGGACCAGTTTTTATCCTCCACCCCCACCAGCGCCGCGAGGTCGGCATATTGATACTGCTCACGCCCTGCCAGCGCCGATTTCATATCCTGCGCCGCCAGCCAGATAAGCTGTCGCAGACGCTCCATTGTCTTTTTCGCCACGCGCTTCCCCCCAATTTGCTTACTGAACTGCTCCCACGCCCAGCGAGTAATGATTACCTGGTGATCCCAGCATGTGCTTTCGCTGTAATTCCAGAGCAACCAAGCTTTTTGATGCTCGTCGAGCGACATTAGCGCCCGACGCCATGAAGCAGTGGAATATTCGACCGGCTGCACCAGCGGGATATGCGATCCTTTGGCGTGTGATTGTTTTCCGGGGATTGGAGGGTTGTTCAGCGTTATCAGTTTTCCCGTAACTTCATCGCGTACACGCAACTTCTTGCGGGGGTAAGTATTCGTATCGAACTGCGCGTTCTCCAGCCAGGCCATTAACTGACCCTTTGTCGCTCCGCTCAGATCTGCCGTGGCCGCAATCAGTTGCTGGCGAATATAGGATAAATTTTTCACTGATTTTCCCCTGCTTTCTGCTGAATACGGATATAATTGCGAAGGATGCGGTATGCCACCGGAAAAGATCCACGGTAGCGATAAATGCGGAGACGCAGCCAGCGCCAGCGAAGAGACTCAATAACTTCGGGCTTCACTTTTCCACCCTCTCGTTTTGCCATAGCGGCAACATCCCTTTATGTCCTGCTCGCCTGATCCTTGATTTAGCATTACGCTCAATCTGGATCAGCTTTTCGATGTTCTGTCGGCGCTGCTTTTCTTCCCGACGCAGATATTTCACATTCTCGACATATCTGTTTTCGGTATCACAAAGGTGCAGAATGTAGTTGAAAGGGTCCACCAGCGCATCACAGCGACGACAGCGTAATGTGCGCTCCTTTTCATCCACCCAGACAGAATCGTGATGACAATAAATCTTGCCGCCGTCTTCTCGTCGCATCGCCAGTTCGTCGCGCAGATCTTCTTTCCTCTCGGGAAACGCAACGACGTTACTCAGTTCTTTTTCGGTTTCGGTTGTCATACGCCCTCCTCAATAATGATCTGCCCTTTCTCACCCCAGACTTTCGTGATGCGACAATCCCAGACGCTGGAATCATCATCAAACAGGGCATCCATTAGTGCTTTAAGCATGTTGTCGCAGTCGGGTTTTGACTGGTGCGGCTTGCCGTTGAACTGCTCTCGCTTCTTTTTGCTCCAACTCGCTGGCATCGGCATAACGAACGTGACGTGGGCGCCGGACTCCGGCAGATGAATTTTGCGCAGGCGTGCTTCATCGCAGAATGCCCGGTAACGCATGACCGCTGGTCGAGTTTTCCATTTGTCGGCCCTGGTCATTCTGGGCTTGCCGATCGGCGTGATGTCGTAAATTTTCATACTGGCACCACCAGCCCACGGCGGACTATCTCAATGACAGTAAGCACGATAGCGCGATCCATTAACTGCCGACGCTCATCACGAGAGAGGTTTTTCCCGTTATCAATCTCTGAATGACAGGTCACGCAGATCGCAGCAGTTGCACAATCATCAACCTTAAGCCCCATCCCCTTACCTTCATTGCGGTGCGCCACTTGCGTCCCCCACGCCCCACATAGAACGCAACGCTCAATCTGCCCGACGGCGGTAAGCCATTTCCTATTTCGATAAATAGCCATGCTCATCCCCAGCCTTTTTGTCGGAAGGTTCTCGGCGTCCGCGCCGGACGTTCGCACTCTTGTAATTTCGCGCTGACTGTCCAGGTCAGAAAATCAGGATTGAGGCTCTTTTGGGCTCTGACGCCGCGAGACTGATAATCGGCAATCAGGCGTTCTGCCTGCTTAGTGGTGCATTCCGTATGATGAAAATATGAATACTTCATCGCCATCACCCCGCAAAGCTCATAAGCTGGGCGGCGGCATTCTCGGCGTCATTCGCTGATCGAAATTTTCGACGCAGTATGTAGTTCCAGAGAACGTTTAGCACCGACTGATAGACGCCGTTAAATTCGGCATCATCCATGCTGGCGAAGGAAATGGATTTAGCCGTGCGCCGGCGGCTGCCATCGGGCATGATATATTCGTCGTAAAACCCCGCCTGAATGGTTGCCCACTCGCGGAAGGATTCGAAATGCTTCAGCAGTACGACTTCGCGGGAACGCACCAGTCCGACAGTATTCAGATACATATCAGCAGCGTTATGGAGCGCGTTACGTTGTGTCGGGTTTGATGACAGGAAATCAATATACCCGGAGATTAGCGACCGCTCTGATTCCTCAACAAGTCCGCCGGTTGGTGTCCAGTAGTGATAGCCAAGCGACAATAGCTTGAAGAATTTTTTGTGGAATGCGTAGTTTCGCGGCTTGCGGAACTCACCAGTGAGCAACTGTCCTGTTGGCAACAGTTGTAAAAATTCGCTGGTTCCGGGATCAACCGAAATCAGGGCGTTCTGGAAGGTCTTTTCAAAATACAGTGTTTGCGCCATGGTTGTTCACTCCGTGGCGCAGCAGGTTAACGGCTGTTCAGACCGTTGATTTCATATTATCAGAAGGTGGCGTTACCCGGTAGCCGAGACGGCGAATAAATTGCATAAAGCCATTGGGAGTAAAGACTTCTTCATCATCCAGCAAAGGCCGCATAGAAACCATACCATTGACGCGATAGATAAGATGCCTGCCCGACGAAGGAAAGCTAAACACCACGCAGCCGTCAGACCGTCTTACAATGTCATACCAGTTATCTTCTGACGTTTGCAAAGCTGAATTACTCACATTCTATTCTCCCTTCGAGCGACATACAGACGCGGTTAAAAATTGTCGGCAGCAGCATCAAAGGGATACGCAAATTGCGGTATTCTGAAAAAATGCGCGCCAGCCCCAAGCGCAATGTTAGTAAAACCAGTCGTCAGCGCTTTCCCAGGTCTCCTGGAGGATCTTTTCAATTTTCTTTTTATCGTCCTTATCGCCACCGAAAACGCTCAGTCCATCTGATCCGGCGCGACGGACTATCAGGCTGCAATTCTCATACTGATTATTCAGTCGTTTAAGTAATTCTTTTTCCAGTGCTGGCACTGCACCATCAGGAAGTTTCTTTGTTCGATCAATAGTTAACTCAACTTTCATAGTGGCCTCCATTGCGTATACTGTATTTTTATACAGTATACCTATAAAACGAAATGATCAACGTTTTAAGAGCACGAATTGTTAACCTGTAGACACAAGTTTCAGGCGTAAAAAAACCCGCCGAAGCGGGTCGAATTAGCAATATTTTATTAAGCAGCAATTTCTTTCTGCTGACAAAGCTCAGGCAGATTCGCGCGGACGAGCGCCTCGGCGAACGGTGGCGGCACAGCATTACCGCAGCGGGCAACCTGCTTATCCTTTGCATACTTCACGCCGCGATAATCCCGATCGATGATGTACCAGTCCGGGAAGCCCTGCGCGCGGTAAAGCTCATGCGGTTGCAGCATGCGCATTCCGATGTCAACAATCCGATATGTGATCCCGTCGATATCCACCAGCCCGGTACAGTCTTCGCCGCAATATTCACGCAGGAACGCCAACGTCTGCTGCGCGCGCTGTTCGTCGTAGTGCTCAACTGCCAGAGTGGTTTTCACCTCCCCAACATGCTGGCCTCCGGCGGTAATCGTTGGCACCGGCTGATCCATTTTTTGACCGTCCTTGCAGAACCCTCGCAAATGCACAAGATGAGAAGTCACTACAGCATGATGATCAACCGTCGTAACTGAGTGAGTCGGCTCATCCAGCCCGACGCCCGGCCCCGTATAGTTGCCGCCATAGTGCTTTGCGAGAAAGGCCCCCACAACCGCATGCTTACAGCCGCCAGCAACGACAGTGCCAAGTGGTTTATCAAGCCCGGGTACTCGCGGATGTTGACCGGGTCTTTCACCGTATCCAGTTTGAATGAGTGTTGGGACAACTAACTGAGACTTACCGCCGCCACCAGCGGTAATAGTCGCGCTTGGCTCATCTGCACGGTGGCCGATGCTGGCGCCAAACTGTCGGGCGATAACCGGCGCAACGACACATGCCCGGGATTGTTTCAGTATGGTGTGAACTGGTTTATCCAACGGGCGCGGCTTAGCCTGGTACTCACTGCCGCCGCTGCCAGCCAGGAACGGAGTCAGCGCAGCTTCAACGATACCAAGTGCATGACCATTCCCGCCCGGGCGCGCCGACGTGCCAGCTGTTACAGTCGGTACAGGTTCGGTGACTTCCTGCCCGGTTGCGCCGGTACGGAACTTCGTCAGATGTGGTACTGCGACGGCGTAACCATGCTTTTTCGTGATCGCTTGCAGGGGTTCTTCCAGTGGCTGCCCACGGAAACAATCATAACTTGAACGGCTGCTGGTGTGGTTGCACTTCACGATAAACGGCGACGCACTGTCGATAACAAATCGCTGGATGCCGCGCGCGATGCGCTTAAGGGTATTTTCTGCCAGCGGCTTTTTGCGATCGAATATCGATGGAGCCGGAATTGTCCAGTCTATGCACTCAGCAGCTGTACGCCACGGTGCCAGTTTGCCCGCCTGGACTGCCGGTGATTTCGGTTCGCCATGTGTTGGCTCAGGCCACACAATCGGTTTCCCGTCACAACGCATAATCATAAAGAATCGCTTTCTAATCGTCGGCGCGCCGTAGTCACAGGCGCGCAACTCGCGATACTCGACGACGTAGCCCAGCCCCTTGATCAGCCTCGCGGCGTCTTCACTATCAAGAGAAATACCCAGAAATTCGCAGCACTCCACCAGTGCCGGGTGGTCAGCCCGGATGCCAGTAGTCAGCATACCAATGAACGCCTCAAAGGTTTCTCCAGCACGGGCCGGGTCTGGCCTCATTTCACCAGCGAGCAAAGGGCCCCACGTTTTAAATTCTTCGACGTTCTCCAGTTTCATCACACGGGGTTTTACATCCAGCCCCCAGCGCAGAACTACCCAGGCCAGACCCCGGATCGCTTTCTCTACCGGCTTCGCACCTTTGGCTTTTGAAAAGTGACGGCAATCCGGCGAGAACCACGCCAGCGCCACCGGACGCCCGGCGGTCGCTACCTTCGGCCTGACATCGTAGACAGATTCGCAATAATGCAGTGTGTTGGGGTGGTTTGTCGTGTGCATCGCAACGGCATTCGGATCGTGGTTAATCGCAATGTCCACGCTGCGGCCAGTCGCCATCTCAATTCCAGTGGAAGCACCGCCGCCACCAGCAAAATTATCAACAATGATTTCGCTATTTCTCACGCGTATTTCTCCATTGCGTCTGCCAGCGAGCGCGCTGCGGCAATAATCGAAGTAACTGGCATTTTTTCCAGCCACATACTGTTGATGTGGTGCTGCAATCGACGCTGGTGGTGCGCCGGGAAACTCCCGGCGTTTTCGATTTGACTAAAAACCATCTGAACCTCTGCTGGCCAGACCGTTTCCTCAACATTCACCAGCAGAAGGTTTTCCAGTTCTATAATCCGATTGGTGGCGTATTGCAGAAGTTGATCCATCATTCCTCCTGCTGTGGCGCTGCTGCAATCATGGCCTTGTACAAATCAATACAGGAGACAGCCGACTCCCCTGAATAAAGTGCACCTCTGTAAGCGTTAATCATCGCTTCTGTTGGCTCAACAGGCACCATTACCCAACCATTCTGAATCACCGGAGAGTTGCCATCGGCACCCTGAAGCATGGCGGCGCGGCAGGCGTTCCAGGCGTCCATAGCTGAGCCAGCGTCTTGTCTGCCAGTTTCCCTGCAAAACTTCACGGCATCCTGAATAGTCCATTCATCCGGCACTACCGCCGCTGACGGGGCGGTGTATAACGGCTGACAAGAACCTTCGAAATACGACCTATCAGGACGAATAACTTTTTCGCCCGTATCAATATCTCTAACCATCCATGCCACAGGCTCCGCCTTTCGCACTTCCAGCAATTCATCAATCGCTTTCACAGCGTCAGCGATGATGTAGTCCATACTTCCGCCATTTGAGTATTGAAGATTACGCTGTAACACATCGCGGATGTGAATAAGGCGTTCGGTTGTAAGCGGGCCGTTGGCCGGGTGGCTGTTAGTTTTCATGGTGTACTCCATTCATCTTCAATCGCTACGCCAAGGCGATGCAGCCAATCGGCCAGTTTCAGCATTGACTCCCTGTCACTCATACCACTGGGGAAATCGTCCAGCGCGACTACAGGTTTGAATGCGCCATAACGGTCGCGCTCTACGGTGACGTATTGCTCCAGCGTTGTTCCGCGAAAGCTGGACGTATGCCTGACGAGATACTTTGAGACCTTCTCTCGCGCCTCTGGATCATATTTGTATTCAACGAGAGTCACGCTGCTACGCCGGGAATCTATACCGAGGAAGTTGAGCAGGCTAGCCATCACTCCCCCTTACCGATGCCAGCGGCGGCAAGTTTGGTATTCACGTCGCCTTCAAAAATAGGCAGCACACCAATAGCAGCAGCCCAGTTTTTAGCTAACTCAGGGTCTGATGTCTCATCGGTGTAATCTGATGCTCGCCACCCAATCAGCCGTTTCTGACCAGAAAACTCAGCAATACGCTGCTGTCGTTCGAATGACTCTTGCGCAAGTCCTGCATTCCAGTCTCGCAGTTCTGCCATGTACTTCTCTGCGGCTTCCAGTTGCGATTTATGCAGCAGCGACTGATGTTTCAGTGCGTCCTGCGCCCTCTGAAATTTCATGCCGTAATCGGTGGCTATCTCTTCCAGCTCTGTAACACGTTTCACTAATCCCTCTACGGGCTCGCCGTTTCTTTCAGTCAGCGCCTTCGCCAGGCGCTCGTTTTCTGATTGTGAGGCTTCCAGCTCATCCAGCAGAGCCAGCACGGTGGAGGGGTTGGCTGCGGCGATGAATACTGAATCAACCTTGAGGCAGTGCTGGGCGATTGCTTTCACCCCTACTTTGACCTCATAGCCCCGCGCGCCTTTGTGTGGGTGATATGATTCCCAACGACCCCATGAGGTTTTGTTTGCCGCATCAGCCGCTTCACGTAATGCGCGTTTGTCGATGTTGCTCATTGGGCGGCCTCCTGGCGAAACATCATGATTGTCAGATCGCCTTTAGTAGCCAGACGAACCGTTGTTCCGGGTTCGATGCTGGACAGGTCAAACGCATCGTAAAATTCGTTTACTGCTTTTTGACGACGAGATTGCTTTCTGCGTTTATCCCATTGTTTTAACGCAATGGAGATAAACCACTGGCCTGTTTTGAACATGATGAATAGCCATCCCATTAAGGCGAGTCCGGTATTTAGAACGTCCAGAATGCTCATGCTGCACCGCCTTTGCGAAGTTCCTGCGCCAGCCACTCAAGCGTCATCACTGGCACGCCGATTTGACCGGTTCCTTCAAACTTTTTATGCAGGTGCTCGATAGCCGCATCCACACCCTGCGCACGCACTTCAGCCAGGAAAGCTTCGGTAGCCGGAGTTTTGATACTGCCATCAACAGCAAGCAGAACGGATTTGATAACCTCTTCCTGATTACCAACCCATGACCATGAGACTGAATGACCCTGATTGTCTCCTGTCGCGTCATGCTCAATTACTGCAGTGTCGCCAAATGCATCCGTCCACTCACTCTGGATGTCTGATGGGCGTAAAACAGCCTTCAGCGCCGCATTCTCCGCAGCCAGCGCGTCACGCTCCTGTACCAGCTTTTCCGTTGCTTCCTGCGCAAGTTTGTTGGCCTGTTCAGCGGCATCCATGAGGCCGTTAATCATGCTCAGCTTTGCAGCCAGCGCATTGCTACGGGCAAACTGCACATCAAGCTGCGTAGCCAGATCACTCACCAGCGCGGCTGACTCAGCACAATGCAGTTCTTTCGCCAGCTCATGCCCTAACTTCACTAACTCAATGATTTTTGTTTCTACCGTTGATTTCATGCTGATGCCCTCCCGTAAAATGCCAGAACTCTCTTCATCGCCGGACTTGTGCGGCACACTGAAGTAACCATGTTTTTTCTCACGGTCGATTTGAAGCGCTTGATATTCAGCTCTCCGCCGGGCAACAGCGAATAAACCGGGTGATGCGGCTCGCCTGTACGGATTACTACCGCTTTGCGTGTCAGGTGAAGCAGCAAGTTGTGAGATTTCTTGCAGTCGCATCCCAGCAGGTTCTGAACCTGTCGCGGCGTGATGGTCTGGTTTTCCCGAAGGAAATCAACAATTGCCCACAGTGATTTGCTTGCCATCGTCATTATCCCTCCGCGTTGAAGATTTCTGTTCTTTCTCAATAGCTTCTGAAATTTTTACTGCATCAATCATTTTTCTGAGTGACACAATATTTCTCTGGTTCCGCTGACACTGTTCCGGGGTATTGCCGCGACCGAACTGCAACAACGTTTTTTCTAAAACCTCGTCGATTCGTTTCACTAAAAATCCTCCGTCTGCGCGTAACGCTTGCTTTTTTCCGGTCTGGAAATCTGGCGGCGAGCAACCTCCTCGTCGCTGATATCAACCACAGAACCATTGCTCATGAGGGCGTAAGCTGTCCCCGTCGCACCTTCCCTGTTCAGACGCAACAGCAATTCCATTAGTTGCGGATCGGCGTTCTGGTTGTAAACGATGTCGCGATACAGCCCGATCCAGACATCGCAATCCTGTTCAATCTGTCCAGTGTCTTTGCTGTCGCTGGGGTTAGGACGCTTATCGGCGCGGTCTTCCAGTTTCCGGTTTAACTGAGTCAACAGCAGGACTACGCAATCCAGCTCTTTAGCGAGATTTTTTAAACCGGTGGTAATATCCCCAAAGGCAATATCGCGGCGTTCTGCTGCCTCGGCTTTCATCAGTGTCAGGTAGTCGATAGCCACCAGACCTACGACCCCTCGTTGACGTTTCACCTTCCGGCATTCCGTCACCACATGCGCCAACGTCACTCCCGGGGTGCTGTCGATCATCAGGTTGGATTCCGACAATTCCAGAGCTTTAGCCATCGCCCTGCTCATGTCTGTATCGTCCTGGGCACCGACATAAAAAATCTCTGAATTGACTTTTGCTTCCTGGGCTACCATGCGTTCAATCAGGCTGCGATCTGTCATTTCCAGGCTGAAAACCAGCGTGGGCAACTGATGGTTTAGTGCAAAATGCGTAGTGATTTTGTTGAGGGTTGCGCTCTTCCCCATTTTCGGTCTGGCACCAATCACCACCAGGGAACCACGCAGTGCTTGTTTAGGAGCCATAAGGCGATCAAGGCTTTCAATTCCCAATGTCAGTCCTGCGGCATTTTCCGGGTTGCTGAAACGGCGCTCGAGATCATTAACCCAGTCATTAACCACATCGGCGGCTGGTCTTAACCCACCGCGTCTCCCTGTACGGGAATGCTCAACCACGCTGCCAATAACCTGCTGGACGGCATCAATACGGCTGACTGCCGTCATGTCAGCAGTGCTGAACATGATTTCCATACACGAATTCAGCTTTTCCACCGCATAACGCATGATCGCTTTTTCACGGACAATTCCTGCGTAGTGGACCATTGCCGACGGCGTGGTACTCTTGCTTATCTCGGCCAGATATGCGAAACCACCGACCTCGCCAATACGACCAAGAGACTCCATCTTGTCAGCAAGCGTCAGCAGATCTGTCGGCTGTTCTGCACGGTATAACCCCCGAATAACCTCAAAAATGACACTGTGCACCCGGAGATAAAACGAGCCTGATTTCAGCATTGCAAACACCTGGTCTGTGCGCTCACGATCCGTGTTAACCATGAGGCAGCCCAGCACAGCCTGTTCAGCGTCAACGCTGTAGTGCACCTGTTGGTTATTTGTCATTTGCCCGCTCCTCCTTGACGGCTACGTAACAGCGCTCAGTAATCAGGTAATCCAGATTTTTTCGTTTCCAGAACCCACCATTACCGTTCGGCCGGTCTTCCAGCATCCAACGACAGTGCGTCGCTATGTAACCCAGGTATGCCCGCCATCGCTGATCGTCAAACTGGTATTTCTTCCAGAACGTCCTGATATGTTTTTTCCTGGCATCCGTCAGAATTTTTATCTGTGGCATTTCTGGCAGCAGTTCGTGATATGCCTCCAAGATGGGTTGGTAATTTATTTTTTCTACTGGCTGTTGATGGTCATCAGCTCCTGCTGATGCATCATGATCAATATCCTGTTCCTGTTCCTGTTCCTGATCTTGGCTTCCTAGCCCCTTCGAAGCCCCTTCTGAAATATGGCGTGATTCGCGCTTAAAACTCAGATGAAAATCCGTCTTGTAACGTTCATAAAATGATGAAAGAAAAGGATTTTCAGGCAACGAGGAATATTCATTCCTGACGCCAGCGCAGCGGTTATCACCGGGCTTTAATGCCTTCCCTACCTGATAGGCCGCCATTTCATGCACCCAGACCATCTCTGTGTCCTCGTCATAGCTACAAAATCCAGCTTCAATGGCGCTTTTAAGCCCCTTCGAAGCCCCTTCCAAGCCCAGACCTGTTTCATGGGCTATGTATAGAATTGGCAGGTAATACAACCCGAGCATGTTTGCGTGTGGCGAGGTCATCAGATAAAACGAAACCACCTGCGCCTCCGCGCCTTGTTTCCTCAACTCACGACCGGTCTTTCCAAGCCAGAACTGAGGCGCAACAGTTGCGTAATCACGCATAAAAACCTCTTAATCGCTAAAGTGGTGGCCCATCTATCTTTTTGACGGCTGATTTTTCTGTCATAATTTCCTCGTAATTTCTGCCTGGAATTACACCGAAGGCCGTCTGTGTTGGAGCACAGCGGTCTTCACCCTTTCAGAACAAGCCCTGTTGCCTGCCCCGTTTAGCCCGTTTTGAATCAAACTGGTCAGCCGGTAATGTTTGTTTTTCTGCCCACAATTTCGCGTGGCGTAAAACATCATCAAAAACCCTCCCCTTTCTGCTTGCCTGACTCATTCGCTTGTACATATCGACGGCCTGAAATGCCCCCCCCCTGAGCCACCGCTACGGTGAAGCCCTGCCGGATTAACTCTTCCCGGACGTGCTTTTCAATGAACTCCAAATGATTCATCTGATAGCCTCACATGACACCCGGCGCCATGGCCGCGATACCACTCAGAACCTGAACAACGGCCTCACCCGGCAACATATTCAGCAGATGCTCAATCCCTTCCCTGACCTCTTTCACCAGCTGATGCTCTGGCGCATTCAGCATTACTGCCTGTTTCGCCTCGCTGATTTCCTTCTCCATCGCTGCAAAACGCGTCATGAAACAATCCTGTCCGATAAGGCGCCCACGAAATTCCAGCGGCAAAACAGCCAGGATCGCCGGAGTCAGTTGGCGGATGTTTTCGCGCGCATATCCGGTATCGCTGTCCAGCCAGCGGAAAAGTTTCTGCCGCTTACGGCTCAGGTCGTCGGGAAAATCCAGCCCGGTGCCGCCCTGCCGTTCCCACTCCTCAACGATGATCCCGGCAACCACGTCCTGGTTATCGAGAGATGCCGACCACGCACGAACGGCAGCCCGAATCTGGTCATGCTTATCCGCCGGATCAGGCTGATTGCGATTTATCATCTCTGCGGGTGGAAACCCGGTATTTTGTTGAAATGAAATTGAATGCACGGTTACGCCCTCACTTCCTGCGCCGGTAATCCATCCGTTGGGTTCGGATACAGATCAGGGCGCAATTCGTGGGGGGTAACACCGGTTATGCTGTGAATTTTTAATATGTAATCTGGCGGCACAATGCCTCTGTCGCGATGTTTCCAATGGCTAATTGACATACTGGTTACACCAAGTGCCATGCTTAACTTTCTCGCTGAACCAGCAGCCTTAATTGCTTTATCAAGTGCTGTCATTTTCTTCTCCTAACTATCAACGAAGAAAGTAAACCACAGATTTATATTTCAAGCAATATTCAATTTATTGAGTGTGTAAACTAACCATTTACAATGAGAGAATGAGAAAAGAAGAACCCAACAAAGCATTGATAGCGCGACTCAATGAGGTCTATGCCAGAGGCATTACCAAAGCAGATATGGCGCGAATAGCCGGAGTCTCGCCTCAGGCGGTCAATAGCTGGTTTAAAAAAGGCGTTATTAGCAAAAAATCAGCACTGGCTATAGCCGATGCTGTTGGCGTTTCGATCGCCTGGCTACTCGGGGAAGATGTCGGCGAGAAAGATGGTATGAAGCCCGACGAGCAGCGCCTGCTGGAACTCTATCGCCAGTTGCCGGAAGAAGAGCAGCAGAACATGTTGCGGATCGTATCTCTGCGTCTGAAGGAACTCGACGAGTTGTACGCCAAGTACATGGGGCGGCGGATTAAGGGTGATACTGAGTAAGAAGCATCTGATGAAAATGGCGAGGGACATTATTGAAAACTGGCCTGTTTTTAATTTCCATCGCTGTTCTTTGCTTTACCTTCATTTTCATCTGGATCATGCTCATTGGTCCTGTGAATGGGCATGAAAAGACTTACTTTAAGGACTCAACAACTTTTGCGGTCATCGTTATGGCAGTGCTATTGATAGCATTCGTAGTGGTTACAGTAATGGTGTTACTGTGAAGCGGAAAAGTAAGTTTTGTGAGTTTTATCGCTAACAACCAGAAGAAGAGCAACAAAATATGTACCGCATCTATGTGCTTTTCCTGAAGACCTGGATGATTTTTTATTCTAAGTACATGAATCTTGGAAATAAAGGTGAGCTTCGTCTGTCAACAATCGCAGCCGCTACCATAGTGGGGTAGCTAAGTTGCTAACAACGATTTTGGATTATCTGTGTACGATGATGGTGGCTCGCGTGCATTTTGTGAGTTAATATATATGTTAACTATGGATTAGTAGATGGTTCAACATACATTTAAAGGTAACTGCTTCACAGTAACTCATTGTAATGGGGCTCTTAAAACGCTATCTGATGTCATCCGGAGCGTGACTCCAGCCAAAAAGCAAAAAACTATGGTAGTCAATCTTAGACTACAAATAGAGCGATTAGCCTCTGGTAAGAGGACTCCCGACCTAAGTGTTAGAAAGGAGGGGGTTTTACCTTCTTACAATGGAAAACCCAGCAAAAATTTTTGGGCTATAAAGAAGATACCCATCAGAGGTTATTACTGGGAGTCAGAAAGAGTATTCATGACTTATTTCATAAGTCATTACATCTACAAGGATTTTGATGACCTAAGTGATTCTGATACCCAGAAGGTCCGTAACAACTGGGAACGAATCGAGAGAGGATTAGATGACTGTTGACAACAATTCTGCAGGCGAAGTTTTCGAACTTCCCTATGTCAGTGAAAGGGAGATGGCTTCCGAACGATTGGTGTTCAACACCACGGAGGATCTCCTACTAGCCATGCAAGATGCAGGCATCACAAAAGGTGAGCTTGCCAGGAAACTTGGTAAATCACCTTCCCATGTTTCGCAGCTGCTTGATGGAACTAGAAACATGACCCTGAGAACATTATCCGACATATCATACGCACTGGGTGCTGAAGCAAGGGTCTCTGTTTTCAGAAATGGGGTTGATGTTTCACATCACATCATTCCACCATTAAGGCAATATGAGACTAGTGAACCCGAACTGAAAGATACTAGTGAAACAAAAATTGTGCGCTTTGTGATAGGAAGTAAGTTTGGCTCTAGCAACGACAACAATGATGTGGGTATTTTATGTTATCAGAGATAAGGCTCATTGAGGTCAGCACTAGCAACATACATTTCAAGCATACCCCTTTGAAAAGTGGTACTAATAGGGGCAATTTTGAAGCTGAGATCGGTGAGATTACTGTCGAAGCCGGTAAAAAATTAAAATCCGATGAAGCACTAAGTATAATTGAGATAACTGCTTCCCCAAAGGTTGTAGGTCTCAGCACGACCAGTGATGGGGCAATCCATGAAACGTTTAACCTGCAATTTGGTTTACGTTTAGTATTCACTTATCCAGACAGTATCGATTTAACCCCAGAATTACTTGATGAAAACCGATGGTTCTTTGAATATAACGTAAAAATATTCTTTAAAACACAATGTGAACAAATACTTAAGCCAACAACTATCAAAAATATTGAGCTACCATTTGGGTAGAATCGACCCGGCCACCGCGCCGGGTTTTTATTGCCCTACTCTTCCAGTAGCTTCACTGCCAACTCCATAACCTGAATCTGGTCAGCATCCCACTTATCCAGCCCCTTCGATATCTCCGTTCGTATCACGTCAGCTATAGCCACTCTTTTGGTTTCATGCCCTTCAGCCACCATCGCAAACACAACATCACCCACAATCCGGCACATTTCCTGATAGCGCAACTGCGCCAGTTCCTCGTAATCCATCACTAACCCTCGGCAATTGATGTTTTTGTGAGCATAACACACGCTCCCTCTCCCAACATATAAACCTAAAATTTACACCAAACATTAATTGAAAGTTGACACAACTATAAACCAGTGATTTAATCAATATCACAGCAACACGACCACCCAGGCAGGACGCCCACGAAGTAGCCGTCCGGGGCATACGAAGACCGGAATGAGGTGGATGAGTTAACGCGCAGCAGGTATCAAACGTTCCGCCAGCCGGGCGACAACGGCAAGCAGAGGGTGAAAATGAAAATTGATTTAGATCTCAAGGCGCAGGGAGTTGACGTTTCAACCAGCGGTTATCGCGATTTTGTTAACGCCGAAATTCGCGGCGTTGAAGTGGATGATGTGCTGGAAGAAATCGAAAGCGATGTACTGTTCGCTGCCATCGACCTGCCGGATTACATCGACTGGGCTGACAACAACAGCAAGTTACCGGAAATTCTGGATCGTCTTTCTCCTGACGAGGTCATTAGCTGGCTTCGCGATAACGGGCATCTGGAGGATAACGATGATTAACCAGCAGCAAGTCCGGGAGGCTCAACGCCTTGCATGGTTCGCCGTTCGGCATCGCAATATCCAGGTATGGGAAGAAGCCAAACGTATTTACGCACTTGCTATCGGGAGGACTCTTCACTGATGGAGACGCTATTCGCACTGGTATTAACGGTCGCAATGACCAACGGTGACTTTCAGGATGTGATTCTCGGTGTATATGACAACCAGCAGGAATGCCAGGCCGCAGCTGTCGAGCAAAAGGTTAATGGTGAGTGCTGGCCTGTTGAGGGAATTATTCGCAACGGAGAGCTGCCAGCAAGCATCTGAGGAGGGGTAATGCAGAAAGAATGCGGTTACTGCCGCAAACCCGTTGAAGAAGGCAAAGAAGTAAAGAGCATCCTTTTCTATCGCAATGGCAACCGGCTTGCCAACAAAGAAAAAGAATACTGCTCAAAGCAATGCGCTGAATACGATCAGATGGCGCACGAAAGTTAACCAGCAGTCCTGAAATATGAAACAAAAAATTCGCCATTAATTTGGCGCGGCTTCTTACACCCTGAATTTAACAACCGGAGAAGTTTTATGGAAATCGTAAAAATCGAAATGAACCTGAAAGCAGTGAATAAAGAATTGGCTGTATTCAACTGCGAGAAGAAAGTATCAGGCGTTATTCATTCAGCCGAAACGGGCGCGGTCACGGTCATTCTTGACGGTGGCTATGTATTCGGCAAGTTCGACTGTCCTCTTTGTGCTGTAGAGGCAATTTCAATGCTGTCCGTAAAAGTAAGTGATGGCGATAACGCCGGGTTTGGCAACTACCGCAGCTACAAACTCGATTACTCAGAAAAGGTTTTCAGCACCGTTCATTAAGCAAAAGCCCACACGAAGTGGGCCTGCCCGTCCGGCGTCACCGACCAAAGCGAACCGGACATTTCTACCTGGTAAAACCGAGGTGCCATTAAGGCGCCTCCATTCTACACGAATTGAGGATAAAATAATGAGTGGAACTAATCCTGTATTTTTAGTCCGCAAAGCAAAGAAATCATCAGGCCAGAAAGATGCAGTTCTCTGGTGCAGCGATGATCTTGAAGCGGCAAATGCCACACTGGATTATCTCCTGATTAAATCCGGCGCAAAGCTGAAAGATTATTTTAAAGCTGTTGCCACTAATTTCCCCGTCGTTAACGAGCTTCCGCCAGAAGGCGAACTCAGCTTAACGTTCTGCGATTTCTACCAGCTTGGAAGCGACAACATGACCTGGGCGCAGATCCCCGGTGTTACGTTGCCCTCTTCTGATGCTGCCGCCGAAGCACGTCAGCATATCGTTAACGGTGTTGATACCGAAACAGGTGAAGTGCTGGAAGATCACACAGAAGAAGTTGTTGATACCGAAACTGGCGAAATTACCCAGCACGAACAGCCGTCAACTGAAGACAATGGCGATCGACCTGAACACCCTCAGTTAACTGTTGTGGCAACGATGCCCTTCCGTCATCGCGTTCTGGCTCAACATATTGGCGATGGCGAGTATCTCTATCATGTCGATGAAGAGCAGAAAAAAGCAATTCTCGCTCTGGAAATGGACACTGATAACTCATATGTCCAGAACCTTTTACTTGCGTCTGAGAATGTTGAACCATTCAAAAAGGCCATTGAACACGATATCCATAAAGCGGTAAATGCTGTTAAGAACGTGTTTCCTGCCGATGGCAAAATCCCTGAGCTGGCAAGCGTTATCCAGTTTCTGAAAACATGGTTCGATACCCCTCATATTGATCGCGGGCTGCTCGTTAAAGAGTGGTGCAAAGGTAATCGTGTATCAGCTATTCAGCGTACTGAAAGCGGCGCGAACGCTGGCGGCGGAATTGCATCCGATCGCAAAATGCCCCAGACCACTCTCGGTCTTGAATTTGAAATAGCCTTAGGCCTGCTGGCGCGTCAGTATGAATTTGATATTTATTCTCTGCCATTGCAGATCGAACTAAAGGCTAATTCAATCATGAACGCAGTTGACGACCCTGAGTGGCTGGCAACGCGCGAACTGTTCGTGTCAATGCCTGGTGGTCTGGACTATTCCCGCGCATGCATCGTTGCAACGGTAAAAACCACACCAGATGAACTGTACAAATCCCCATTTCGCCACCGCGAGTACCTGAATAAGGTGCTGACAGAAACTGACCATGCCAATCCCGATCCGCTTGTCGTTGATATTGCCTGCGGACGTTCGTCCATGCCTATGCCAACGCCAGTAAGACAGGATGAACCATCCGTTGAAGAAGTAAACCGACAACTCGCAGCTGCGCGCGGTGATTACGTTGAAGGTATCAGTGACCCTAACGATCCGAAGTGGGTTCATGAAGACTACAACGCCGCCTCAAATGAGGGAGAAAAAACGGAAAATGAGGACGTCGCCGATGTGCAGGTTCAAGAAACTGACGGTAATGAAGAACAGGCTGGTGATGCGCTGCGTACAAGCGAAAGCGATCTGGGGAATGGTGAAGAAGCAGATACCGGCGAACAAGCCGATGTAGACCACAATCAGCCGGAAGTGAGCCAGAACAACGATTCTGCAAGCCATTCTGAGCCAGAAGCGCAACAGGAAGAACCAATGCCAGTGTGGCCGGAATACTTCGAGCCGGGGCGTTATGAAGGCGTACCGAACGAGGTATATCACGCGGCGAATGGCACCAGTTCGACGATGGTAAAAGATGCCCGGGTATCGCTGATGTATTTCGAGGCGCGCCACGTATCCAAAACCATCCAGAAAGAACGCACCAAAGTCCTGGATATGGGGAACCTGGTGCATGCGCTGGCATTACAGCCTGAACAACTGGAAAAAGAGTTCAGCATCGAGCCGGAAATCCCGGAAGGTGCGCTCACGACGACAGCGACGATCCGCGCGGTTATCGACGAACACAACGCCAGCCTGCCGGCATTACTCACCGCAGACGATATCAAAGCGTTGCTGGAAGAATACAACGCCACCCTGCCCGCGCCATTACCGCTTGGGGCATCCGTTGACGAAGCGTATGCGTCATATGAGCAACTCCCGGAAGAGTTCCAGCGCATCGAAAACGGGACTAAGCATACAGCAGCGGCAATGAAGGCCTGCATCAAAGAATACAACGCCACCCTGCCGCCGCAGGTGAAAACCAGCGGAAGCCGTGACGCGCTGCTTGAGCAACTGGCGATCATCAACCCTGACCTGGTCGCACAGGAAGCACAGAAGCCACAGCCGTTGAAAGTATCCGGCACCAAAGCGGATCTGATTCAGGCAGTGAAATCCGTCAAACCTGAAACAGTGTTTGCCGACGAGCTGCTTGACGCATGGCGCGAAAACCCCGGCGATAAAATTCTGGTTACCCGCCAGCAGTTGAGCACCGCGCAGGCCATCCAGAAAGCGCTGCTGAATCACCCGACCGCCGGGAAGCTGCTGACGCATCCGAACCGCGCCGTAGAGGTGAGCTATTTCGGTATTGATGAGGAAACCGGGCTGGAAATCCGCGTGCGCCCAGACCTTGAAATCGACATGGGCGGCCTGCGCATCGGTGCGGACCTGAAAACCATCAGCATGTGGAATATCAAGCAGGAAGGCCTGCGCGCCAAACTGCACCGGGAAATCATCGAGCGCGATTATCACCTGAGCGCTGCCATGTACTGCGAAACCGCAGCGCTGGACCAGTTTTTCTGGATATTCGTCAACAAAGACGAGAACTACCACTGGATCGCCATCGTCGAGGTATCCGAAGAGTTGCTGGAACTCGGCATGCTGGAATACCGCAAAGCAATGCGCGCCATAGCGAACGGGTTCGACACTGGCGAATGGCCAGCGCCGATTACCGAAGATTACGCCGAAGAACTCAACGATTTTGATGTGCGCCGCCTTGAAGCGCTGCGCGTACAGGCATAAGGGGGAATAACAATGTCCAATTTAGTCGCCACCACTGAAAACCAAACTCAGAAAATCGACAACGTTTCTATCCTGACGAACGGGGAACTGTTCAACCGCCTGCGCACGCTTTCGGAGGTAATGGCCAACAGTGGAAACTTCGTCCCAGATCATTACCGGGGGAAACCGGACGCCTGCATGGCTGTTGTGATGCAGGCTGCGCGCTGGGGCATGGATCCTTTCGCTGTAGCGCAAAAGACTTTCATCGTCGGGAATTCCGGTGTGCTTGGTTATGAAGCGCAGCTGGTTAATGCGGTGATCAACACTATGGCCCCCACTAAGGATCGTATCCACTTTGAATGGTTCGGCGAATGGGAAAATATCGTTGGACGGTTCGTGGAGAAGACAAGCAGCCAGAATAAAAAGTACATCGCGCCGGGCTGGAATTTGAAAGACGAAGCTGGCGTGGGCGTTCGCGCCTGGGCAACGCTTAAAGGTGAATCTGAACCGCGCGAGCTGGTCCTGATGCTTTCGCAAGCACAGGTACGCAATTCAACATTGTGGGCAACCGACCCACGCCAGCAGTTAGCCTATCTCGCCGTTAAACGTTGGGCGCGTCTCTACTGCCCCGACGTGATTCTCGGGGTTTATACCGCCGATGAGATTGACGAGCGTGAGGAGAAGGTAATCAACCCCTCGTCTGTTGAAAGGGTCACCATTGATGAGATTGCCAGCAGTGCGCGCACGACAGCCAGCGCGCAGGAATCAACTAAAAACATCGATCAGTTAGCCGACGATCTGCGTGACCGCATTGAAAAAGCAATGACGGTCGACCAGGCAAGCGCTATCCGCGGTGAAATCGAGACCGAAAAACCAATACTTGGCACAGCTCTATACACGGAACTGAAAAATAAGGCCGTTCGTCGTTATTACCTGGTCGATCACCGCAACCGGGTGGAAGCGGCTATCAATGCCCTGCCTAACCCGGGCGAACCAGAAGCGGCAGAACTGTTTGCTAAAGCTGAAGGCGTTCTCAATGCCGCCAAACGTCACTTGGGCGATGAACTGTACGACCAGTTCCGCATCACCCTGGACGACATGAAACCGGAATACGTGGGCTAAGGGAGGCGGGAGGGCGGCCCCTCCCGTCACAGGGGGTTATATGCGCCTTATCAATCGCAGTAAGCAATCTCCGTTAGGTCGTCGGGCATGCGATGCAGCACTGGCAAAGCATGTTGAGCTTTACGGGGAGTTTGGCCGACAGAAAACAAAGACCACTTATACCGTGGCGGTCGACGGCGTGAAGGTGACAGTAGAAGTTGTTAACCGACATAAGAGCTATGTCGCCACCGCAATGACAGGTATGCGCCGACTGCGCGCACTGCCAGGGCAGATTGCCTGATAACGAATTATCAATGTCACAACACCGGCGCATCTATACTGGCGCCGGTTACCTGAGGTGAACTATGTCACAGGTAATTTTTAACGAAGAGTGGGTTGTTGAGTCCAGACTTACCGAAAGAACAGGGCTTACTGAAGGACAGATTAAAAATTATCGCCTGAAGCTATGGGTTGAAGGTGTTCACTTCAAGCGCCTTACTGCGCTTGGACAGACTGACAACTCTAAAGGTCTGCTTTGGTACAACTACCCGAAGATTAATCAGTTAGTTCAGGATGCTTAATGAAATACCCGACTGGTGTTGAACTGCATAACGGAAAAATCAGGATCACATTTATCTATCGCGGCATTCGTTGCCGCGAAGTTCTCCAGGGTTGGGTTGTCAACAGTAGCAACATTAAAAAAGCGGGCAATCTGCGCGCAGCAATTGTGAGTGAGATACAACTCGGTAAGTTCGACTACGCAGATCGTTTCCCGGAATCAAAAGCTCTTAAGAAATTTTCGTCCACAAAACGGATCTCCACATTCAAAGAACTGAGTGATTTTTTTACAGATACAAAGTCACTGGAGGTATCTGAAGCCACTTTGCTATCCATCACATCAGTCGTTAACACCCTGAAACGAGTCGTGGGCGAGAACACACGGCTGGTTGATATTCAGCACGCAGATATTCTGAATTACCGCAAAGAACTCCTGACCGGGGAAGTTTTCAACCCTTCAATGCCAAACCGCATCAAAAATGGGCGCGCGCCCTCAACAGTCAATAAACAGATGGCTGTTTTATCAGAAATGCTGAAGCTTGCAAACCGAAGCCAGTTTATATTGCATGCTCCTTATGAAGGAGTGTCGCGACTCAAGTTATCTAAAAATGATCCCGATCCACTTTTACTTCATGAGTACCAGGCACTGATAGCCGCCCTTCCCCGTAGCCAGGCATTAATCATCATTATTGCGGTACATACAGGGATGAGACCGGGCGAGATATGCGCACTGGCATGGGAAGATATTGATTTGGTAAAAGGTGAAATCCACGTATCCAGAAATTTGACGAACAAGCGAGTATTTGTACCCCCTAAAACAGATGCCGGGATAAGGACGATAACGTTGCTGAAACCTGCTCATGATGCTCTGCTGGAGCAATACGAAATCACCGGGAACAGTCCAAAACAGGAAATTCAGTTTCATCATCGTGAGATCGGAAAAACTGAGCAGCAATATCTTCGCTTCGTTTTTTCACCGACATCATACTCGTCAACGAAAGGCGGTTACTTTTCCAAGGACTCGATTTCCTATGGCTGGAGGCGTGGAACTAAACTTTCAGGTATACGTGAGCGCAATCCATATCAGTCGCGTCACACATACGCCTGCTGGACGCTGATGGCCGGAGCGAACCCGTCGTTCATTGCCAGCCAGATGGGGCATGAAGATGCGCGTATGGTGTACGAGGTTTACTCCAAGTGGATTGGTGACATGAACCAGGATCAGGTCAACATGCTGAACAATCAGATGCCGACAGCACTGCCCCCAGGACGCCCCCACGGGCGAGGGAGTATGAAAAAAGTTATTTAATTTCATAGCGCTGGTTTCAATCCACAGAATCAGCGTTAAACTACTAATACCGTTAATTTAGGGAGAAAAGATGATGCGCGTACTGGTTGTCGAAGATAATGCCTTATTACGCCACCACCTGAAGGTTCAATTACAGGATTTGGGGCACCAGGTTGATGACGCAGAAGATGCAAAGGAAGCCGATTATTATCTTAACGAGCATCTGCCGGACATCGCCATCGTCGATTTAGGCCTCCCGGATGAAGACGGGCTTTCGCTGATCCGCCGCTGGCGCAGCAATGACGTTTCCCTTCCTGTTCTGGTATTAACCGCCCGTGAAGGCTGGCAGGATAAAGTGGAAGTGCTGAGCGCCGGCGCCGACGACTATGTGACAAAACCGTTTCATATTGAAGAAGTGGTCGCGCGTATGCAGGCGTTAATGCGCCGCAACAGCGGTCTGGCCTCGCAGGTTATCTCTATTCCGCCTTTTCAGGTGGATCTCTCCCGCCGTGAATTGTCCGTAAATGATGAAGTGATAAAACTGACGGCGTTTGAATACACCATTATGGAAACGCTGATCCGCAATAATGGCAAAGTCGTCAGTAAAGATTCGTTGATGCTACAGCTCTACCCGGATGCGGAACTGCGTGAAAGCCATACCATTGATGTATTGATGGGGCGCTTACGCAAAAAAATTCAGGCGCGATATCCTGATGATGTGATTACCACCGTCCGTGGTCAGGGATACCTGTTCGAACTGCGCTAATGAATAAATTACTGCGTCATCTTTTTCCTTTATCGCTGCGCCTGCGCTTTCTGCTGGCGACGGCAGGCGTTGTGCTGGTGCTCTCTCTGGCCTACGGCATGGTCGCGCTGGTTGGCTACAGCGTCAGTTTTGATAAGACAACCTTTCGCCTGTTACGCGGTGAGAGCAACCTTTTCTACACCCTCGCGTCATGGCAAAACAATAAAATCAATATCGAGATCCCGGAAAATCTCGATATGCAAAGCCCCACGATGACACTGATCTATGATGAGAACGGCAAGTTGTTATGGGCGCAGCGCAACGTTCCCTGGCTGGAGAAACGTATCCAGCCGGAATGGCTGAAAGCCAACGGTTTTCATGAAATTGAAGCCGATGTCGACGCCACCAGCACGTTGCTGAGTGAAGATCATTCCGCCCAACAGCAGCTCAAAGAGGTGCGGGAAGATGACGACGATGCGGAAATGACCCACTCCGTGGCGGTGAATGTCTATCCGGCTACCGCGCGGATGCCGCAACTGACGATAGTGGTTGTCGATACTATCCCCATCGAGCTGAAACGCTCGTATATGGTCTGGAGCTGGTTTATTTATGTTCTGGCGGCAAACCTGCTGTTAGTCATCCCGTTGCTCTGGGTCGCCGCGTGGTGGAGTTTACGCCCTATCGAAGCGCTGGCGCGTGAAGTGCGTGAGCTGGAAGAACACCACCGCGAAATGCTCAACCCGGAAACCACGCGGGAACTGACCAGCCTGGTGCGCAACCTCAACCGGCTGCTGAAGAGCGAACGTGAGCGTTATGATAAATACCGCACCACGTTAACCGACCTCACCCATAGTCTGAAAACGCCGCTGGCGGTATTGCAGAGCACCCTGCGTTCAATGCGCAGCGAAAAAATGAGCGTCAGCGACGCCGAACCGGTCATGCTGGAACAGATCAGCCGTATATCCCAGCAGATCGGTTATTACCTGCATCGAGCCAGCATGCGCGGAAGCGGCGTGTTACTCAGTCGCGAGCTGCACCCCGTAGCGCCGTTACTGGACAATCTCACCTGCGCGCTCAATAAAGTGTATCAGCGTAAAGGGGTCAACATTAGCCTCGATATTTCGCCGGAAATCAGCTTCGTCGGCGAGCAGAATGACTTTGTTGAAGTGATGGGCAACGTGCTGGATAACGCCTGTAAATACTGCCTGGAGTTTGTTGAAATTTCAGCCCGGCAGACCGATGAGCATCTGCATATTCTGGTAGAAGACGACGGCCCGGGCATTCCGCAAAGCAAGCGTGATGTGGTTTTCGATCGCGGTCAGCGCATTGACACCCTGCGACCAGGGCAAGGCGTGGGGCTGGCGGTCGCCCGTGAGATCACTGAGCAATATGAAGGGAAGATCGTCGCCGGTGACAGTTTGCTCGGCGGAGCGCGGATGGAGGTGATTTTTGGTCGCCAGCACCCGATTCAGCGCGATGAATGACGCTGGCGTGTAATATTTATATATGTTCTTCACCGCATGTCGTTAAGCATCCGTTATAATCGGTGTCAGATACCAGCCTGCGGATAATCAACATGGAATATCAATTAACACTTAACTGGCCCGAATTTCTTGAACGCCACTGGCAAAAACGCCCGGTGGTGTTAAAACGTGGGTTCAACAACTTCATTGATCCGCTCTCCCCTGACGAACTGGCGGGACTGGCGATGGAAAGCGAAGTCGATAGCCGTCTGGTCAGTCATCAGGATGGTAAATGGCAGGTCAGCCACGGCCCGTTCGAGAGTTACGACCACCTCGGCGAGAACAACTGGTCGCTGCTGGTTCAGGCCGTAAACCACTGGCATGAACCTACCGCTGCGCTGATGCGCCCTTTCCGCGCGTTGCCAGACTGGCGTATTGACGATCTGATGATCTCCTTTTCCGTCCCTGGCGGCGGCGTGGGTCCGCATCTGGATCAGTACGATGTCTTTATCATTCAGGGAACCGGTCGCCGCCGCTGGCGCGTAGGCGAGAAGCTGCAACTGAAGCAGCATTGCCCTCACCCGGATCTACTCCAGGTCGATCCTTTTGAAGCCATCATTGATGAAGAGCTGGAGCCCGGCGATATTCTGTATATCCCACCCGGATTCCCGCACGAAGGCTACGCGCTGGAAAACGCGATGAACTACTCGGTTGGTTTCCGCGCGCCGAATACGCGTGAACTGATCAGCGGTTTTGCCGACTACGTTCTGCAACGCGAGCTGGGCAGCACCTATTACAGCGACCCGGATATCCCGCCGCGCGAGCATCCTGCCGACGTTCTGCCGCAGGAGATGGACAAGCTGCGTGAAATGATGCTCGACCTGATCAATCAGCCTGAACACTTTAAACAGTGGTTTGGCGAATTTATCTCCCAGTCTCGTCACGAACTGGACATCGCGCCGCCGGAACCGCCGTATCAGCCGGATGAGATCTATGATGCGCTGAAACAAGGCGATGTGCTGGTGCGTCTGGGCGGCTTACGCGTCCTGCGCATTGGCGATGAGGTCTACGCCAACGGTGAGAAGATTGATTCTCCACACCGCCCGGCGCTGGAGGCGCTCTCCAGTCACATCGTGCTGACCGCCGAGAATTTTGGCGATGCGCTGGAAGACCCGTCGTTCCTCGCAATGCTGGCCGCGCTGGTCAACAGCGGGTACTGGTTCTTTGAAGGGTAATAAGTTATTGCGATTGAGCCTGATGGCAACGCTAACACGTTTTATCAGGCCTACGAACGGTAGGCCTGATAAGCGAAGCGCCATCCGGCGCCATTACACCACGACACCATTACTGCTGCTTCGCAGTTAGCTCCGCAATACGCACAATCACCTGCACCGCTTTCTCCATCCCTTCCAGCGTCACAAACTCATGCTTGCCATGATAGTTATAGCCGCCGGTAAAGAGGTTCGGGCACGGTAAGCCCATAAACGAAAGCTGGGCGCCGTCAGTGCCGCCACGGATCGGCTTCATATCCGGCACAATATCGCAGTCACGCATTGCCTGCTGTGCAATATCGAGAATATGTGGATGTTCGACCACTTTCTCGCGCATATTGTAATAGCTGTCTTCGATCACCAGCTCAATGTAGCAGTCCGGGTGCAGTCCCTTCCCGACCTTTTTAGCGATCTCCATCATTTTGCGCTTGCGGGCTTCAAACTGTTTGCGGTCGAAATCGCGAATGATGTAGTGCATATCCGCACGATCAACGGTGCCTTTCATACTCGCCAGATGGTAGAAGCCTTCATAGCCTTCAGTCGTCTCCGGGCTCTCATCCGCCGGAACCTCGGCATGAATACGCGCCGCCAGCGACAGCGCATTCACCATCACGCCCTTCGCCGTACCGGGGTGTACGTTATTGCCCACGATTTTGATATTCACGGAGGCCGCATTGAAGTTTTCAAACTCCAGCTCCCCTACGCCGCCGCCATCAACGGTATAAGCCCACTGCGCGCCGAAAGCCTCAACGTCAAAATGTTTCGCCCCTTTTCCGACCTCTTCATCCGGCGTAAAAGCCACGCGAATATCACCGTGCGGAATGTCTTTCTGTTTCAGTACCGCCAGCGCGGTCATGATTTCCGCCACGCCCGCTTTGTCGTCAGCGCCCAGCAGCGTTTTCCCGTCAGTGGTGATCAGCGTCTGCCCCAGCAGTTGATGCAGAACCGGGAACATCACCGGCGACAGCACCTCATCGCCGATCCCTAGCGCAATATCGCCACCACGGTAGTTTTCCACAATCTGCGGATTCACATTTTTACCGCTGAAATCAGGTGAGGTATCCACATGAGAGATAAAACCAATCGCGGGGATATCGCCAGCAACGTTGGCTGGCAGCGTCGCCATGACGGTCCCTTTGTCACTTAACGTGACATTCACCAGCCCCATTTCTTCAAGCTGTTGTTTGAGCAAATGTAATAATTTCCACTGGCCCTCAGTGCTGGGCACTTGCCGTACGCCCGCCTTTGATTGGGTATCCAGCGACACGTAGTGTAAAAAACGCTCAAGTAGTTTATCCATGCAGTCACCCTCACTTTTCGTGACAACATTATTAATAAGCAAGAAAAGACAAATATTGCGTCAGGTCACTTTTATCCCTGCAAACGAGAATATTTCGCGTAGACACTTTTTCTGACTATAAAGCTAAGCCAGTAATTCGCAACAAGGATTGGCGATTTTAGCGGTTTGCCGTAGAATGACCGCCCTCATTAAGAGTCACCAAGGTGGTTAACCACAAACCCCGCATCGGTCAGCCATCCGTTGCGTCTACATGGGACAGAGTAAAAAATTGAATAAACAACCGCGTTCGCTTTCACCGCTGGTACAACTGGCGGGAATTCGCAAAAGCTTCGACGGAAAAGAGGTCATTTCTAATCTGAATCTGACCATCAATAACGGCGAATTCCTCACGCTGCTTGGCCCCTCTGGCTGCGGTAAAACAACCGTTCTGCGCCTGATTGCCGGTCTGGAAAATGTTGATGCCGGTCATATCATGTTGGATAACCAGGACATCACCGACGTTCCAGCGGAACACCGCTATGTGAACACCGTCTTTCAAAGCTATGCGTTATTCCCCCACATGACCGTATTTGAAAATGTGGCTTTCGGTTTACGCATGCAGAAAACCCCCGCCGCCGAGATTACCCCTCGCGTCACCGACGCTCTGCGCATGGTGCAACTGGAAGAGTTTGCGCAGCGAAAGCCGCATCAGCTTTCCGGCGGGCAGCAGCAGCGTGTGGCCATCGCCCGCGCCGTCGTCAATAAACCGCGTTTATTGCTGCTGGATGAATCCCTCTCCGCGCTGGATTACAAGCTGCGAAAGCAGATGCAGAACGAACTGAAAGCGTTGCAGCGTAAGCTGGGCATCACTTTTGTGTTCGTTACGCACGATCAGGAAGAAGCGCTGACCATGTCTGACCGTATCGTGGTGATGCGCGACGGCATTATTGAGCAGGACGGCACGCCGCGAGAAATCTATGAGGAGCCGAAAAACCTGTTCGTCGCCGGATTCATTGGCGAAATCAACATGTTTAACGCCACGGTAATTGAACGTCTGGACGAACAACGCGTACGCGCCAATGTAGAAGGACGCGAGTGCAATATTTATGTTAACTTTGCCGTCGTTCCTGGTCAGAAACTGAACGTACTGTTACGCCCGGAAGATCTGCGCGTTGATGAAATTAACGATGATAACCACATTGAAGGTCTCATTGGCTACGTACGCGAGCGCAACTACAAAGGCATGACGCTGGAGTCCGTCGTCGAACTGGAAAATGGCAAAATGGTGATGGTCAGCGAATTCTTCAATGAAGACGATCCTGACTTCGACCACTCTCTCGACCAAAAAATGGCCATTAACTGGGTAGAAAGCTGGGAGGTCGTACTGGCTGATGAAGAACACAAGTAAATTCCAGAATGTGGTGATTGTCACTGTCGTTGGTTGGCTTGTGTTGTTTGTCTTTCTGCCCAACCTGATGATTATTGGTACCAGCTTTTTGACCCGTGATGACGCGAACTTCGTCAAAATGGTCTTTACGCTGGATAACTACGCTCGTTTGCTCGATCCGCTCTATTTTGAGGTATTGCTGCATTCCCTCAATATGGCACTCATCGCCACCTTCGCCTGCCTGGTGCTCGGCTATCCCTTTGCCTGGTTTCTGGCGAAACTGCCGGAAAAAGTGCGTCCGCTGCTGCTGTTTTTGCTGATCGTGCCGTTCTGGACTAACTCGCTGATCCGTATTTACGGCCTGAAAATTTTTCTCAGCACCAAGGGCTATCTCAACGAGTTCCTGCTGTGGCTGGGTGTGATTGACACCCCGATCCGCATCATGTTCACGCCGGGCGCGGTCATTATCGGTCTGGTCTATATCCTGCTGCCGTTTATGGTAATGCCGCTCTACTCCAGCATTGAAAAACTGGATAAGCCGCTGCTGGAGGCCGCCCGCGATCTGGGCGCCAGTAAATTGCAGACCTTTATTCGCATTATTATTCCACTGACCATGCCGGGGATCATCGCCGGGTGTCTGCTGGTGATGCTGCCGGCGATGGGGCTGTTCTATGTCTCTGACCTGATGGGTGGAGCAAAGAACCTGCTGATTGGTAACGTTATTAAGGTTCAGTTCCTGAACATTCGCGACTGGCCGTTTGGCGCAGCCACCAGCATTACGCTGACGATTGTGATGGGCCTGATGCTGCTGGTTTACTGGCGCGCATCGCGGCTGCTGAATAAGAAGGTGGAACTCGAATGATCGGTCGACTGCTTCGTGGCGGTTTTATGACCGCTATCTACGCGTACCTGTATATTCCAATCATCATCTTGATTGTGAACTCCTTTAACAGTTCGCGCTTTGGCATCAACTGGCAGGGTTTTACCACCAACTGGTACAGCCTGCTGATGAATAACGACAGCCTGTTGCAGGCGGCACAGCACTCGCTGACGATGGCGGTGTTCTCGGCCACCTTTGCCACGATCATCGGCTCGCTAACGGCAGTGGCGCTGTATCGCTATCGTTTTCGCGGTAAACCGTTTGTCAGCGGCATGCTGTTCGTCGTCATGATGTCGCCGGATATTGTAATGGCGATTTCACTGCTGGTGCTGTTTATGCTGCTCGGCATCCAGTTGGGCTTCTGGTCGTTGCTGTTTTCGCATATCACCTTTTGCCTGCCCTTCGTGGTCGTTACCGTTTACTCGCGCCTGAAAGGGTTTGACGTGCGGATGCTGGAAGCGGCAAAAGACCTGGGAGCCAGTGAAGTCACGATTTTGCGTAAGATCATTCTGCCGCTGGCCATGCCTGCGGTCGCGGCTGGCTGGTTGCTCAGTTTCACCCTGTCGATGGATGACGTGGTGGTTTCGTCATTCGTCACCGGGCCTGGCTATGAGATTCTGCCATTGAAAATTTACTCAATGGTAAAAGTCGGCGTTTCACCGGAAGTTAATGCGCTGGCAACGATTTTGTTGGTTCTGTCGCTGGTTATGGTCATCGCCAGCCAGCTTATTGCTCGTGATAAAACCAAGGGCCGTTGAGGCCCACTATTCAGGGGACGTTAAATGAAAAAATGGTCACGCCACCTGCTCGCGGCGGGTGCTCTGGCACTGGGCATGAGCGCCGCTCACGCTGATGACAACAACACGCTCTATTTCTACAACTGGACCGAGTATGTTCCACCAGGACTGCTGGAACAGTTCACTAAAGAGACGGGCATTAAGGTTATCTATTCGACCTACGAGTCGAATGAAACCATGTATGCCAAGCTGAAAACGTATAAAGACGGCGCCTACGACCTGGTGGTGCCTTCCACCTATTACGTCGATAAAATGCGTAAAGAGGGCATGATCCAGAAGATCGACAAAACGAAGTTAACCAACTTCCACAACCTCGATCCTGAAATGCTCAACAAACCGTTTGACCCGAATAACGACTACTCCATCCCGTATATCTGGGGCGCAACGGCAATTGGCGTTAACAGCGACGAAATTGACCCGAAAACCGTCACCAGTTGGGCTGACCTGTGGAAGCCTGAGTATAAAGGCAGCCTGCTGCTGACTGACGATGCGCGTGAAGTGTTCCAGATGGCGCTACGTAAGCTGGATTACTCCGGCAACACCACCGATCCTAAAGAGATTGAAGCGGCGTATAGCGAACTGAAAAAACTGATGCCAAACGTGGCGGCGTTCAACTCCGACAACCCGGCTAACCCGTATATGGAAGGCGAAGTCAACCTGGGGATGGTGTGGAACGGTTCTGCGTACGTTGCACGTCAGGCAGGGACGCCGCTTGAGGTTATCTGGCCGAAAGAAGGCGGTATTTTCTGGATGGACAGCCTTTCTATTCCGGCGAACGCCAAAAACAAAGAAGGCGCGCTGAAGCTGATCAACTTCCTGTTGCGCCCGGATGTGGCGAAAGAAGTGGCGGAAACCATCGGTTATCCGACGCCGAACCTGGCCGCACGTAAGCTGTTAAGTCCTGAAGTGGCAAATGATAAATCACTCTACCCTGATGCCGACACCATCAATAAAGGGGAATGGCAGAACGATGTGGGTTCCGCCAGTGCTATCTATGAAGAGTATTATCAGAAGCTGAAAGCGGGACGCTAATTCAGCGTTGTAAAAAATGCCCGATAGCGCTGCGCTTATCGGGCCTGGACAAATGCGAACCGTAGGCCGGATAAGGCATTCGCCGCCATCCGGCAAAAAAATCACAGTCCTTTCAATAATTTCTCAATAAACGCCGGTACGACCTGGCTTGCCGGGCCATAATATTTCTCTTCAAACTCGCTGCCGACCTGGCTTGGTTCAAGATTTAGCTCGACCGTATGCGCGCCGTGCAGGCGAGCCTCATGCACAAACCCGGCAGCCGGATAAACATGCCCGGATGTTCCGATAGCGATAAACACATCCGCCATCGCCAGCGCCATATAGATCTCATCCATGCCAAGCGGCATTTCACCAAACCACACGACGTGCGGGCGAAGCGAAGCCGGGAACTGGCAGCAGTGGCACTTATCGTCTGAAGTCACATCGCCCGTCCAGTCCAGAATTTGCCCGCTCTGGGAGCAGCGCACTTTCAACAGCTCGCCGTGCATGTGGATGATATTCTTGTTGCCCGCGCGTTCATGCAGATTATCGATATTTTGCGTCACCAGCAGGAAACGATCGCCCAGCGCCTCTTCCAGTTTTGCCAGCGCGACATGCGCCGGGTTGGGCTGAATCTCAGGCCGCTGCAACTGCTGACGGCGAGCGTTGTAAAATGACTGAACCAGTTCTGGATCGCGGGCAAACCCTTCCGGGGTCGCCACATCCTCAACCCGATGTTCTTCCCAGAGACCATCAGCGGCGCGAAATGTACGAATGCCGGATTCGGCAGAGATTCCCGCTCCAGTAAGAACTAATACTCTTGGTTTTTCCATCATTTCCGGCACCACTCTGTCTCTGAAAAAGATTCGCTGACGCAGGCGTTCACGCAAATGGCGTTTGTTTTTACGAAAACGGCTTAATCGATGAGCCCGACGCGACTGCATAACAACCTCTTTTGATTAATCGATAAGATGTAAGAAGGCAGCGCCGCGCATCCCGCCCGCATCACCGTGTCGCGCCCGTTCAATACGCGGTACACGAGCAACAGGAAGGAGATGACGTGGCAACCTGTCTGCCAGTTGCGTTGTTATAGCAGTGAAGTTTGATAATCCTCCCCCAATCACCACCAGATCGGGATCGACGATCGTGAGGATATTCCCCAGGCAGACCGCCAGTAAATCCAGGTAACGTTCAACATGCGCACGCGCGCGTTCATCACCTTGCTCCCACAAAGCAATAATCTCCGGCGCCTGTAGAGGTTGATGATAGTAATGCTGATACAGCCACGCAAACCCGCGGCCGGAAAGATAATTTTCGATGCAGCCCAGTTGACCGCAGCCGCAGCGACGCAGAGGAAAATCGAACCCCATCAGGGTGAGCGCATCGACAGGCAGACGCATATGACCAAACTCGCCGGTAATATAGCTGCGACCGGTGATCGGCTTACCGTTGAGCACCAGTCCGCCGCCTACGCCCGTCCCGAGGATAAGCCCCATGACCAGCGGATACTGCGTGAACTCATCATCCCAGGCTTCCGACAGTGCAAAGCAGTTCGCGTCGTTATCCAGGCGAACATCACGATCCAGCCGGGCGCTGAGATCGGCGCGGAGCGGTTTACCGCTGGCGGCCGGAACATTGGCGGCATACAGCGTTCCGTCTTCCGTTTCCGGCATCCCGGGAATACCAATGCCCACGGAACCTTTTACGTCAAACCGCTGGTCGGCTTCCGCCACCAGATCGCAGACCGCCGTTAAAAAAGCCTCATAGCCTTCGCGTGGCGTCGGTACGCGTTTTTCCCAGCGCAAACGTCGCTCGTTATCAAACACGCCTAAGGCAATTTTTGTCCCGCCAATGTCAAACCCGTAATACATCACGCACCGCTCCTTGTTCTTATGTACTGCGACTACTGGCCGCTTAACACTCTCGCGGGGTCAATATTGCTGGCGCGTCGCGCCGGATACCAGCTCGCCAACAAGCTCAGCAACAATGCCGTAACCAGTACGTAAATAACGTCCAGCCAGTGTAATTCGGATGGCAGGAAGTCGATAAAATAGATGTCTCCAGAAAGGAACTGATGCCCTATCAGCTTTTCGATGCCTTCGATAATAGGGGTCAGTTGCAATGAGACGACCACGCCAATCGCCACGCCGCACAGACTGCCGAGCAGACCCGCCAGCAGCCCATACCAGACGAAAATGGCGCGGATTAGGCCATCTTTCGCCCCTAAGGTTCTTAATACCGCGATATCGCCGCTCTTATCTTTTACCGCCATCACCAGCGTCGAAACGATGTTGAAGCAGGCCACGCCGATCACCAGCACCATCGCCAGATACATGATAGCGCGGATCATCTGAATATCATGGTACATATAGCCGTAAGTACCGATCCAGCTCTTAATGTAAACGTAACTGTCGGTCACTTCGCCAGCGTCCCGTACCAATTTATTGGCGTTAAAGACATCGTTGACCTTAATCGCGATGCCGGACACGCTGGCCCCCATATCCAGGTACTGCTGCGCGTCTTCCATAGGGATCATGGCAAAGCTGTGATCGAGCTGACCGCTCAGTTGCAGAATCCCCGTCACATGCAGACGCACTCGCTTAGGCTGCTGCAATTTATGATCGGCGCTGGCATTGGGGATCATGATCGACACCCAGTCGCCCTGCTTCACTTTCAGCGCATCGGCAACGCCCTTGCCAATGATGATCTGCTGCTCGCCCGCCCTGAAGTTATCCCAGGCATGGTTTTGCACAAACGACGGCAGCGCGCTCAAGCGCTGTTCCTGTTTCGGGTCCACGCCCTTCACCTGGATTGCGCGCAGATTCGCCCCGCTCTCCACCAGCCCGGTAAAGTTGATATAGGGCGCTGCCGCTGCAATCCCCTGTACGTGCTGCACTTTTTCCAGCGCTTCGCGCCAGTGAGTCCACGGCTGATTCACCGCTTCAATTTCACCATGCGGCACCACGGCCAGAATACGGTTGTTCAGCTCGCGCTCAAAACCGTTCATCGCGCTTAAACCGACAATCAGTACCGCCACGCCCAGCGCGATACCGATAGTCGAGATAACGGAAATCAGCGACACCATACCGCCGCGCCGACGACCACGACTAAAGCGCAAGCCGATCAATAACGATAAAGGCGAAGCCATTACTCAGCTCCCATCAGGCTCAGTTCTGCCGTCAGCAGACCGTCGCGCATTTCAAGCTGACGGCTCATTCGCTTCGCCAGCTGCAAATCGTGAGTCACCACCAGAAACGCCGTTCCCTGAGCGCGATTGAGTTCACCCAGAAGCTGGAAAATACTGTCGGCATTGCGCGCATCCAGGTTGCCGGTCGGTTCATCCGCCAGCACCAGGCGCGGATTGTTGACCAGCGCTCGGGCGATGGCGACACGCTGACGCTCGCCGCCGGAAAGTTCGGATGGACGATGGTTAGCACGGTGATCCAGCCCCACCGCCTGCAACATTTCACGCGCCCGCTCGGTAATTTCAGCCGATTTTTTCTTGCCGATCAGCAGCGGCATCGCGACGTTTTCCAGCGCGGTGAAATCCGGCAGCAGGTGATGGAACTGATAAATAAAGCCAAGCTTCTGGTTGCGCAGTTCCGCTTTCGCCGCCGACGAGAGTTTGCTCATCGGCTGGCCGCTAAAAATGACATCGCCCGACGTCGGCGTATCCAGGCCGCCCAGCAGGTGCAGGAGCGTACTTTTCCCGGAGCCGGAGCTGCCGACAATCGCCATCATTTCGCCTTCGCCAATGCTGAAGCTGACATCGTGCAGCACGTCGGTTTGCACGGAGCCTTCCTGATAGCGTTTGCACAGGTTGTCGCATTGCAACAGGATCTTATTCATAACGTAAAGCCTCAGCGGGTTGGGTGGCGGCAGCGCGCCAGGAAGGATACAGCGTGGACAATAACGCGATGGCCATCGCCACCAGCGCAATAACAACAACCTGTAGTGGTTCAATCGCCACCGGCAGCGCAGCGCCATCCAGGAATGCGCCAATGATCGGCATCAGGTTATTCAGTTGGCTGGCCAGCAATGCGCCCAGCACTGCCCCCAGCAGCGCGCCGATAATCCCGGCGCTGGCGCCCTGAACCATAAACACCATCATGATCTGGCGCGGCGTCAGCCCCTGGGTTTGTAAAATAGCCACTTCGCCCTGCTTCTCCATCACCATCAAACCTAACGAAGTAATAATATTAAACGCCGCCACGGCGACGATCAGGCTTAACAGCAAACCCATCATGTTTTTTTCCATGCGCACGGCCTGGAACAGTTCGCCTTTTCGCTCACGCCAGTCCTGCCATTTCGTCCCCTCCGGCAGCGTCTGCTGGCTGAGGGTATCCACCTTCAGCGGCTCATTGAGCCACAAGCGCCAGCCGGTGATATTGCCCGCCGGGTAGCGCATCAGACGCGACGCGTCCTGAATATTGGTCAGCATCTGGTAGCCATCCACTTCGCTGTTCGCCGCGAAGGTGCCAATCACCGTAAACAGGCGCTGGCTCGGCAGCCGTCCCATTGGCGTGAACTGGCTGGCGGAAGGCACCATCACGCGAATTTGATCGCCGCGATTGACGCCCAACTGCCCGGCAAGCTGCTCGCCGAGGATGACATTATACTTGCCCGGTTCAAGAGAGGTTTGCTTCACATTGACCAGATACGGCGTTAAGGGATCTTTTTGCGCCGGGTCGATACCCAGCATCACGCCCACGGCGACGCTACGCGCGCTTTGCAGCACGACATCTCCCGTGGTAAGCGGCGCGATACGATTGACGCCATTCAACGTAACCGCTTTTTCGGGTATCTGCTGTGGATTAAGGGAGCCCTGCTCAGACGAGAGAATTGCCTGCGGCATCAGGCCAAGGATGTTGTTTTGCAGTTCACGTTCAAAACCATTCATCACCGACAATACCGTGACCAGCGCCATCACCCCGAGAGTAATGCCAATGGTGGAAAGCCAGGAGACGAAACGACCGAAACGATCTGCTGCACGCCCACGCATATAACGCAGGCCAATAAATAGAGCGACAGGTTGGTACATGAAATCCGTCTGGTTGCTGTTAGCAAAGCCCCGAGTATATAAGCGAAAGCGGAATGGGTAAATGACTGAACCGTAAGTGTTCGTCAGCGTAATTCTGAAAAGTATCAAGAAATCAACTTCCTGAAGATACCTGCCTTGATACTCACCCTTGACCCTGATCTTTATCTTAAAAAAATAAAATACAGAATGTTACGCATTACAACACCGATCCCCGCCCGCAGGATCACAGGCTATGTTGAATAACACGAGTACGCCGTCCTGATGAAACAAAAAGAATTGTGGATCAACCAAATCAAAGGGTTATGCATCTGCCTGGTGGTTATTTATCACTCTGTGATTACGTTCTATCCCCACCTGACCGCTTTCCAGTATCCGTTATCGGAGATCCTGACGAAATGCTGGATCTACTTTAACCTCTATCTGGCGCCGTTTCGCATGCCGGTGTTTTTCTTTATTTCCGGGTATCTGATCCGCCGCTATATTGACAGCGTGCCCTGGGGAACCTGTATTGATAAACGGATCTGGAGCATTGTCTGGGTACTGGCGCTCTGGGGAGTGGCGCAATGGCTGGCGCTTAGCTGGCTCAACCACTGGCTGGCGCCCGAACGCGACATCAACAACGCCTCCAACGCCGCTTATGCCGGGTCCGTCGGCGAGTTTATTCACGGAATGCTGACGGCCAGCACCAGCCTCTGGTATCTGTATGCGCTGGTTGTCTATTTTGTGCTGTGTAAAGTCTTCAGCCAATGGGCAAAACCACTGTTCGTACTGTTTGTACTGCTGAGCGTGACGATAAACTTCGTGCCGACGCCGTGGTGGGGAATGAACAGCGTGATCCGCAACCTGCCTTACTACAGCCTCGGCGCCTGGTTTGGCGCCACGCTGATGGAGTGGATTAAGCATGTCCCACTGCGTCGTTATGCTATCGCGTTTGCGGGCATTGCGCTGCTCGCCGTCATCGCCTGGCTGGCTAATGTATCCCTGCTGCTCTCACTGGTGTCGATTGTGCTGATCATGAAACTTTTTTATCAGTATGAGCAGCGCTTCGGCATGCGTTCTTCCAGCCTGCTGAATGTCATCGGCTCAAACACTATTGCTATCTATACAACCCACCGTATCCTGGTCGAAGCGTTCAGCTTAACGTTGATTCCGAAAATCAACGGCGCGGCATGGTCGCCGCAGCTTGAGTTTGCTCTGCTGTTGGTTTACCCCTTTGCCAGTCTGCTGATTTGCACGCTGACGGGCCTTACCGTCCGAAAAATTTCGCAACGCCTGTTTGCCGATCTCTTCTTCTCTCCGCCTTCTCTCCCCGCCGTTACCAGCTATTCGCGTTAATCTTTTCGCCCCCTCCCGGGGGCGAATCAATTTGCTAAAGAGAAACGATCACGGATAATAAAGAGCATTGCTTATCAGTGATATGCCCCCATAGTGTGGTGTATACCCAATAGAGATCCTGCAACCACTATGCCTGAACAACAACGTTATACTCTGCCAACCAAACCCGGCGATCAGCGCCAGTTGGGTGAGCTTACCGGCGCCGCCTGCGCCACGCTGGTGGCGGAGATTGCCGAGCGCCATGCTGGCCCAATCGTGCTTATTGCACCTGACATGCAAAACGCCCTGCGCCTGCATGACGAAGTTCGCCAGTTCACCGACCAACTGGTGATGAATCTGGCGGACTGGGAAACGCTCCCTTACGACAGCTTTTCCCCACACCAGGAAATCATCTCTTCACGCCTGTCCACGCTTTACCAGTTGCCGTCAATGCAGCGCGGCGTATTGATTGTTCCGGTAAATACGCTGATGCAGCGCGTTTGCCCGCACAGTTATTTACATGGCCACGCCCTGGTGATGAAAAAGGGTCAGCGTTTGTCGCGCGACGCCCTGCGCGCACAGCTGGATAGCGCGGGCTATCGCCATGTTGATCAGGTCATGGAACACGGTGAATACGCCACTCGCGGCGCGCTGCTGGATCTGTTTCCGATGGGCAGCGAACAGCCCTATCGTCTTGATTTTTTTGATGATGAAATCGACAGTTTGCGCCTGTTTGATGCCGATACCCAGCGTACGCTGGAAGAAGTCGACGCCATCAATTTGCTGCCCGCGCATGAATTTCCGACCGATAAAACGGCCATCGAGCTGTTCCGCAGCCAGTGGCGTGACACATTTGAAGTTAAACGCGACGCCGAGCATATTTACCAGCAGGTCAGTAAAGGCACGCTGCCTGCCGGGATCGAATACTGGCAGCCGCTGTTCTTCAACGAGCCGCTGCCGCCTCTGTTCAGCTACTTCCCGGCGAACACGCTGCTGGTGAATACCGGCGCGCTGGAAAACAGCGCTGAACGCTTCCAGGCCGATACCCTGGCGCGTTTTGAAAACCGTGGCGTCGATCCTATGCGCCCGCTTTTGCCGCCGGAATCCCTGTGGCTGCGGGTCGATGAGCTGTTCTCCGAACTCAAACGCTGGCCCCGCGTACAGTTAAAAACCGAACATCTGCCAGGTAAGGCGGCGAATACCAATCTGGGTTTTCAGAAACTGCCGGATCTGGCGGTACAGGCGCAGCAAAAAGCGCCGCTGGACGCGCTGCGTAGATTTCTTGAATCCTTCAACGGGCCGGTCATTTTCTCCGTAGAAAGCGAAGGCCGCCGCGAAGCGCTCGGGGAACTGCTCGCCCGTATTAAAATTTCACCCAAACGAATTTTGCGCCTGGATGAGGCGCTCGACGCCGGACGTTACCTGATGATTGGCGCTGCGGAGCATGGCTTTATCGATACGCAGCGTAATCTGGCGCTTATTTGCGAGAGCGATTTGCTGGGTGAACGCGTTGCGCGTCGCCGTCAGGACTCACGCCGCACGATTAACCCCGACACGCTGATCCGCAACCTGGCGGAGCTGCATCCTGGACAGCCGGTGGTACACCTTGAGCATGGTGTGGGGCGTTATGCGGGTATGACGACGCTGGAAGCCGGCGGCATCAAGGGCGAGTACCTGATGCTCACCTACGCCAACGACGCCAGACTGTACGTACCGGTGTCATCTTTACATCTCATCAGCCGCTATGCCGGAGGCGCCGAAGAGAACGCGCCGCTGCATAAACTGGGCGGCGACGCCTGGTCTCGCGCCCGACAGAAAGCCGCGGAGAAAGTGCGCGACGTGGCGGCAGAGCTACTGGATATTTACGCCCAGCGCGCGGCAAAAGAAGGTTTCGCCTTTAAGCACGATCGCGAGCAGTATCAACTGTTCTGCGACAGCTTCCCGTTCGAGACCACGCCAGACCAGGCGCAGGCCATTAACGCCGTCCTGAGCGACATGTGCCAACCGTTGGCAATGGATCGTCTGGTGTGCGGCGACGTCGGCTTCGGGAAAACCGAAGTGGCGATGCGCGCCGCGTTCCTGGCGGTGGAAAACCACAAACAGGTCGCGGTGCTGGTGCCTACCACCCTGCTGGCGCAACAGCATTTCGATAACTTCCGCGACCGCTTCGCCAACTGGCCGGTGCGCATCGAAATGCTCTCCCGTTTCCGTAGCGCCAAAGAGCAAGCGCAGATCCTTGAGCAGGTCGCTGAGGGGAAAATCGACATTCTGATCGGCACTCATAAGCTGCTGCAAAGCGATGTGAAATTAAAAGATTTGGGCTTGCTGATTGTCGATGAAGAGCACCGTTTCGGCGTACGGCATAAAGAGCGCATCAAGGCAATGCGCGCCGACGTTGATATTCTGACGCTGACGGCAACGCCAATCCCTCGTACGCTCAACATGGCGATGAGCGGTATGCGCGATCTGTCGATCATTGCCACACCGCCCGCCCGTCGTCTGGCGGTAAAAACCTTCGTCCGCGAATATGACAACCTGGTGGTGCGCGAGGCTATCCTGCGTGAAGTTCTGCGCGGCGGCCAGGTGTATTATCTGTATAACGACGTGGAGAATATCCAGAAAGCCGCAGACCGACTGGCGGAACTGGTGCCGGAAGCCCGCATCGCGATTGGTCACGGGCAGATGCGCGAGCGCGAACTTGAGCGCGTTATGAACGACTTCCACCACCAGCGCTTTAACGTTCTGGTGTGTACCACCATTATCGAAACCGGTATTGATATTCCGACTGCGAACACGATCATCATTGAGCGCGCCGACCATTTCGGCCTGGCGCAGCTCCACCAGCTACGTGGCCGCGTTGGACGTTCGCACCATCAGGCGTATGCCTGGCTGCTGACGCCGCATCCAAAAGCGATGACGACCGACGCGCAAAAACGTCTGGAAGCCATTGCCTCGCTGGAGGATTTGGGCGCCGGTTTTGCGCTGGCGACCCACGACCTCGAAATTCGCGGCGCTGGCGAGCTGCTTGGCGAAGATCAGAGCGGGCAGATGGAGACCATCGGCTTCTCGCTGTATATGGAGCTGCTGGAGAACGCCGTGGATGCACTGAAAGCCGGACGTGAGCCGTCGCTGGAAGACCTCACCAGCCAGCAGACGGAAGTCGAACTGCGTATGCCGTCGCTGTTGCCGGATGATTTTATCCCGGATGTGAATACGCGTCTGTCGTTCTATAAACGCATTGCCAGTGCGAAAAACGAAAACGAGCTGGAGGAGCTCAAGGTAGAGCTGATCGACCGTTTCGGCCTGCTGCCTGACCCGGCGCGCAATCTGCTGGATATCGCGCGTCTGCGCCAACAGGCACAGAAGCTGGGCATTCGAAAACTGGAAGGCAACGAGAAAGGCGGTACGATCGAGTTTGCCGAGAAAAATCACGTTAACCCAACCTGGCTGATTGGTCTGTTGCAAAAACAACCGCAGCACTTCCGCCTCGACGGCCCGACACGCCTGAAGTTTATTCAGGATCTGGCGGAGCGTAAAACGCGTATGGACTGGGTGCGCCAGTTTATGGCGCAACTGGAAGAAAACGCGGCGGCGTAACGCACTACGACGCCGGATGGCGGCGCAAGCGCCTTATCCGGCCTACGGGAAGCATATCCTGTAGGCCCGGTAAGCGCAGCGCCACCGGGCACATCGCCTTATCCGACCTACGGGAAGCATACCCTGTAGGCCCGGTAAGCGCAGCGCCACCGGGCGTAATGCCCTCTGCCATCCCCCCGCGTTTTCGCCCACATTTACAACACTTTGCACTTCTCTTGCACTTCAAGACATGACAACCCGCCATAATGATCATTGACTCAATTTATTACAATAACCCTTTGATTTGTGATGATAATGAATAACATGCGACTTTCCCGCTGGCTGGCGTTTTTTACGCTCGCCGCGTCCGTAGCGCTGGCGATACCGGCGCAGGCGAACACATGGCCGCTTCCTCCTCCCGGCAGCAAACTGGTGGGCGAGAATACATTTCACGTTGTCGAAAACAACGGCGGCTCGCTGGAGGCGATTGCTAAAAAATACAATGTCGGTTTTTTAGCGTTGCTACAGGCAAACCCGGGCGTTGATCCTTACGTTCCCCGCGCGGGCAGCGTTCTGACCATCCCTCTGCAAACCTTACTGCCGGACGCGCCGCGCGAAGGTATTGTGATTAACCTCGCCGAATTGCGTCTGTATTACTATCCTCCCGGAAAAAATTCGGTGACCGTGTATCCAATCGGTATCGGTCAACTGGGTGGCGATACGTTGACGCCAACGATGGTGACTACCGTTTCGGATAAGCGCGCAAACCCAACCTGGACGCCTACGGCGAATATCCGCGCCCGTTACAAGGCTCAGGGGATAGACCTCCCTGCCGTGGTTCCCGCCGGGCCGGATAACCCAATGGGCCATCATGCGATCCGCTTAGCGGCTTATGGCGGCGTCTACTTGCTGCACGGCACGAATGCTGATTTCGGTATCGGGATGCGCGTCAGTTCCGGCTGTATTCGCCTGCGTGACGGTGATATTGAGACGCTGTTCCGTCAGGTCACGCCGGGTACGAAGGTCAACATTATTAATACGCCGATCAAAGCGTCCGTTGAACCTGGCGGCATGCGCCTGGTAGAAGTCCACCAGCCGTTATCGAAGAATATTGATGACGATCCGCAGATATTGCCGATCGTATTGAACGGTCAAATGCAGGCTTTCAAAGATACCGCACAGACCGATGCCGCCGTTATGGAGCATGTTATGGAAGTGCGTTCAGGAATGCCGGTCGATGTCACCCGCCATCCCGGGATAACGCAGCAGTCGATGTAACGTCGGATAATAAAAAAGCCCCGCTCAGACAGCGGGGCTTTTTTGTGGCAGTAGCAGTGGCATTAATGAGGGTTAATGCTTATTTGTAGATAACCGCAGTCCCGTGGAGGGTGTTAGGACCGGTTACCGAAGTAATGCGGAAAGATTTCGCGCCCATTTCATCCGCTTTTTGCGCCAGTTGATCTTCCAGAGATCCCAGGTTAGTCCCGGCGGTTGCGGAAATGGTGCCCACTTTCTGTTGATCTACAGGCGTCGCCTGAACTTCAACAGCAGCGAAACTTGCGAAAGAGAGTGAACTCAGTACAGCGGCAGCAATGAGGGTTTTTACGTTTTTCATGATAGTGACCTTTAGCAGATGAACGGTGTCGAAATATTTACTTAACGATCGATAGGTAAATCATAGATGTGATCCAGGTCACACGTCAACATTTTTTTATAACGATCATTATATAAATTAAAAAGAACTTATTTTTCATATCAATACAGGTGAATTATTTTTCTTCTGAATGCGCTGGAGACTGAGCGGGATTATTTTTATAATGGTTGTTCAACAAACCCAACAAGGTACAACGGCATCATGACAACTGACTCGACAGGTTGCGTAAAAAAAAGCCGTGGCCGACCAAAAGTGTTCGACAGGGAAGCCGCGCTTGATAAGGCCATGACACTCTTCTGGCAGCACGGCTATGAAGCAACATCGCTCGCCGACCTCGTGGAAGCGACCGGCGCAAAAGCGCCCACGCTGTACGCAGAATTTACGAACAAGGAAGGGTTGTTCCGCGCAGTGCTGGATCGCTATATCAGCCGCTTTGCGGCAAAGCATGAGGCCCAACTCTTTTGTGAAGAAAAAAGCGTTGAGTCTGCGCTGGAAGACTATTTCACCGCCGTCGCGACATGCTTCACCAGTAAAGACACCCCTGCCGGGTGCTTTATGATCAACACGTCCGCCACACTGGCCGCCTCCTCCCGTGAAATCGCCCATACGGTGAAATCCCGCCACGCGATGCAGGAGCAGACGCTGACCCAGTTTTTGCGCCAGCGGCAGGAGCGCGGGGAAATTCCGGCGCACTGCAATCCACAAACGCTGGCGGAATATCTGAACTGTATTTTACAAGGAATGTCGATCAGCGCGCGTGAAGGCGCGACGTTTGACAAGCTGATGCAGATAACCCGCACCACCCTACGGCTGTGGCCGGAGATGCTGAAGGCTTAGCGCCTGACCGTCTGATAAAAAAAGCCCCTCAGCCTGAGCGAATGAGGGGCTAACGTGCAGAGTACAGCTTTTTTTACGCGTCGTTATTCAGAATCAATTGACCGTTATTATCCAGCGGGATTTGCGTTCCGGGATCTTTATCCATGCGGATTTTCCCCTGCTGATCGCCAATCTTGTAAGTGACGTCATAGCCCAGCATTTTCTCTGACTTGTCATACACCGTTTTACAACGCTGCTGCGTAGAGGTGTAGGTGTCATTTTCCTGCATTGATCCCTGGATTTGGTTACCGGCGTAACCCCCGCCCAGCGCCCCGACGACGGTCGCCACATCTTTACCACGGCCACCGCCGAACTGATGACCAATCACGCCGCCAGCAACCGCGCCAAGCACCGAACCGGCAATGCGATTTTCGTCCTGAACAGGTTTGCGGTGCGTGACCGTCACGTTGCGGCATTCCTGACGCGGTGTTTTGACGGTTTCTTTTATGGGTGTGGCTGATACGACTTGCGCATATTTCGGGCTACGGTCAAAAACGTTCAGACTGGCCACCGCCGCCACACCCAGCGCAGCAGCTACGCCAATCCCTATACCCGCCAACATTGATTTATTCACGGGAATTCCTCCTTTTTTGCTATTAGTAACAATTTTGCAACCAGCAGTGGGGTTAAGCAAATCAGAAAGAGGATGAAAAGTGCGGGGTTATGCGGCAAACAGACACGATTCAGAGAACTCTGAAGCAGATGGCGCGATTAAATTGCCGGATGGCGGCCGATGGCCTTATCCGGCCTACAGACGGTGAGAGCTGATGCCGGATGGCGGCCGGTGGCCTTATCCGACCTACATGCAGTGCGAGCCGTAGGCCTGATAAGCGAAGCGCCATCAGGCGATACGGTAAGGATTAATGCAGTTTCAGACGCGGGCGAATCACACGGTTAATGCTGCCTACTAACATCATTAACCCGGTTTTAAAGTAACCGTGCAGCGCAATCTGGTGCATACGGTAAAGCGAAATGTAAACAAAACGCGCGATACGCCCTTCCACCATCATTGAACCGCGCATCAGGTTCCCCATCAGGCTGCCGACAGTCGAGAAATTAGAGAGCGATACCAGCGAACCGTGATCTTTATAAACATAGTCTTTCATCGGTTTGCCTTTCATCTGCGCCAGAATATTATTCAGTGCGCAGCTTGCCATCTGATGCGCGGCCTGTGCGCGCGGCGGCACAAAGCCCCCTTCAGGACGTGCGCAGGAAGCACAGTCGCCGATGGCATAAACATCCGGGTCACGAGTGGTTTGCAGCGTTGGTTCAACCACTAACTGGTTGATGCGGTTAGTTTCCAACCCGCCAATGTCTTTCAGGAAATCAGGCGCTTTAATCCCTGCCGCCCACACCATCAGGTCAGCTTTGATGTGTTCGCCATCTTTCGTGTGCAGGCCGCCTTCGTCTGCGCTGGTCACCATCGTCTGAGTCAGTACGCGTACGCCCAGTTTGGTCAGTTCGCTATGCGCCGCAGCGGAAATACGCGGCGGCAGCGCAGGCAGAATACGCTCACCGGCTTCAACCAGCGTCACGTTCAGCGCTTCGTTAGTCAGGCCTTTGTAGCCGTAGCTGTGCAGCTGTTTCACAGCGTTATGCAGTTCCGCAGAAAGCTCCACGCCCGTTGCGCCGCCACCGACAATCGCAATGTTGACCTTACCGCTAACACCCATGCTGGAAGAGTATTTCAGGAACAGGTTCAGCATTTCCTGATGGAAGCGACGCGCCTGATGCGGGTTGTCCAGGAAAATACAGTGTTCTTTAACGCCAGGGGTGTTGAAGTCGTTAGAGGTGCTGCCCAGCGCCATCACCAGGGTGTCGTACGCGATTTTACGCTCAGGAACCAGCAGTTCCCCTTTCTCGTCACGCAGTTCCGCAATGGTGATCGTTTTCGCTTCACGATCGATATCCATAACCGAACCCAACTGGAACTGGAAACCATGATTACGCGCATGCGCCAGGTAGCTCAGAGCGTCCACGCCTTCGTCCAGTGAACCGGTCGCCACTTCATGCAGCAACGGCTTCCACAGATGGCTGTGGTTTCTGTCCACCAGCGTGATTTTTGCCTTTTTCTTACGACCCAGTTTTTTACCCAACTGAGTCGCCATTTCAAGCCCGCCAGCACCGCCGCCGACAATCACGATCTTTTTCAATGGTGTAGTCAACGTGACCCCCCTTAAATTTATTAACCAATTGTTAAGTAAAAGTTATAAATATAGCCTTTAATTAACAACAAGTTACGGTAATGCAAAGTGACTTCGCTAGTGAGAATAACACGAACGGTGCATTGGTCATACCAAAATTGATGTACATCAAGTTTTCTCGCTGAAAAGATAGACAACCCTGCCTGAATGCTCATAAAAAAACCAGCCCGAAGGCTGGTTTCTGAGGGGGGTGATCGGGTTACAACGGCTTAACCTAACGTTTTAAACGCTTTTATCCGCTGTAAATGAGGAGAGATATTCTTAAATTTATGGGTCTGCTCTTCGTCCCAGACAATTTCATAGAAATGATGCAGCTCTTTTGCCGAACGATGGCTGTCCAGCGCTTCATCATGCCGGGACAGGATCACCAGGCAGCGATCGCGGTTTTTTTCGCGGAAATTGGTGACGCATTTCGTTGCGATATCGGCATACTCTTCCGGGCGGTCGATTTTGCCTTCCATGTTCTCATAGGGGAACAGATTAGGGTTGAATACCACCTGGCGTATGTCGCACAGGAAGCCAATCCGCTCCGCCCAATACCCACCCAGTCCTACGCCACAAATTAATGGCCGATCGTCCACATTCAGTTGCAACATTTTATCTACTTCTTTCAGCAGATGCTGCATGTCATGTTTGGGATGCCGTGTGCTATAGCTGATCAGTCTGACATCCGAATCAATAAACTGTAGCTGCAACACCTTCTCGTGGTTACCCGGACTGTTGGAGTCAAAACCGTGTAAATAGATAATCATCGCATCCTCACACAAAACTCGGGTTAATGACCTGCTTTTTCTTCCTGCCAGCGTTCATGCAACTGGTTAAGCTGGGCGCTGACCGTTTTCCAGCGTGCGGAGTCCATCAACTCCTGACGCGAAAATGAACCTTTATGATACAAACGCGTAACACGTTCTGCATTGATCGGCGACAGATTATCTAACACGCTGACCGCTCCTTTACGATTATTACAGACCAGGATCATATCGCAACCCGCATCCAGCGACGCCTGCCCGCGCTCCGCGTAGCTCCCCATAATCGCCGCTCCTTCCATCGACAGATCATCGGAGAAAATCACGCCATCAAAACCAAGCTCCTCACGCAGCACCGTTTTCAGCCAGTGTGGTGAACCACTCGCCGGACGCGGATCGACATCGCTGTATATGACGTGTGCCGGCATAATCGCATCAAGTTTGTTCCCGGTGATTAGCGAACGGAACACCGACATATCCCTGGCGCGAATTTCCGCCTCAGGACGCGGATCGGTTGGCGTTTCTTTGTGCGAGTCGGCAGTGACTGCCCCGTGTCCGGGGAAGTGCTTACCGGTGGTTTTCATTCCGGCAGCATGCATCCCGTCGATAAAACGCGTCGCCATTGCCAGAGCTTTAAGCGGATCGGCATGGTAAGAACGCTCGCCAATTGCTGCGCTGATATGCCCGACATCCAGCACCGGCGCGAAACTGATATCAATGTCCATCGCGATCATCTCGCTGGCCATTAGCCACCCGGCATCCTGCGCCAGTTTGCCCCCTTCTTCCAGCCCGTGCAGCGCAGCAAAAGATTGTGCGGCTGGCAGGCGGGTAAAACCTTCACGAAAACGCTGTACGCGTCCGCCTTCCTGGTCAACCGCCACCACCAGATGATTGCGCGAAGCCGCCCGAATCTGGCGGACTAACTCGCGCAGTTGCTCCGGGTCATGATAATTACGCGTAAAGAGGATCAGCCCCCCCACCAGCGGATGGGCCAGAATCTCGCGCTCTTCTGCGTCCAGCTCAAACCCTTCGACATCCAACATTACTGGCCCCACACTGCTCTCCTTATCCTTTCTTTTTCAGCTGCCGCCAGTCGTCGTCGGCCAGCCTGATAAATTGTTGTTCGCCGGTTTGCTGCCAGCGGTATTCAAACCATCCGGCTTTCAGCATCATTACCCAGGGGCACCATAACCTGACCTGCCGCCATAGCGTTTGCGGACAGATATGCGCAACGGCGGCATAGGATCTCACCAGCCGTTGATGCTGCCGCTCATCCTCTACCCATACAGCGGCCAGCTCCAGAGCGATATCGCCGTCCCCGGCGTATTCCCAGTCAATCAACCGTAGCCCCGATGCCGTCTGTACCAGGTTATCGCCGTGGACATCCATATGCAAAGGCGCCAGACGCAGCGGACGAGGTTCCCGCGCCGCTCGCAGCCGTTTTAGCATCCGTAGCCAGTACGGCGTCCTGCGTGCCGGATCGCTCCCCTGCCAGTAGCGCATAAGCAGCGGTAACAGCGAAATACGCCAGCCGAAACGCGGTTGTTGATGCAGATGATACAGTAAGCCCGCCAGTTCGTCGGTATCCGGTAATCCAGATTTTACCTCTCCCTGCAAATAGTCCACCGCCATCCAGCCGGGAATATAAAAATGCGGTCTGGGGGCAAGGGTTTCCGGTAAACGTGACAACGCGTGATACTGACGCAAGAAATCAGATTCAGGCGCGAAGGGATCATGATGGCAACGGAGCACCAGACGGCGAGCGTCATGTTCAATGATGCAACTCCCGCCGCTTAATCCGTTGTGGCAGGCGGCGACGGGATGATATTGCGGGAAGTAGCGCGACAAAACGTCGTCGCGCGTCAGTAGATTATTGTTGCTGGACTGCACCTTTACCTGACCAGATTATCTCGCCAGTTTGTACCAGCATTAACTGCATTTGCAGCGATGGCGCATTGACGTTACCCGCCGCGCTGGAATAGAGCACATATTGCGCCCCTACGTTACGGGCGATGCCAATCGCTTTACTGCGCGTACCGAGGCTGTCCTGCGGTGATAAACCCAGTTGCTGCTTCGCCATCGCCAGTTGCTGCGCGGAAACCAGCGTAAATTTACCGTTATTCGCCAGCGCATTACGTAAAGTTTCTGTGGCCTCGCCCGCGTTGAGCGAACCGTTGGTGCGATTATTTACGCTATCGACCAGCAGTACGTTACCCGCCGTTACGCCATCAGCCTGAAGCATTTTTCCGACCATCGGCTGCATCGCGCTGTTCCAGTCATAATGGCGCACGCGCGGCGCAGGCTGTGCGGTCTGGTCTTCGTGTTCAATCGGGCCCGGCTGCTGCGGGATCGTCGGCACCGATGGCACGACCGGCACAGGCTGCTGCGGCTCAGCTGGCTGTTCCGGCGCCGGTTTGACTTCATCAACCGGTGCGGGTTCACGTTGCCCCACACAACCGGAGAGAAATATCGCCAGCGCGGCCACCAGTGCGTAGCGATTCATTTTCATCATCAAAATTCACCCCTTACAAATAAAGATAAAGTCTAACCTTATGCGCCCCCAGATAATTGGCGCTGCCATACAGCGTGACCGACGAACGCGCCGGGATAGTCACACTGCGTGGCGCTTCCAGAGGATGCATTTCCAGCCCTCTGGCGTCATACCAGTAAAACCGATAATGCACGGTAACGGGTTCTTGCCTTTCGTTATAGAGGCGTGAGGATGCAGAAGGCTGAATATCGGACGTCGTCAACGCAGGCGCTTCCGCCGTGATACCGGCCGCCAGCAGCGTTGACTCCATTACCAGAGTCTGTTCATCACTGACCGGAATTTCAGGGTGTGAGCGACAACCCGCAAGCAACAGTAAGACCAGTGATATCGCAAGGCATCCTCTGGTCATTGTCAGAGGCCTTTATGCGCCAGCATCGGCCCCAGCGCACGCCCACCCAGCAGGTGCATATGAATGTGATAAACCTCCTGCCCGCCATGACGGTTAGTATTCATGATCAGGCGGTAGCCGTCTTCGGCAATGCCTTCCTGCCCGGCAATTTTTGCCGCGACGGTGATCATACGGCCCAGCGCCTGTTCGTGCTCCGCCGTGACATCATTAACCGTTGGGATCAGGGTATTCGGGATGATCAGAATGTGCGTGGGCGCCTGCGGCGAAATATCGCGAAATGCGGTAACCAGTTCATCCTGGTAAACGATATCCGAGGGGATTTCACGACGGATAATTTTGCTGAATATAGTTTCTTCTGCCACGACATTTTTCCTTTTTTCAAAATTAGCCATAACGTTGTGCCATGCTACGCCGAGCCACACTGCGAGTATAGAGTATGAGCGAGTTACTCACGCTCTTTCAACTTTAACCCACGATTTATTAAGCAAAAAATCTGTCAGTTGCTGCGCTTATACTCATTTCCCTCTTCTCTCTGCACCTCATAGCACTGAAACAAGATTTCATTTTCACCCGTAACATCTGTTTACAGCATTAATGCAAGTGCGTATATTTCGCATTTGCATTTTCATGCGCATTTGATGGTTAGAAAATTAAAAGGGTTCGCCATGCCATTTCATGGTTTGAACTTAACGTTCATCATTATTAGGGGTTTTTCGATGTCTTTCACAACACACACCCAGGATGAGCAGCGTCAGCCTGCCGCAGTTCCCACACTGCTGGCAGCCTGCATCGCTATGGCATTGATGCCTTCCACCAGCTTCGCCGCTACCACAACAGAAGAAACAATCGTTGTTGATAGCGCATCACAAGCCGACACGTCCAGCGATGAAGAACAGGACTACAACGTTAAAACGACAACCGCTGGCACTAAAATGCAGATGGCGCAGCGCGATATTCCTCAGTCTGTCAGTATCATCAGCCAGCAACGCATGGCTGATCAGCAATTACAAACCCTTGGCGATGTGATGGACAGCACGCTGGGTATCAGCAGAAGCCAGTCAGACTCCGACCGCAACCTCTACTACTCACGCGGTTTCCTCATCGACAACTACATGGTCGATGGCATCCCCACCTATTTTGAATCACGCTGGAATCTTGGCGATGCCCTTTCTGACACGGCCCTGTTTGAACGTGTGGAAGTCGTACGCGGCGCAAATGGATTAATGACCGGAACCGGCAACCCTTCCGCGTCTATCAATATGATCCGCAAACATGCCACCAGCCGTGAATTCAAAGGTAATGTGTCTGCGGAATATGGAAGCTGGAACAAACAGCGTTACGTAACCGATTTACAAAGCCCGCTGACAGAAGACGGTAACGTACGTGCGCGGATTGTTGCGGGTTATCAGAACAATGACTCATGGCTGGATCGTTATAACAGCGAGAAAACATTCTTCTCCGGCATTATCGATGCCGATCTGGGGAGCACAACCAGCCTTTCCGCCGGGTATGAATATCAACGCATCGACGTTAACAGCCCGACCTGGGGCGGTTTACCTCGCTGGAATACGGATGGCAGCACCAACAAATATGACCGCTCGCGCAGTACCGCTCCAGACTGGGCTTACAACGATAAAGAGTTTAATAAGGTCTTTGTCACGCTGAAGCAGCGTTTTGCGGATACCTGGCAGGCAACGCTCAACGCCACGCATTCTGAAATCAAATTCGACAGTAAAATGATGTACCTGGATGCCTATGTCAATAAAGACACCGGTATGCTGGTTGGCCCTTACGCCAACTATGGGCCAGAGTACGGTTACATTGGCGGTACGGGCTGGAACAGCGGCAAACGTAAAGTCGATGCTGTCGATCTTTTCACCGATGGGGGCTACGACCTGTTTGGCCGTCAGCATAACCTGATGATCGGCGGAAGCTACAGCAAACAAAATAACCGCTATATGAATACCTGGGCGAACGTATTCCCGGATGAACTGGGCAATTTCTACAACTACGACGGTAACTTCCCGGAAACAAACTGGGGTCAACAAACCGTTGCCCAGGATGATACCACGCACATGAAATCGCTCTATGCAGCGACCCGCATTTCGCTGGCCGATCCGTTGCATCTGATCATCGGCGCTCGCTACACCAACTGGAGTATCGACACGCTGACCTACCGGATGGAGAAAAACCATACCACGCCATATGCCGGACTGGTATATGACATTGATGATAACTGGTCTGCCTACGCCAGCTATACTTCCATCTTCCAGCCACAGAACTATCGTGATAGCTCGGGTAAATATCTCACCCCTATTACGGGTAATAACTATGAAGTGGGCTTGAAATCTGACTGGATGAACAGCCGCCTGACCACCACATTGTCGGTCTTCCGTATTGAGCAGGATAACGTCGGTCAGTCGACCGGTAGACCGATTTCAGGTAGTAACGGCGACACCGCGTATAAAGCGGTAGACGGAACCGTCAGCAAAGGCGTTGAATTCGAAATTAACGGCGCTATCACCGACAACTGGCAGATGACCTTCGGCGCAACGCGCTTTATCGCGGAAGATAACGAGGGAAATGCGGTGAATCCGAACTTGCCACGTACAACCGTGAAGCTGTTTACCAGCTACCGTCTGCCAGTCATGCCTGAGTTGACCGTCGGCGGTGGCGTTAACTGGCAGAACCGTGTTCACGGCAGCGACACTGTCACACCATACGGCACATGGCGCGCGGAACAAGGCAGCTATGCGTTAGTGGATCTGTTCACTCGCTACCAGGTAACCAAAAACTTCGCCGTACAGGGCAACATCAACAACCTGTTAGACAAAACCTACGACACCAATATCGATGGTTCTATTGTCTACGGCGAACCACGTAACGTCAGCATTACTGCAAGCTATCAGTTCTGATAAACGCCACTGACGAAAAGGGAGCCATCTGGCTCCCTTTTTTACGTTCTCGCAAGCCTGATGGCGGCTAACGCCTTATCAGGCCTACAACTGTGCTATAACCGTAGGCCGGATAAGCCACGCGCCATCCGGCAACACAGCGTAAAAAAGGCAGCCATTTGGCTGCCTTAGTTCTCCCCAACGTCTTACTGCTTAGCTATTGCGGATGTATTCATCCATTTCCGTTTTCAGGTTATCGGATTTCGTACCGAAAATAGCCTGAACGCCGGAACCTGCGACGACGACACCAGCTGCGCCAAGCGTCTTCAGGCCAGCCTGATCCACTTTAGCAACGTCAGCAACGCTAACGCGCAGACGGGTGATACATGCGTCGAGGTTAGTGATGTTCTCTTTACCACCAAACGCGGCGATCAGGGCCGGAGCCATTTCACTGGTTGCGCCCACTTTGCTGTCTTCGCTCGCGTCTTCACGACCCGGCGTTTTCAGATCCAGCGCTTTAATCAGCACACGGAAGACGGTGTAGTAAATAATCGCATAACCTGCACCAACAATCGGGAACAGCCACAGTTTGCTGCTGTTGCCAGACAGAACGATGAAGTCGATCAGACCGTGCGAGAACGATGTACCGTCACGCATACCCAGCAGGATACAGATCGGGAATGCCAGACCTGCCAGAATCGCGTGGATAACGTACAGGATCGGCGCAACGAACATGAAGGAGAACTCGATCGGCTCGGTGATACCGGTCAGGAACGAGGTCAACGCTGCGGAGATCATGATACCGCCCACTTTCGCGCGGTTTTCCGGTTTAGCAGAGTGCCAGATCGCGATAGCCGCAGCAGGCAGACCGTACATTTTGAACAGGAAGCCGCCGGACAGTTTGCCCGCAGTCGGGTCGCCCGCCATGTAGCGAGGAATGTCGCCGTGGAACACCTGACCTGCTGCGTTGGTGTATTCACCAATCTGCATCTGGAAAGGAACGTTCCAGATATGGTGCAGACCAAACGGCACCAGGCAGCGCTCAATGAAGCCATAGATACCGAACGCCACAACCGGGTTCTGGTAAGCAGCCCACTGAGAGAACGTCTGGATAGCCGTCCCGATCGGTGGCCAAATGAAGGACAGGATCACGCCGGTGAAGATGGCAGCCAGACCAGAAATGATCGGCACAAAGCGTTTACCCGCAAAGAAGCCCAGATACTCAGGCAATTTGATACGGTAGAAGCGGTTAAACATGTACGCTGCAATCGCACCGGAGATAATCCCCCCGAGAACACCGGTATCCGCCAGGTGTTTTGCTGCGATTTCTTCAGCAGGTAAATGCAGAACCAGCGGCGCAACCACGGCCATGGTTTTGACCATGATGCCGTAAGCGACAACCGAGGCCAGAGCCGAAACGCCGTCGTTGTTGGTGAAGCCCAGTGCGACACCAATGGCGAAAATCAGCGGCATATTTGCAAAAACAGAACCGCCTGCTTCTGCCATAACGTGCGACACAACGGCTGGCAGCCAGCTGAAGTTAGCGGAACCGACGCCCAGCAGGATACCTGCGATAGGCAGTACGGATACCGGTAGCATCAGCGATTTACCGACCTTTTGCAGGTTAGCAAATGCATTCTTAAACATAATTAGGAGTGCTCCTGAGTATTTGTGCTTATACACTTCATCCTTCAAACCGCCTCAGCGTTGGCTGCGCTCGTTCATCCCAGTCACTTACTCAAGTAAGCTCCTGCAATTCACTCACTTGCCGCCTTGATGCAGCCTGAATGATTTTGTGTATTCTACGTTTTCACGCATTGGCGAGGGGGGAGAACCTCGCCGTGGACAGGGCATCTAAGCGCCCTTTATTTATTACACAGAGTAAAATAAATAAGCTCGGTTTTGTTTGACGGCTATCACGTTTCAGCTCCTGACAGCCATAAAACCATCACATTCTGACAAAATGAGTGTCTGAATGTTACAATTCGCTCATTCACCGCCCATTTTGTGGCGGTGAACTTTACTCGCTTTGAATATTAATTACGAGCTTTAAAAAAACTCAGTTAACGGGTTGATTGCAGGCGAGAAGCGTCGATGTGGAACAGGCGGGCAAAGTTTTCAGTGGTTGCCTGCGCCAGTTCTTCAACGGCAACACCCTTCAATACGGCCATATACTCTGCGACATCGCGAACCATTGCAGGCTGGTTCTCTTTACCACGATGCGGCACCGGAGCAAGATAAGGAGAGTCCGTCTCAACCAGCAGACGATCCAGAGGAACATAGCGGGCGGCATCACGTAACTGCTCCGCGTTGCGGAAGGTCACGATCCCGGAAAAAGAGATATAAAACCCAAGATCCAATAATTTACCCGCCGTCTCCCTGTCCTCTGTAAAACAGTGTAGTACGCCACCGCAATCCGTCACTTTTTCTTCGCGCAAAATCGCCAGCGTATCGGCGCGTGCGTCACGGGTATGCACAATCACGGGTTTATTTAATTCACGGCCAATCTGAATATGGTTAATGAAGGATTCTTGCTGGCGAACTTTTGTTTCCGGCGTATAAAAATAATCCAGCCCGGTCTCCCCCATGGCCACCACGCCTTCTTCAGCGGCAAAGCGACGCAGGTCTTCCACATCGTATGTTTCATCCTGGTTTAACGGGTGTACGCCGCAGGAAAACACAACGTTATCTCGCTCGCCAACCAGTTCGCGCATACTCCGGTATCCGGGCAGGGTTGTCGCCACCGCCAGGCAGAACTTCACATCGCGCGCGGCGGCTTTTGCCAGCACGTCATCCACGTCCTTATGCAGAGATTGATAATCCAGGCCATCAAGATGGCAGTGTGAGTCGACTAAAAACATAATGTCTCTCTCAAAGATGGGAAACAGGCAACACGGCGCCTGGTTGCAGGTAATGCTCTATGCGGAGAATAAGATCGGTTAATACCAGTTCGCGGTTTAATCCGGTCACGTTAATCAGCTGTTCGCGACAATGGCAGACATCGCTGAGTATGGCCTGGATGCGTGCGACGGATAACCGTTCAGCTATCGACGCCACCAGCGTTCCGGCATCCTGATTTGTCAGGCTGGAAGCGCCATACTGGTATTTAAGGGCATCCATAAGCAGCGTCGCCAGCCAGTGTAAACGTACGGCGGCCTGTTCGTGATTCAACACCGACAGAAGGATATACCAGTCGCCGGATTGCAGCGTATTCGCCAGCGCTTCGCAAAGCGCGTTACGATGCGCCCAGCTGTCGGCCTGCAACAACGCCAGAGCGGCGCCGGGAGCCCCTGCGCTCAGGCGCAGCGCCGCCAGCAACGTCTCTTGTGACATTGTCACTTCACGAGAAAGCCAGGAAACAGCGTATTGTTCGGATGGCGGCGCAAGATGATGCAGACGGCAGCGGCTGCGTAAAGTCGCCAGCAGGCGTGCCGGTTCACGGCTGGCAAGGAAGAACCAGGTTTTCTCCGGCGGCTCTTCGAGCGTCTTTAATAAGGCATTCGCCGCGGCATCAGTCAGCAGGGCCGCATCCGGGATCAACACGACTTTCGCGCCGCCAAGTCGAGAATGTTCGTACAGCTTCTCGCCCACGTCGCGTACCGCGTCCACGCCAAGGGTGCTTTTTCCCTTTTCCGGCAACAGCGAATAATAGTCAGGATGCGTACCCGCCTGCATTAACTGGCAGCCACGACAGCGCCCGCAGCTTTTATGCCCTTCCGGTTGCTGGCACAGCAAATAACGACTGAGGGCATAAATCAGCGCATCATCCCCCATTCCGGGCAACGCCTGAATCAGTAACGCATGGTGGCCCCGACCCGCCTGATAGCTTGCTACCAGTTTTTCAAAGTCTGGCCGTAACCACGGATACCATTTCATGCACCCTGCTCCTTGATCCAGGCCGTCACGGTTGTGCGAATATCGTTCATCACAGCCTCCAGCGGCTGAGTCGCATCAATGGTGCGAATGCTGGCATCGCTGGCGGCCAGCTCAAGGTAGCGGGCACGCGTGCGATTGAAGAAATCCAGAGACTCCTGCTCAATGCGGTCAAGCTCGCCGCGCGCGCGCGCGCGTTTTAAGCCAACCTCCGGCGTCACATCCAGATACAGGGTCAGGTCAGGACGGAAGTCGCCCAATACAGCATCACGCAGCGTCGCCAGCATCGTCTGGTCGATCCCTCGGCCGCCGCCCTGGTAGGCCTGGGTGGACAGGTCATGGCGATCGCCAATGACCCACGTTCCTTTCGCCAGCGCAGGCTTGATAACGGTTTCCACCAGTTGCACTCGCGCGGCATAAAACATCAGCACTTCAGCTTTATCCGTGATCGTTTCATCACCCACCGATTTGATGTCCAGCACCAGACTTCTTAATTTCTCTGCAAGCTGGGTGCCGCCCGGCTCACGCGTAAAAATCATGTCGTGAATACCCAGTTGCTCAAGTGTCTCCACCACCACGTTACGCGCGGTGGTTTTTCCGGCGCCTTCCAGGCCTTCGATGACGATATAGTTACTGCCCATTTTTTTCCTTAAGCACTTTCAGGTAGTCCTGCACTGACCGGTTATGGCTGGCAAGATTGGTGTTAAACGTGTGACCGCCCTTTCCGTCAGCCACAAAATAGAGGTACGGCGTTTTCGCCGGATGCGCGGCGGCTTTCAAAGAGGCTTCGCCAGGCATGGCGATAGGACCTGGCGGCAACCCGGTGATGGTATAGGTGTTATACGCCGTCGGCGTTTCCAGCGCCGCGCGCGACAGCTTACCATTATAACTCGCCCCCATGCCGTAAATCACGGTCGGATCGGTCTGCAAACGCATACCAATACGCAGACGGTTAATAAAGACCGATGCCACCTGATCGCGTTCGCTGGCGACGGCCGTCTCTTTCTCGATAATAGACGCCATCGTCACCAGTTGATTCTTATCTTTATAAGGCAGCCCTTCCGCGCGCCCTTCCCAGAAGTCATCTACCGCTTTAACCATCTTTTGATGCGCACGCTTCAGAAGCGCGACATCGGTGGTGTTGGCGGTATACATCCAGGTGTCCGGCCAGAACCAGCCTTCAAGCCACTCCGGGGTCTCCAGCTTCAGCGCCTGCGCGACGGTTTCGTAGCGGTCATCGCTAAGCGTATGCTGAATATAAGGCGCATTCCGCAACTGATTCAGGTAATCGCTCAGGCGCATCCCTTCGACCAGACGTAGCGGGAACTGTGCTTCTTTACCACTTTCCAGCAGTTTCAGCATCTCTCGTACGGTCATATCAGGCGTTAAACGATAGGTGCCCGCTTTAAAGTTTGATAATTCAGGTTCAACGCGCAGCAACCACTGAAACACGCGCGGCCGATTGATAATTTTGTCGGCGTAAAGTTGATCGCCTAATGCCAGACGCCCGGTTCCGGCCTTCAGGGTAAAGATCGTCTCTTCTTTTATTAACAAGGGACTGTCGGCCAGTTGGCGCACTTTCCACATTCCTGCGCCAGCGGCAATGCCCAACACAACGACCAGCAGAAGGAAAAAGCGTAACATTCTTTTCATGACTAATTCGGGTGCTCACAAAGTGGGGCTAAAAAATCGAACAATGAACGTGCAAACATCAGTTTATCGCCACAGGCGCGCACGGGAATCACGGGCATCAACGCATTGCAGATAACCATCTCATCGGCCTGCATAAGCGCGTCCTCCCCGGCATACACTTCGACAACCTGGAAAGGCGATTGTGCCAGCGACTGTAAACAAAATTGTCGCATAATGCCGTTTACCCCCGCCTGATCCAGGCGCGGCGTGTACACCACATTCTCTTTACGCCAGAACAAATTAGCCGCACAGCATTCCGTAACCCATCCCTCGCTGTCAAGAACCAGCGCTTCATCGGCGTTTGTCTGCTCAAGATGAGACCGGATCAGTACCTGTTCCAGCCGGTTAAGGTGTTTTATACCCGCAAGCATAGGGTTACGCCCCAGCCTTACGGGGCTTAGCGCCAGCGTAATACCTTCCGTACGCCAGCGTTCATAATGGGTGGGATAAGGAGAAACGGATAAAATTCGCGTGGCCGCACGACAGTTTGACGGGCTGTAGCCCCTGCCGCCGCTGCCACGACTCAGAATAACTTTCAGTACGCCACTGTTCTGGCCTGCTGCCATCGCCGTCATTTCGTGTTGCAGTTCCGTCCATTGACTGAAGGGAAGCAGCAGTTTTTCGCAGGCATCCTGCAAACGGCGAAGGTGTGCGGGCAGGAGGCAAATTCTACCGTCACGGATTCGCGCAGTAGTGAAACAGCCATCGCCAAACTGTGTCGCGCGATCGCTGGCGGCAAGAGAATCCTGTTCACGGCCATTAATTAAGAACATAGTGGCTCCTTATTCGTGGTCGATTAGTGTGGCAGGATGGTTAACACAGGACAAGGGAAGAAAGCTGAATAAAAAAGGCCCGACAAGCGGACCTTTTTACTCTCTGGTGGAACGACTTAGACCTTTTTGAAGATCAACGAGCCGTTAGTACCGCCAAAGCCGAAGGAGTTACACAGCGTATACTCCATTCCGTTAACCTGACGAGCTTCGTGAGGCACAAAGTCCAGGTCGCAACCTTCATCCGGGTTATCCAGGTTGATGGTTGGCGGAACAGCCTGGTCGCGCAGCGCCAGGATAGAGAAAATGGACTCTACCGCGCCCGCAGCACCCAGCAAGTGACCCGTCATGGATTTCGTCGAGCTGACCAGCACACGGCTTGCCGCATCGCCAAAGACAGATTTTACCGCCTGAGTTTCCGCTTTATCGCCTGCCGGCGTAGACGTACCGTGGGCGTTGACGTAACCAATCTGACCCGGCTCAATGGCCGCATCACGCAGCGCATTGACCATCGCCAGCGCGGCGCCCGCGCCGTTTTCCGGCGGTGACGTCATGTGATAAGCATCGCTGCTCATCCCGAAGCCAACGATTTCGGCATAAATTTTCGCGCCGCGCGCTTTTGCATGTTCGTACTCTTCCAGTACCACCATGCCCGCGCCATCGCCGAGAACAAAGCCGTCACGCTCTTTATCCCACGGGCGGCTGGCCGCTTGCGGGTTATCATTACGTGTAGACAGCGCACGCGCTGCGCCAAAGCCACCGACACCCAGCGGCGTACTGGCTTTTTCCGCACCACCCGCTACCATCGCGTCCGCATCGCCGTATGCAATGATACGCGCGGCATGACCGATGTTATGTACGCCTGAGGTGCAGGCGGTAGCGATAGAGATGCTTGGCCCACGCAGGCCGTACATGATGGTCAGGTGACCTGCCACCATGTTAACAATCGTCGACGGAACAAAGAACGGGCTGATCTTACGCGGCCCACCGTTCACCAGGGAACTGTGGTTTTCTTCGATCAGTCCGAGACCGCCGATACCAGAGCCGATAGCGGCGCCAATACGGTCTGCGTTCTCTTCCGTTACTTCAAGGCCAGAATCCTGCATGGCCTGAACGCCAGCGACAATTCCATATTGAATGAAGGCATCCATCTTGCGCTGTTCTTTGCGCGAGATGATGTCGTCACAGTTAAAATCCTTTACTAAGCCAGCAAATTTCGTTGCATAGGCGCTAGTATCGAAATGGTCGATCAGGCTGATGCCACTCTGACCGGCAAGGAGAGCTTTCCAGGTAGACTCTACGGTATTGCCGACAGGAGACAACATGCCCAGTCCGGTCACAACTACACGACGCTTAGACACGTTTGTCCTCCAGGGAGGGAAAATGATTCTAGTGGGACAAAAAGATAAAACTCAGGCGGTCGAATGACCGCCTGGAGATGTTCACTTACGCCTGGTGGCCGTTGATATAATCAATGGCAGCCTGAACGGTGGTGATTTTCTCAGCTTCTTCGTCCGGAATCTCAGTATCAAACTCTTCTTCCAGAGCCATTACCAGCTCAACGGTGTCAAGAGAATCTGCGCCCAGGTCTTCAACGAAAGAAGCATTGTTGGTAACTTCTTCCTGCTTAACGCCCAGCTGCTCGCCGATAATTTTCTTAACGCGTTCTTCGATAGTGCTCATACTCTTAAATTTCCTATCAAAACTCGCTTTCGCGATGGTTTTCGTAGTGTATAAAATGTTGAAAAATTTGCAACTAAATCCCGGCAGTTCTTACCACGATTTTACGTTATTTTGAGGCCAAGACCTACAATAACGCAAATATTTTTCGTGGTTAAACCATATACATTCCGCCGTTGACGTGCAGAGTCTCACCAGTGATGTAACTTGCTTCGTCAGAGGCTAAAAATGCAACCGCACTGGCGATTTCCTGAGCGCCGCCGAGGCGACCCGCAGGAACCTGCGCCAGAATACCCGCACGCTGATCATCAGACAGCGCACGCGTCATGTCCGTTTCAATAAAGCCCGGAGCCACAACATTGACAGTAATCCCACGCGACGCAACTTCACGCGCCAGTGATTTACTGAAGCCAATCAGACCCGCTTTCGCCGCAGCGTAGTTGGCCTGACCCGCATTTCCCATGGTACCAACCACAGAACCGATAGTGATAATACGTCCATGACGTTTTTTCATCATAGCGCGCATTACCGCTTTTGACAGACGGAAAACAGATGACAGATTGGTTTCGAGAATATCGTTCCACTCATCATCTTTCATTCGCATCAGCAGATTATCGCGAGTGATACCGGCATTATTGACCAGGATATCAACTTCACCAAATTCTGCGCGAATATTTTCCAGAACAGATTCAATAGATGCCGGATCGGTCACATTCAACATCAGACCTTTACCGTTCGCACCTAAGTATTCGCTAATGGCCTGAGCGCCATTTTCGCTGGTAGCAGTACCGATGACTTTCGCGCCACGGGCAACGAGCGTCTCAGCAATTGCGCGGCCAATGCCACGGCTTGCACCGGTAACCAGCGCGACTTTTCCTTCAAAACTCATGGTTTTCCTCTTTTATTGCTCAAGCGCCGCTGACAGTGCCGCCGGTTCGTTTAGCGCCGAGGCCGTCAGGGTGTCAACAATACGTTTAGTCAGACCAGTGAGGACTTTACCTGGACCCACTTCATAAAGGTGTTCAACACCTTGTGCTGCGATAAATTCTACACTCTTCGTCCACTGCACCGGGTTGTACAGCTGGCGTACCAGCGCATCACGGATAGCGTTAGCGTCGGTTTCACACTTCACGTCAACGTTATTCACAACCGGTACGGTCGGGGCATTGAAGGTGATTTTCGCTAATTCAACCGCCAGCTTATCTGCCGCAGGTTTCATCAGCGCACAGTGTGACGGCACGCTTACCGGCAGCGGCAGCGCACGTTTTGCGCCAGCGGCTTTACAGGCTGCGCCCGCACGTTCAACCGCATCTTTATGCCCGGCGATAACCACCTGGCCCGGAGAGTTAAAGTTCACCGGAGAAACCACCTGGCCTTCAGCCGCCTCTTCACACGCTTTGGCGATGGACGCATCATCCAGACCGATGATCGCCGCCATTGCGCCGGTGCCTTCCGGCACAGCTTCCTGCATGAATTTGCCGCGTAGTTCAACCAGACGAACCGCGTCAGCGAAATCGATGACGCCAGCACATACCAGCGCGGAGTATTCCCCCAGGCTGTGTCCCGCCATCAGCGCAGGCGCTTTACCGCCCTGCTGCTGCCATACGCGATACAGCGCAACGGAAGCGGCCAGCAATGCTGGCTGAGTCTGCCAGGTCTTATTCAGTTCTTCCGCAGGCCCTTGCTGCGTCAGCGCCCACAGATCATAACCCAGCGCCGCAGAAGCTTCAGCAAAGGTTTCTTCTACGATCGGGTAGCTGGCTGCCATTTCAGACAACATCCCAACAGTCTGGGAACCCTGCCCCGGGAACACAAAAGCAAATTGCGTCATGTTTAAATCCTTATACTAGAAACGAACCAGCGCGGAGCCCCAGGTGAATCCACCCCCGAAGGCCTCAAGCAATACCAACTGCCCGGCTTTAATCCGCCCGTCGCGCACGGCTTCATCCAGCGCGCACGGCACAGAGGCCGCAGAGGTGTTGCCGTGTCTGTCCAGCGTAACCACCACATTATCCATCGACATACCCAGCTTTTTCGCTGTCGCGCTGATGATGCGCAGGTTAGCCTGGTGCGGAACCAGCCAGTCCAGAGCGGAACGATCCAGATTATTCGCCGCCAGCGTCTCGTCAACGATGTGTGCCAGTTCAGTTACCGCCACTTTAAACACCTCGTTGCCCGCCATCGTCAGATAAATCGGATTTTCTGGATTGACGCGATCGGCGTTTGGCAGCGTCAGCAACTCACCGTAGCTGCCGTCTGCATGAAGATGCGTCGAAATAATGCCTGGTTCTTCGGATGCGCTCAGAACCGCTGCGCCCGCGCCGTCACCAAAGATAATGATCGTCCCGCGATCGGTGGGATCGCAGGTGCGCGCCAGGACATCGGAACCGATGACCAGCGCATATTTAACGGCGCCTGATTTTACATACTGATCGGCAACGCTTAACGCGTAGGTAAAACCGGCGCAGGCCGCTGCAACGTCAAACGCCGGGCAGCCTTTAATGCCCAGCATACTCTGAATCTGGCATGCTGCGCTTGGGAAAGCATGTGTTGCTGACGTGGTCGCCACCACAATCAAGCCAATCTGGTCTTTATCGATGCCCGCCATTTCAAGCGCGCGGTTTGCGGCTGTATAGCCCATCGTCGCGACTGTTTCGTTTGGCGCTGCAATATGGCGTTCACGGATGCCTGTACGCGTGACAATCCACTCGTCAGACGTCTCTACCATCTTTTCCAAATCGGCGTTAGTACGCACTTGTTCAGGCAGATAGCTGCCAGTACCAATAATCTTTGTATACATGTACGCTCAGTCACTTTTCGGTTATATACCACCGCGTGCAAACTGCTGGTATGTTGGTTGCGCTCAGGTTACACCGTTAATTGTGCACCCGTGAGTGTCCGTTTTTGCCACCTTCCAACAGTTCGAATCCGGCTGGGTATACAGATTCCAGGCGAGCGGCAATTCGCTGAGGAACTTGTCGCTGCACCGCCTGCACTGCCTGTTCAATCGCGACGGCAAATGCTCGCTGATTGGCCGCACCATGACTTTTAATCACCGTGCCACGCAATCCTAACAGACAGGCGCCATTATACTGGTCGGGGTTGAGGTGACTGAATCGCCTCGTCAGGCTTTTTTGTAACCAACGTTTTAATAACAGCAGCCACCACGACCGTTTTTTACTCTCACCCTGAGATTTCAGCAGTGAAAGGAACATCCTGACAACCCCTTCCATTGTCTTTAATGTGACATTACCTGTAAATCCGTCACATACCAGCACATCAGTTTTTCCCGTCAATAATTCATTGGCTTCAAGATAACCAATGTAATTGATGGAAGGGACTGTTTTGAGCAACGCAGAGGCATCACGAATACTGTCGAGACCTTTGGTTTCTTCTTCACCAATATTGAGCAACGCCACGCGGGGATTGGTTATCCCAATCACCTCTTCCGCCATCACGGACCCCATCACGGCAAACTGCACCAACATGGTACTGTCACAATCGACGTTGGCGCCTAAATCCAGCACCACCGTTTTTCCTTTCTGCTGATGCGGTAAAACCGTCATCAACGCAGGACGCTCGATGCCCTCAAGGGGTTTGAGCAATAATTTCGCAAGTCCCATGAGCGCGCCCGTATTACCGGCGCTCACACAGGCTTCGGCTCGACCTTCTTTCACGAGCTCCAGGGCCACACGCATTGAGCTGCCGCGACTGGCGCGGATAGCCTGCGAAGGCCGGGCATCACTGGCAATAACTGACTGTGCAGGGATAATCTGCAGACGCGAACGTTGTTCAAAGTCAGCTTTGGCAAGTAATGGCGTGATGGTATCGGGATCCCCGACTAAAAGAAGTGTGAGTTGCGAATTAGAATTCAGTGCCTGCAGTGCTGCAGGCACTGTCACGGAAGGGCCGAAATCTCCCCCCATGACATCTAACGCCAGGGTTAGACGTGTCAAGGTATCGTCGCTGCCTGGTTTGGTGTTTCCCCGCTTACGCGGGGAAATCCTCACTAAGCTTCATCACGCTTGCGCGTGATTACTTAGCGATGACCTTACGGCCGCGGTAGTAACCGTCGGCAGTGATGTGGTGACGCAGGTGTTTTTCACCAGAAGTTTTGTCTACAGACAGGCTGGTGACTGCGGTCAGAGCGTCATGAGAACGACGCATGCCACGTTTGGAACGGGTTGGTTTATTCTGTTGTACGGCCATGGACCTTACTCCTCAATTACTTACGCTTTAAGCTGGCTAATACGGCAAATGGGTTTGGTTTTTGCGCTTCATCAGGCAGTTCACCAAAGACCATGTCCGCCTCGGACACTTCACAGTGTTCAGAATCATGCACCGGAACTACCGGCAAGGAGAGGATGATTTCATCTTCAACCATTGCAAGCAGATCGATTTCACCGAATTCGTTAACCTCAATCGGCTCATACGCTTCCGGGAGTGCTTCAGCCTGTTCGTCAGAACGAACCGGACTAAAACAATACGTTGTGTGAACCTGATGGGTAAACGGCTTCCCGCAACGCTGGCATTCGAGCGATACCGTCACCTTCGCATCACCCGTAATAACGGCAAGACGTTGGTTATCGATAGCGAACGACATGGAGCATTCCACATCACTGTCCACACTGACTACAGAATCGGCGACGCGCTCTACCAGATCAGAAGTATAGATACCTTCATAATCGAGGCATTTTTGAGCCGTACGAACCGGATCAAGAGTCAGGGGTAATTTTACCTTTTGCATAGGGCGCGCATATTAACTTTGTAACGTCATAGAGTCAAAGAAAAAGGCAGCCTGCGGTTGCCTTTTGCCAATAATTCGCACACATTGCGGGTTACAGACTTATTTTCGCTCAAACCGTGACTGTATGTCATGCTTGAAGGACGAAGAGCATAGTTTAAGATGGCTCTCATTAATACGCTATATCTGAGGGAAAAAAATATGCCCCGTCTCATCCTTGCTTCTACCTCTCCCTGGCGTCGCGCGCTGCTCGAAAAACTGGCGATCCCTTTCGAGTGCGCGGCTCCCGAGGTTGACGAAACGCCCATGTCTGGCGAAGCGCCGCGCCATTTGGTCTCTCGCCTCGCACAGGCGAAAGCGCAATCGCTCGCCCACCGTTTCCCCGATCATCTGATTATTGGCTCCGATCAAATTTGCGTTCTGGATGGCGAAATTACCGGCAAACCGTTAACCGAAGAAAAAGCGCGCCAGCAATTAACCAAAGCCAGCGGTAATATTGTGACGTTTTATACCGGACTGGCGCTTTATAATTCTGCAACCGGACATTTACAAACGGAAGTCGAACCGTTTGATGTGCATTTCCGCCATTTAAGCGAAACGGAAATAGAGGACTATGTCCGCAAAGAGCGTCCATTGCATTGTGCCGGAAGTTTTAAAAGCGAAGGTCTTGGCATTGCCCTTTTCGAGCGCCTGGAGGGGCGAGATCCCAATACCCTTATTGGGCTACCGCTGATTGCGCTGTGCCAGATGCTGCGCCGGGAAGAGATGAACCCGCTGATGGCATAGTGGATGCGTCTGATGGGGACGCTAAAACATCTTATCAGGCCCACAGCGAAGCAATGCCCGTAGGCCTGATAAGCACAGCGCCATCAGTAAAGATGCCGGATGGCGACGTACGTCTTATCCGGCCTACAGGTTTAGCGCGATAATATCGCAACGCGCATCAGGCTTTGTTACGTAACACCTGAAGGCAATGCTTGAGTTGGTTATCCATCGGCGCTTCAATACGCATCACCTCGCCAGTCCCCGGATGGGTAAACTTCAGCGCTGCCGCGTGCAGAAAAAGCCGTGACAGCCCCGTTCCCGCAAGCTGCTTATCAAATTCGCGATCGCCGTAACGATCGTCAAACGCGATCGGATGGCCCGCATGCAGCGTATGCACACGAATCTGATGCGTACGTCCCGTCACCGGGCTACAGCGCACCAGCGTCGCAAACGCATAGCGCTCTTCAACCTTAAAGCGCGTTTCGGAGGGTTTTCCTTCCTGACTCACACGTACAATACGTTCGCCGCTTTGCAGAATATTCTTTAATAAAGGCGCCTGTACCGATTTAACATGCGACTGCCACTGGCCGCGAACCAGCGCCAGATAATCTTTCTGCATCCCCTTCTCACGCAGTTGCTCATGCAAAGAACGCAGCGCTGAGCGTTTTTTCGCAACCAGCAGTACGCCAGAGGTATCGCGGTCAAGACGATGCACCAGTTCCAGGAAACGCGCTTCTGGCCGCAACGCGCGCAGCCCCTCGATAACGCCGAAGCTCAACCCGCTTCCGCCATGCACCGCCGTGCCGGAAGGTTTGTTCAGCACCAGGATATGGTCATCTTCATACAAAATGACATCGGCCAGCGCCGCCACTTTTTGCAGATGCGGCGAAACGGCCTCTTCTTCGCGTTCGGCGACGCGCACCGGCGGAATACGCACTTCATCCCCGGCTTCGAGCTTATATTCCGGTTTGATGCGTTTTTTGTTCACCCGCACTTCGCCTTTACGCAAAATGCGGTAAATCATGCTTTTCGGTACGCCTTTGAGTTGCGTGCGCAAAAAGTTATCGATGCGTTGCCCCGCTTCGTCGGCAGTAATGGCAACTATTTTTACGGATGGAGTCTCAGTTTTCATGGGGGCCGATTCTAAATAGCCATAAGGATTAGCGCCACTCATTTTTCTATGCTTATATTTACTTCTATATCCTGTTACTCACGTTCAACATGACCAATTTGCTGGTTATTAAACCAATCGCCATGAGGAAGTGAAAAAACTGTGAGTAACCGGGTGATAAATGGTAAAAGTCATCTTGCTATAACAAGGTTAGCAGTGGAATAATGTAACCGTTTCCGTGTCGAACCTTGTTAAAACAAGAAATTTTACGGAATGACCCATTTTGCCAGACAGATCATCAACGCAGCAATGGCGTAAGACGTATTGATTTTTCAGGCAGTTAGCGGGCTGCGGGTTGCAGTCCTTACCGGTATATGTTCTATGTACTACGCGTTGCAGAAAGGCGGCAAATCTGGGAATCCCCAGGAGCTTATGCCCGGGTGAGCAGATGAAGCCAACGCATCTGCGGCGTGAAAGACGATGAACATAATGGAATCTTCTCTGGAGAGTAACTCCCAGGCTGTTCCCCTGATAATTGCGCTGTATTTCCGTATGAAATACAGGCAACCGACACTCTGCGCCTCTTTGAGCAGACGATAACCGTGAGGTTGGCGACGCGAATAGACACGAGGCCATCGGTTCACACCCGGAAAGGCATTACTATGCCCGCAGCTTAGTCGTCAATGTAAGAATAATGAGTAAGTTACGATGAAAAGAATGTTAATCAACGCAACTCAGCAGGAAGAGTTGCGTGTTGCCCTTGTAGATGGGCAGCGCCTGTACGACCTGGACATTGAGAGTCCAGGACACGAGCAGAAAAAAGCGAACATCTATAAAGGCAAAATTACCCGTATCGAACCGAGTCTGGAAGCGGCTTTTGTTGATTACGGCGCTGAACGTCACGGTTTCCTCCCGTTAAAAGAAATTGCCCGCGAATATTTCCCCGCCAACTACAACGCCCACGGCCGTCCAAACATTAAAGATGTGTTGCGCGAAGGTCAGGAAGTGATTGTTCAGATTGATAAAGAAGAACGCGGCAACAAAGGCGCTGCGCTGACGACGTTTATCAGTCTGGCAGGGAGCTATCTGGTTTTAATGCCGAACAACCCGCGCGCGGGCGGCATCTCCCGTCGCATTGAAGGCGACGATCGCACCGAATTAAAAGAAGCGCTGGCAAGCCTCGAACTGCCTGACGGCATGGGGCTTATCGTGCGTACCGCAGGCGTCGGCAAATCCGCCGAAGCGTTGCAGTGGGACCTGAGCTTCCGCCTGAAACACTGGGAAGCGATTCAGAAAGCCGCTGAAAGCCGCCCTGCTCCATTCCTGATCCATCAGGAAAGCAACGTTATCGTCCGCGCATTCCGTGACTACTTACGTCAGGATATCGGCGAAATTCTTATCGATAATCCGAAAGTGCTTGAGCTGGCGCGCCAGCACATCGCGGCGTTGGGTCGCCCGGATTTCAGCAGCAAGATTAAGCTTTACACCGGCGAAATTCCGCTGTTCAGCCACTACCAGATCGAGTCGCAAATTGAATCCGCCTTCCAGCGTGAAGTGCGTCTGCCTTCCGGCGGCTCTATCGTTATTGACACAACCGAAGCGTTAACCGCGATTGATATTAACTCCGCGCGTGCCACACGCGGCGGCGATATCGAAGAAACCGCGTTTAACACAAACCTGGAAGCGGCCGATGAAATTGCTCGCCAGTTGCGCTTGCGCGACCTCGGTGGTCTGATCGTTATCGACTTCATCGACATGACGCCAGTACGCCACCAGCGTGCGGTGGAAAACCGTCTGCGCGAAGCGGTACGTCAGGATCGTGCGCGTATCCAGATTAGCCATATTTCTCGTTTTGGCCTGCTGGAGATGTCCCGCCAGCGTCTCAGCCCGTCTCTGGGCGAGTCCAGCCATCACGTCTGCCCACGCTGTAGCGGCACCGGCACCGTCCGCGACAACGAATCGCTCTCCCTGTCTATTCTGCGTCTGATTGAAGAAGAAGCGCTGAAAGAGAATACCCAGGAAGTTCACGCCATTGTTCCGGTCCCGATCGCCTCTTACCTGCTTAACGAAAAGCGCACCGCGGTTAATGCTATTGAGACTCGTCAGGATGGCGTGCGCTGCGTGATCGTACCAAACGATCAGATGGAAACGCCGCACTACTCCGTTCTGCGCGTACGTAAAGGGGAAGAAACGCCAACCCTGAGCTACATGCTGCCGAAACTGCATGAAGAAGCGATGGCGTTGCCTTCTGAAGAAGAGTACGCCGAGCGTAAACGCCCTGAACAGCCAGCACTGGCGACCTTCGCAATGCCGGAAGTGCCGCCTGCGCCGACGCCAGCAGAACCTGCGGTGAAAGCAGCGGCGGCAGCACCGAAAGCCGTTGCCACTGCGCCTGCACAGCCAGGTCTGCTTACCCGCTTCTTCGGCGCGCTGAAAAACATGTTCAGCGGCAGCGAAGTCGCCAAGCCGGTTGAACAACCTGCACCGAAAGCAGAGGAAAAACCGGAGCGTCAGCAGGATCGTCGTAAGTCTCGCCAGAATAATCGCCGCGACCGTAACGATCGCCGTGACAACCGTGATAATCGCGACAACCGCGCTGAAGGCGGTGAAAACCGTGATGACAACCGTCGTAACCGTCGTCAGGCGCAGCAGCAGAACGCAGAAGCGCGTGACAACCGCCAGCAGTCTAACGACGTTGCCGATAAGGCGAAGTCCGGTGACGAGCAGCAGACGCCGCGTCGTGAACGCAACCGTCGTCGCAACGATGAAAAACGTCAGGCACAGCAAGAAGTCAAGGCGCTGAATCTGGATGAGCAACCGGCTCAGGAAACAGAACAGGAAGAACGCGTTCGTCAGGCGCAGCCTCGCCGCAAACAGCGTCAGCTGAGCCAGAAAGTTCGTTACACAGACTCTGCAACCTCTGAAGCAGAAGCTGTCGCAACGCCAGTCGTCGAAGACGCTGTCGCCGCCCAGCCTGCTACGCAAAGCGCGCCTGCTCAGCGTACTGAACTGGCGAAAGTCGACCTGCCAGCGATCGCAGACGTTGCGCCAGCAGAGCAGGAAGAAAACGGCGAAGCGCGTGATAACACAGGAATGCCACGTCGCTCCCGTCGTTCTCCTCGCCACCTGCGCGTCAGCGGCCAGCGTCGTCGTCGCTACCGCGATGAGCGTTATCCGCTTCAATCGCCAATGCCGTTAACCGTCGCTTGCGCTTCACCGGAAATGGCGTCTGGCAAAGTGTGGATTCGCTACCCTGTCGCCCGTCCTCAGGATACGCAGGTTGAAGCACAGCACGAAGAAGAGACCGTACAAGCTCAGCCGGTTGCAGTAGAGCCGCAGGTCGTCGCTGCCGCAGCTGAACAGGTTGTAGACGCACCGGTTCAAACTGAAACCGTTGTCGCTGAACCTCAGCCCGCTACTGTGGAAACAACGCATCCTGAAGTAATTGCCACCCCGGTTGAAGAACAACCTCAGGTGATTGCAGAGGCTGACGTCCCTGTTGCGCAGGAAGTCGCTGCACAAGCGGAACCTGTCGCTGACGTTCAGGAAACCACGACGGCTGAAGAATCCGCTGACGTTGTCATCGCCGAACCGGAAGAGATCGTTAAAGAAACGGTTGAACCTGTCGTGGTTGCCGCTGAACCGGAAGAGATTGTCGCTGCGCCTGTCGCCGTTGCCATTGCCGTTGCTGAAACCGTGTCAGAAAGCGCGGTAACCACCGGGGAGAAACCCGTCAGCCACGCCAGTGCGCCGATGACCCGCGCGCCTGCGCCGGAATATGTCCCGGAAGCGCCACATCACAGCGACTGGCAGCGCCCTGCCTTCATCTTTGAAGGTAAAGGTGCGGCAGGTGGTCATAGCGCAACGCATCAGGCCGCCGCACCAGCCACGCGCCCGCAGCCTGTAGAATAAGCTGAACGCAATGTTAAAGATAAGCCGACCTGCGGGTCGGCTTTTTTGTACCTGCAATCGGTGCCCGTTATCTGTTTTCCGGGCAAAAAAATGCCCGCTCCGGGGTGAAGGGAGCGGGCAGACAAAACATACCCAGTTTCATGATATGTTTCAAAACATGTGCTATCTGTTCAACTGAAACAGAGACATTCCTTGCATATCGCTAAACGCTTTATAGGACGCCTGTAACGCAGCCTGTTGCATTACATACGACGAGATAGCCGCGTTCCAGTCCACATCGACCAGATTACTCATCTGCTGTGCCTGACCCAGCGCGCGCTCGCTTCCCAATGAATCCAGGGAATCCAGCTCACTCAATTGCGTTCCCAGTTCCGCACGAACGGTCAGGACGTTATTAAGGGAGTTTTTCAGGCCACGGTTTGTTTTATCAATCGCCGCAGCAGCTTCCGCCTTCTTCACATCATCGTCAGCAACCGGCGTTTTCAGCGCTGCAATGGCTGTATCCAGCATCGCAAACAGGCTGGTTTCTGAAGCGCTGTTGTCGGGTTCCGGTACGGCATTACTGGTAATACGATTAAAAATCTGATCGCCCGTGTGACCAATCACCATCGTACGCGAAGCATCAACCTGCTGGGTGATGTTTTCAGTGCCACCGCTATAGTCGCCATTTGCCTGATCAAACGGCGCTTTTTCAGTTTTATAGCCTGCGAAAATGTAACGACCGTTGCCGTCGGTACTGTTGGCAAGGTTCATTAACTGATCGCGAATCCCCTGTAGATCGCTCGCCAGCGAGGCGCGGTCATCATCGCTTAAGGTGCCGTTAGCGGCGTAAACGATTTTTTCCTGCGCAGTTTGAATTGCAGCTGTCACCTGACTTAGCACGTTTTCTTCCAGCGACACTTTCTGAGTTGCAAAGGTACGTGCCAGCGCATACTGACTGTTCTGAGCCTGGGCCTGAGCGAGTACGATAGCCTGAGAAGCGGCAATAGGATCGTCGGACGGATTAATCACGCGCTTACCGGTGGACATCTGCTCACCGTACTTCATCCATTCAGCCTGGGAATTGGTGATACCACGCATATTCTGCTGGTACATCATCTGGGTACTGATACGCATTTATCCTCCTCTCCCTTAGCGAATGCCCAACAGCGCATCAAACAGCGTATTCGCGGTTTGCAGCACCTGGGCGTTCGCCAGGTAATACTGTTGGTAGCGTTGCAGGTTGCCGTATTCTTCATCAAGGTTAACGCCGGAAATCGATTGCTGCTGGTTGTACAACTGCGTCACGACATTGCCCTGCGCCGTGCTGCTGGTTTTCAACGTGGCGGTTTTGTTCCCCACATCACTGACCATCGTCGCATAAGCATCATTAAAGGACTTATTGCCTACCGTTTTCTGGGTTTGTAAATCCAGCAGCGCCTGACCGTTACGGTTATCGCTCCCACCCGCATCGGGATCGGAAGCCATCGCAATTTTGGATTCATCGGTCACCAGCACGTTCATGTTCACAATGGCATCGCTGACCGGTTTCAGGGTAAAGCTGTCATTCGCATTTGCCCCTGCCCCGACCGTCACTTCCAGCCCGTCAAACGTCAGTTTCCCGTTGGTTTCAACCGCCTTAAAGCTGGTGTTGTCTGACAAGCGGGTGACCTGCCAGTCCTGACCATCAAATACCAGCTTATAATTGGTAGCCTGTACCGCGGAACTGTCGGTGACTTCCGCAGACAAGGTTCCGCTACCCGTATTTTTCGCATTACTCAATACGGACGGTTTACCGATGGAAAAGAAGTCCTCGCCCTGATCGCCATTGGCATCATATCCCTGTTTATGCTGGGCATTAAACGCTTCGGCAAAGGCCAGCGCCAGCTGGTTGAGGGTATTGCGAGTCTGATCCAGATCCTGAGAGCGGAACGTCAGCAACCCGCCAAGCGAGCCGCTATTGAGCAATTTTTCCGGGATTTCAATGTTTCCGGCAGTCGCATCAACATAGGCGACCGTGGTGCGTGACGGATCGGCGCTGGACGGCACCGCGGCCAGTTGACGGGCGCTGCTGCCCTGCACGAGGGTATAGCCATTCGCCATCGTCAGGTTATAGGTGCCGCCGTCCTGGACGCTAACTTCCACACCGACAATCTGGTTCAGCTCACTCACCAGTTGGTCGCGTTGGTCGAGAAGATCGTTCGGTGAAGCGCCCGCGCCCACCCCGGTCAGACGGGAAATCTGATCGTTCAGGCTGGCGATTTGCTTCGCGTAATTGTTGATCTGTTCAACGCTGGAGCCAATGGCGATATTGACCTGCTTATCCTGATCGCGCAGGTACTGATCGGTCGTTTTAAACTGGTTTACCAGGCCGTCGGCTTTACCGATAAGCGCCTGACGCGCTGCCGGGTCTTCCGCGTTGCTGACCAGCGTTTGCAGGCTGGTGAAGAAACCTTGCAGAGAGGTCGAAATCGAGCTGGTGGTACTGGAGAGCAGGTTATCAATTTTCGACATTTGCTCATACCGCACGGTCAAACCACTGCTCTGATTCTGCGCCGCGCGTAACTGATTGGTAATAAAAGAATCATACTCACGCTGTACGCCAGAAACGTAGACGCCATTACCGACCCAACCGCCCGCTCCCAGCGTACTGTTGGCCTGCGCCATAATCGTCGTCTGTCGGGTATACCCGGCAACGTTATAGCTGGAGATGTTATTACTGGCAGTATTTAACGCAGCCTGGGCTGCGCTAAGTCCGCTCATGGCGTTGTTAATTAAGCTGGACATGGAGGTTCCTTGTAATCCTTCAATACTGGTTATTATCGGCAGCGGGTTCCTGGACTTGAGCTATTTAAAAGAGATTGTCGAGATTCGCGCTGTACGTTTTGCTCACCTTGTCGCTCATGGATTTCAGCTGTTGAATCATGCTGGTTAATTTACGCGCATAGTCAGGATCGGTCGCATAACCGGCATTTTGTAACGCCTGTGCGCCCTGTTCAGCGGTAGACGCGGCGGTCACCGCGGCATAGCGCGGGTTACGGGTCAGCAGCCCCACATAATCCGATAGCGCCTCCAGATAGGAGCTGTAAACACGGAATTTCGCTTTTACCTTCTTCGCTTCGCCGTTCTCATATTCGGTGGTGGTGATCTCTGTTACCGGCCCCTTCCAGTTGGACGAGGCCTTAATACCAAACAGGTTAAAGCTCGGCTCGCCATTTTCACGGCGGATCTGTCGCTGACCCCATCCCGACTCCAGCGCCGCCTGCGCCAGAATCAGATGATGCGGCACGCCGCTTTGTTCACTTGCCAGGCGTGCCGGAAGCGAAAGCTGGGCCAGGAAGTCTTTGCTGTCGCCGGACAGCGGCTCATCATTATTTTCCGGCGCTTTTGGCATCGCCTTACGCACCAGCTGCGTCAGCGCCTGATTTTGATAGCTGGTCACCGTTTCCAGAGGGAACTTCATTGGCACCTGCGGCGCTTCTTCCGCAGGCTGCGTCTGCCCCTCGGTCATCTGCCTGACCATCATCTCCGCCAGTCCCAACCCTTTACCGGCGGTCATCTGCTGCGCAATCTGCTGGTCATACATGCTGGTGTACAGTCGCGTTTGATCGCTGCTGAATATGCCGTCTTTCGGCAGCGCTTCACGCATGCTTTTCAGCATCATCTGCACAAACATCCCTTCAACCTGACGAGCGACCGGGCGGATATTCGCCGCCGGATCTTGCCCCGCTTTGGCTTTCAGCTCATTGAGCGATTGCGCATCCCAGGCCGCGCTGGCCAACAGTTTGCTGTCACCAATCATCAGATAATTTCCAGTTTGGCGCGCAGACAACCCGCGCTCTGCATGGATTGCAGGATGGACATCAGATCCATCGGCGTGGCGCCCAGCGCATTCAGCGCGCGGACGACGTTGTTCAGGTTGGCGCTGGAACGGACGCTTTGCAGCGAACCGCCGCTCTGACGTAAATCAATCTGCGTTTGTGGCGTGACGACCGTCTGCCCCCCGCCAAACGGCGTGTCCGGCTGGCTGACGTTCGCCTGGCGATTCACCGTTACGGACAAATTGCCTTGCGCGACGGCGCAGCTGTCCAGCGTCACTTCACGGTTCATCACCACGGAACCGGTACGGGAGTTAATCACCACCTTCGCGTCCTGTGGTGTGACGTTCACCTCCAGATTCTGGATATCCGCCAGGAAACGGACCTGCGAGCTGTTGCCGCTGGGTACGCGAACCTGAATCGTGCGCGCATCCAGCGCGGTCGCACTGCCATAGCCACGGGCGCGGTTGATGGTGTCAGTGATCTGCTGCGCCATTGCGAAGTCTTCGTTGTTCAGTTGCAGATTGAGGGTATTTCCGCCGCCAAACTGGCTGGGCAGCTCGCGTTCAATAATTGCGCCATTGGTGATACGCCCGCCATTGAGCTGGTTAACCTGTACGCTGCTGCCGCCCGCAGACGCCCCTGCGCCGCCGACTAAAATATTTCCCTGCGCCAGGGCATACACCTGGCTATCGACCCCTTTCAGCGGCGTCATCAGCAATGTACCGCCGCGCAGACTTTTCGCGTTCCCCATTGAGGACACCACCACGTCGATCGTTTGCCCCTGGCGACCGAATGCCGGAAATTGCGCAGTGACCATTACCGCCGCAACGTTTTTCAACTGCATATTGGTGCCCGTCGGGACGGTGATCCCCAACTGAGACAGCATGTTATTCAGCGTCTGGGTGGTAAAGGGCGTCTGGGTCGTCTGGTCGCCCGTCCCGTCCAGGCCGACCACCAGCCCGTAACCAATCAGCGAGTTTTCCCGCACCCCCTGCACGCTGGTCAGATCCCGAATACGATCGGCATGCGCCAGGGTGGTTGCCAGTATCAGTACAATTCCAACAAGAGATTTAAACACTGGAGACCTCGCTTACATCGGCGACAAGTTAAGGAAGAAACGTTGCAGCCAACCCATATTTTGCGCCTCGTTGATATAGCCGTTGCCGACATATTCAATGCGCGCATCCGCAACCTGTGTTGACGGAACGGAGTTGCTGCCGCTGATGGTGCGTGGGTTCACGACCCCGGAGAAGCGGATGAACTCAGTGCCCTGATTAATGGCGATCTGTTTTTCACCCACGACGTGTAAATTGCCATTTGCCAGTACCTGATCGACGGTCACGGTCAGCGTGCCGCTAAAGGTATTGCTGGCGTTCGCGCCGCCTTTACCGTTGAAGGAGTTCCCGCCAGAGGCTTCCATATCTGCACGCGCGTTGCCGAACAATCCCTGCAAATAACGAGGAACCGTATCAAAGCCGAAGTTGGTTTTACCGTCACGGCTGGCATTGGCGGAGGAGCTCTTACTGGCGCTGACGTTTTCCTGCAATACAATCGTCAGCGTATCGCCGATATTGCGTGGACGCCGGTCTTCAAACAGCGGCTGATAGCCATAGTTGATCGGCTGCGCAGACTGAAAAATGGAACCATTCGCCACCGGAGTCGGGCCCGGTATGGGCTGTGCAGTGGTCGCGCCCTGCACGAGCGGTGTGGAAGGTATCCAGGCACATCCTGTCAGTGAAACCACCAGCAGGGCCATAATCGGGTAATGGTGCGCAGCGTATTTTTGCATTGCCTTCATCTTCAAAATCAGTGTGCCGGTGAGGTTTCCCTCACCGGACGACACTTAGAGTTGCGTCAGTTTTTGCAGCATCTGATCGGTAGTCGATACCGCTTTGCTGTTAATTTCGTAAGCGCGCTGAACCTGGATCATATTCACCAGTTCTTCCGCCACGTTTACGTTAGAGGTTTCGACATAGCCCTGATACAGCAAACCCGCACCGTTAAGCCCTGGCGTACTCTCATTCGGCGCACCCGAGGATTGCGTTTCGGTGTACAGGTTTTCACCAATGCTTTCCAGACCCGTATCGTTCATGAACGTGGTCAGGTTAAGCTGCCCCACCTGTACCGGCGCGGCCTGCCCCTGCTGAGTTACGCTTACTACGCCATCGCGACCCACGGTGATGCTCAGCGAGTTCGCCGGAATGGTGATCGCTGGCTGTACCTGGAAGCCGCCCGCCGTGACCAGTTGGCCGTTCTGATCCACCTGGAAAGAACCGTCACGGGTATAAGCAGAAGTGCCATCCGGCAGCATCACCTGGAAGAAGCCCTGCCCTTTGATGGCGACATCTTTACTGTTGTTGGTCTGAGACAGGTTGCCCTGACTATGCAGACGCTCGGTGGCGACCGGGCGAACGCCCGTACCGATTTGCAGACCAGAAGGTAAGGTCGTCTGTTCTGACGACTGCGCGCCAGGCTGACGAATCGTCTGGTACAGCAGGTCTTCAAACACCGCGCGTTGACGCTTAAAACCATTGGTGCTGACGTTTGCCAGGTTGTTGGCAATCACATCCATGTTGGTTTGCTGCGCGTCCAGGCCGGTTTTGGCGATCCATAATGAACTGATCATAAAATGTCCTGTATTAACTCATCGACAGCAGTTGGTTAGCGCGCCCGGCATTGTCATCCACGCTGCTGATAACCTTCATCTGCATTTCAAAACGGCGGGCGTTAGCGATCATATCGCTCATGGCGGACACCGCATTCACGTTACTGCCCTCCAGTACGCCAGACATCACGCGAATGGACGGGTCAGCCTGCAACACCGGGCCACGCGCAGCCTGTGTCGCCGCGCTTAAACGGAACATACCGTCATCGCCGCGTTGCACTTCGCTGCCAAGCGCCTTCACCAGCTTCAGACGTCCTACCGGTGCGACGGTATTAGCCGGATCGCCAGGGTTAAGCGCAGAGATAGTCCCGTCTGCCGCGATAGTGATTTCTGAACCTTCAGGAACGGCAATCGGCCCGGCTTCACCGATAACCGGATGCCCCTGAATAGTCAGTTGCCCGGTCGGGTCCACCTGAATGCTGCCGTTACGGGTGTACCCCTCGTTACCATCAGCGGTCTGAACAACCAGCCAGCCATCCTGTTGCAGTGCCACATCCAGCGGGCGCGAGGTGTAATCCATCTGCCCGGGCGTCATATCGGCTCCCGGCGTGGACGCAGCCACCAGCGTACGCGTCGGTAAAGAGAGACCTTCCACCGGCACCGCGCGCAACGCATTAAGTTGCGCACGAAAACCCGGCGTGGAGGCGTTCGCCAGGTTGCTGGCCGTCACCGCTTGTTGATTAAGCGTCTGACTGGCCGCGCCCATGGCGGTATATATTGCGTGATCCATTAAGCCATCCCGTCAGGCGCTTAGCGCAGGTTAACCAGGGTGTTGAGGATCTGATCCTGGGTTTTGATGGTCTGCGCGTTTGACTGATAGTTACGCTGCGCGACGATCATATTCACCAGCTCTTTACTCAAATCCACGTTTGAGGATTCCAGCGCGCCGTTGGTCAACTTACCGAAGTTACCCGTACCCGCCGTACCAAGCAGCGCAACGCCTGAAGCCTGCGTCGCCGCCCAGACGTTATCGCCCTGAGAAGCCAGACCTTCATTGTTGGCGAAGTTAGCCAGCACGATCTGCCCCAGAACCTGCGTTTGTTCGTTGGAATAGTTACCCACTACGGTGCCGTCATCGTTGATCTGATAGCTCACCAGATCGCCCGGCTTATAGCCGTTCTGGTTGGTCGCGACGATATTGTTCGCACCGGTGTTCTGCTGCATGGAATTCAGGAAGCTCAGGGAGAAAGAGGCTGGGTCCGCACCATTAATTGCGCCAGTGACGATATTGGCGGAACCGCCAGAAACCAGCATCCCGTTTTCATTGAATTCCATCGTGGTAGACAACGTCGGCGTCGCGGTTGGATCGCTGCTGTCCATGGTGTGAACTTCCCAGGTGTTGTCCTGCGTCTTAACAAAGAACACATTCACATCATGGGCGTTACCCTGACTGTCAAAAACGGTAACGGTACCCTTTTTGTTGTAGGAATCCGCATCGCTCGGATCAAACGGCGTTTTCGACGGCAGTTCATCGCTGGAGTTAAGGTTGATCTGCATAGACGCCGTGGTAGTCGCCTTCGCGGCCATCAGGGTGTTCGGGATGGTGATCGGGCCTGGGTTGGCACCCTGCTGGATCGTCGGCGGCGTTCCGGTTGCCGGATAGCCGGTCAGTTGCAGCCCCTGCATGTTAACCAGATTGCGGTTCTCATCCAGTTTGAACTGACCGTTACGGCTGTAGAAAACGGAGCCGTTGCTGTCTACCAGACGGAAGAAACCGTTCTGGCTAATCGCAACATCCAGGCCACGCCCGGTGTTGGTGGTAGTGCCGTCGGTAAAGTCCTGGGTAATCCCGGCGACTTTAACGCCCAGGCCCACTTTGGAGCCCGCGAACATATCAGCAAAAGACGCCGTACCGGATTTAAACCCGTAGGTGGCGGAGTTGGCGATGTTATTACCAATAACATCGAGGTTGGTCGCTGCTGCGTTCAGACCGCTGACCGCTTGAGAAAAGGCCATGACTTACTCCTGATAAGTGTAAAGGCTTAAATAATCTGCCGTACTTCGTCGAGTGTGGTGGTTCCGTAGGTCCCTAAATCCAGGGTATTACCGCTACTGTTGCGGATAACCCCCTGAACCAGCGCAAACTGAAGCGGTTGCGCCACAAGCTGCGTACTGCCGTTGCTGGCGGCGATCGCGACGTTATAGGAACCGTTTGGCGCGCTTGTGCCATCCTCCAACGTACCGTCCCAGGTAAAGGTATGAACGCCAGCCTTCAGCTCGCCGATATTGATCGTGCGCACCACCTTGCCGTCTTTGTCAGTAATGGTGGCGGTGACTTTATCCGCTGCCTGCTGCAACTCCACGCCAAACGGCGTCGTGGTGATGGTCGCGCCCTCTTCGGTACCCGTACCGGCCAGAATGGTGGTGCCGGGGATCATGACGCCATGACCAATCAGGGTGCTGGCCTGTAGCGACTGGCTGTTGTCGATCTGCCCGGAAATCGCGCCCAGCGTGGTGTTCAGTTTTTCAATTCCGCTAACGGTGCTGATCTGCGCCAGTTGCGTGGTCAGCTCGTTGTTTTGCAGTGGGTTGGTCGGGTCCTGATTCTTCAACTGCGCGACCAGCAATGTCAGGAAGCTGCTTTGTAAATCACTCGCGCTGCTTCCCGTCAGCGAACTGCCACTGCTGGTGGATGCGACTCCCGAGTTGGTCGAGTCATTCATATTTACGGCAATAGACATACGCGCCTCCTTTACTGGCCTAATGTCAGCGTTTTAAGCATCATGCTTTTCACGGTATTAAGAACTTCGACGTTTGCCTGATAGCTGCGCGAGGCTGACATGGTGTTGACCATTTCACCGACCACGTCCACATTAGGCATTTTTACGTACCCGTTGGCGTCCGCCAGCGGGTTGCCAGGCTCATACACCAGTTTGTCCGGCGCCTGACTTTCAATGACGTCCGCCACTTTTACCCCACCGGTTGCCGCCCCTGGCGCCGCGTCTACCTGAAAGACCACCTGTTTAGCGCGATACGGTTGACCGTCCGGCCCGGTGACGCTATCGGCGTTCGCCAGGTTACTGGCCGCCACGTTAAGACGTTTGGACTGCGCGGTGAGCGCCGACCCGGCAATATCAAAAATGTTTAACAGCGCCACGAATTAGTTTCCTCCCTGTAGCACATTCATCATGCCTTTGATTTGTCCACCCAACACGGTGAGGCCCGTCTGGTATTTCAGACTGTTATCCGCAAACTGCGTACGCTCGCGGTCCATATCGACGGTATTGCCATCAAGGGACGGCTGGTCAGGAATACGGTAGAGCAGATCCACCGAAGAAGACGCGACGGTCTGGGCCGGAATGTGTTGTGCAGAGGTGAGCTTCAACGCGATCCCGCCGGTTTCTTCCCGGCCACGCACCATGACTTTTTTGAGTTCGCTGGCGAAATCCATATCACGCGCCTGATACCCAGGGGTGTCGGCGTTAGCGATATTGGCGGCCAACACCTCCTGGCGTTGAGCGCGCAGATTCAGCGCTTCCTGTTGAAAACGTAAGGCGGCATCGAGCTTATCGAGCATATCTCCTCCGCAAATGACAAAATTCAGCCGACAGCTTAAATCCCATCACGCGCGCGTTATCGCCGGAATAAACGCAAAATGCGTCGCTATTTGTTGCGTTGATGCTTGTGGTACGCAGGTAGAATCCTGTCATTGCTTAAACTGGCGGGAAGTGACGATGCAAACGTTAAAACGTGGAATAGCGCTGCTGGCGCTGCTGTTCAGCCCCCTGACGATGGCTCAGGATCTGAATGCCCAGTTAACGGACTGGTTTTCTCAGCGTCTGGCAGGGTTCAGCGATGACGTCGTCGTCACGATCCGCACGTCGCCCAATCTGTTGCCGAATTGCGAACAGCCCGCGCTGAGCGTAACCGGAAGTGCGAAGTTATGGGGGCATGTGAACGTACTGGCGCGCTGCGCGAACGAAAAGCGCTATCTACAGGTAAATGTACAGGCAACGGGGAATTACGTTGTTGCCGCGGCCCCCGTCGCCCGTGGCGGTGCGCTTGGCCCGGCTAACATCACGCTAAAACGCGGACGGCTGGATCAGCTTCCCCCGCGAACCGTCCTGGACATCAACCAGATTCAGGACGCTGTCAGCTTGCGCGACCTCGTTCCCGGGCAGCCAATACAGCTCAGTATGTTGCGCCAGGCATGGCGGATAAAAGCTGGTCAGCGCGTTCTGGTGGTGGCGAACGGCGACGGATTTAGCGTCAATGCGGAAGGCCAGGCACTGAACAATGCCGCCGTCGCGCAAAACGCGCGCGTACGCATGTTGTCAGGCCAGGTCGTGAGTGGAACCGTCGATCCTGATGGGAATATTCTTATTAATCTATAATGAGTTAAAGATTTTGTAGTGGCTGCCGATAAATAATCAACCAATGATGATAGCTGGCTGCTACAGCGTAACCCCTCGATGAGGATAAATAAATGAGCATTGACCGTACCTCACCTTTGAAGCCCGTTAGCACTGTCCAACCGCGCGAAACCAGCGATGCGCCGGTACAAAAAGCGCGTCAGGAAAAAGCGTCAACCACGACCAGTACCAGTGTGAAGTTAAGCGATGCTCAGGCGAAACTGATGCAACCCGGCACCGGCGATATCAATATGGAGCGCGTGGAAACCCTGAAAACGGCGATTCGTAACGGTGAGTTGAAGATGGACACCGGTAAAATTGCAGACTCGCTGATCCGCGAGGCGCAGAGCTACTTACAGAGTAAATAAGCGTATGACTCGTCTGTCAGAAATTCTGGATCATATGACGGCTGTCCTCAATGACCTGAAAAAGGTGATGGATGCCGAGCAGCAGCAGCTCTCCGTAGGTCACATTAACGGTAGCCAGTTACAGCGTATTACAGAAGAAAAAAGCTCTTTACTGGCGACGCTGGATTATCTGGAGCAGCAGCGCCGTCTTGAACAAGATGCGCAACGTAACGTTAATGATGATGTCGCCAGACGCTGGCAGGCAATTACGGAAAAAACGCAGCATTTACGCGATCTCAACCAACATAATGGTTGGCTGCTGGAAGGGCAGATTGAACGGAATCATCAGGCGCTCGACATGCTGAAACCGCATCAGGAACCGACGCTGTATGGCGCGAACGGTCAAACCGCCTCTCCCCACCGTGGCGGGAAAAAAATCTCTATCTGATTGCCGGATGGCGGCTACGCCTTATCCGGCCTACACGATCACAGAACAACTCGTATGCCCGGTAAGCGGCAGTGCCACCGGGCGATTGGCCGTAATCCGGCCGACACAATCACAGAACAACCCTGTAGGCCCGGTAAGCGACAGCGCCACCGGGCAATTGCCGTAATCCAGCCGACACAATCACAGAACAACTCTGTAGGCCCGGTAAGCGACAGCGCCACCGGGCGATTGACCGTAATCCGGCCGACACAATCACAGAACAACCCTGTAGGCCCGGTAAGCGATAGCGCCACCGGGCGATTGACCGGATAGAGGCTCTATGCCGTCCGGCGAGTAAATTCCTTCACTTTAAAGCCCAACACCGCCAGCGCGGCGAAATAGGCGGCAATCCCCACAACCACAACCGCCATCAGTCGGACCAGACGCCACAGCATCGTCCCTTCTGACCACTCAGGCATAATATGCAACATGCCAACCAGCGCGGCGGACATCACCAGCACGGAAATCACCAGGCGGGTCAGGAACCACGTCCAGCCCGGCTGCGGAGTAAAGATTTTCTGTTTGCGCAGTTGCCAGTACAGCAGCGACGCATTCAGACACGCCGCCAGACCAATAGACAGCGACAGACCGGCATGCTTCAACGGCCCGATAAACGCCAGGTTCATCAACTGAGTCATGATCAGCGTCACAATGGCGATTCTGACCGGCGTTTTGATATCCTGGCGCGAGTAAAATCCCGGAGCCAAAACTTTCACCACGATTAAACCAATCAGACCAACGGAATAGGCCACCAGCGCGCGCTGGGTCATCGACGCATCAAAGGCGGTGAACTTGCCGTACTGGAACAGCGATACCGTCAGCGGTTTGGCCAGAATGCCCAGCGCGACGGCGCTCGGCAATGCCAGCAGAAAACACAGACGCAGCCCCCAGTCCATCAGACGGCAATACTCATCATGATTGCCGCTGGCAAAGCTTTTAGACAGCGAAGGCAGCAAAATGGTGCCCAGCGCCACGCCCAGAACCCCTGACGGGAACTCCATCAGTCGGTCAGCATAATACATCCAGGAGACCGAACCGGAAGCCAGAAACGAGGCGAAAATGGTGTTGATGATCAGAGATATCTGGCTTACCGAAACGCCGAGGATCGCCGGGCCCATTTGCTTCACAACGCGCATCGCGCCTGCGTCACGAAAATTGATGCGCGGCAATACCAGCATCCCAATTTTCTTCAGATGAGGAAGCTGGTAAACCAGTTGCAGCACGCCGCCCACCGTCACCGCCCAGGCCAGCGCCAGTACGGGAGGATTAAAATACGGCGCGGCAAACAGCGCAAAGCCGATCATACTGATGTTCAGAAATGTGGGCGCAAACGCAGGAATCGAGAAACGGTTCCAGGTGTTGAGGATCGCGCCCACCAGCGAGGCCAGCGAAATCAGCAGAATATACGGAAAGGTGATTTGCAGCAATTTGGTGGTCAGGGCGAATTTATCAGCGGTATCAGCAAAACCCGGCGCGGTTACCATGATCACCCACGGCGCGGCGAGCATACCGGCCACCGTCACCACGGCTAACGCCAGGGTCAGCAGGCCGGAGACATAGGCGACAAAAACCCGGGTCGCCTCTTCGCCCTGCTTGCTCTTGTATTCTGCAAGGATCGGCACAAACGCCTGGGAAAATGCCCCTTCGGCAAAAATGCGCCGCAACAGATTCGGTAACTTGAATGCCACGAAAAAGGCGTCGGTCGCCATCCCTGCGCCAAAAATTCTGGCGACAATCGCGTCACGCGCAAAACCAAGCACGCGCGAAAACATGGTCATCGAGCTGACGGCAGCCAGCGATTTTAATAAATTCATCAGTGTTGTATTCCAGACCCTGGAGCAAAACCCTTGTATGGCCGACCGCAGGCCGGATAAAGGCGTTTACGCCGCCATCCGGCAATATCGTTGTGCCTGATAACCACGTAAAAACGTCTTATCAGGCCGACAGAACGATCCACGGTTTGCCATCATTCTCTGTCAGAAAGAGGTGTTATTTTGAGTTGGCATATAGTACCTGGATTATGATGAATTACTACAGCCAGATGTTACAGGGCGTTATTCGCTCATTGCCTCGCGCCAGAGTTTCTCTACGACGCGCTGCGCCAGAATCGCCTGTTCGCCCGCCGTTTCAGGAACCGTCTGATTTTGCACGCATTCAATAAAATGACGGGCGCATCCGGCAAATCCCCGTTGTTCCTGGGTTGTCTGCCAGCCCGGAATGGGTTTATGCACCACGCCCTGACCGCGTTCCTCGCGCCATTCGCGCATGTCCGTCACGTCAAACAGGCCACCGTCCGTCACCGCCTGCACACATTCACGCTGACTCCCGGCGCGACGGTGCATACTGGTGGTAATTTGCAACTGATCCGTCGAAAAATGGTGTTCGGCATACAGCATCTCGCCAAGATCGTTGGTCTGCAACGTGCCGCCGTTCAGTTGCGCCTTGCCGTCCGTCAGCCACAGCGCGGTGTCCACAACATGCAGGTAGTCATCCAGCAGCGTGAAACGCAAATCATGCGGCCCGACGCTGTCCGTCCGGTGTTTATCCATACGGACAGAAGCGGCAGCGCCCAGTTGCGCTTTCAGATCGCGGTAGAGCGGAGCGAAGCGTCGGTTAAACCCGACCATTAGCGTCAAATTTTTGCGCGCGGCCAACGCCACCAACCGTTCCGCATCGCGCAGATTTTCCGCCAGCGGTTTATCGACGCAGACATGAACCCCGGCATTGAGCAGTTCGCTCACCACCTCATAATGCGTCGCCGTGCTGGAGTGGACGAAAATGGCGTCGCAGGTTGACGCCAGCGCTGGCAACGACTCAACGTACGGCATCCGCCAGCTTTCACAAATGCGCAGCGCCTTATCCCGCGAAGGAGACCAGGCCCCCTGTAGCGTCCAGTCGCCGGATGCGCCCAGTACGGGCAACCAGGCTTTTTGGGCGATCCCCCCTAACCCAACAACACCGATACGTAATTTTTTCACGTTAGTCTCCCAGGTGCGCCAGGAGCGAATCAAGGCGCTGTTTCAGTTCCGCGACTTCGCCTTCCAGCGCCTCAACGCGCGCATGCAGATCGCCCGACGCCGTCTGCGGCGCGTCATCTGAACTCACCGGTTCATCGACTTCGCCGCAAAACAGGTGCATATACCGGCTTTCACGCTTACCCGGTTCGCGCGCCAGGCGCACTACGTAAGGGCCGTCGTCACGGGCGGCAAGCTGTTCCAGCGTCGTTTCCACTTCCGCCATATCGCTGAATTCATACATGCGGGATGCACGGCTGCGCAGTTCACCTGGCGTCTGGGCGCCACGCAACAGCAGCGTGGCAATCAGCGCCACCTCCGCCGGACTCAGTTTAAGATTGCCAAACTCGGAGTTGCAGAAGCGCTGTTCATATTTGGTGACGCGATTGCCGAAGCCGCTCACCGTTCGCAGAAAATGGCGTTTCACCAGGTTATCAAGCTGTTCCTGCACCTCATGTTCCGATAAGTTCATTACCGGTTCACGGTTGGTTTTTTGATTGCAGGCGGTAACCACGCCGTTAACCGAGAGCGGGTATTGCTCCGGCGTTGTCACCTGTTTTTCCAGCAGGCAGCCAATCACTCGCGCTTCAGTGGCGGTTAGTTCGTATTTCATCGTCCTCTCCTTAGCGACCGGGGGTCCATTCAGTCGTCGTCAACGCCGTCAGCACATGATCGCGCCACTGTCCGTCAATCAACAGGTAATCTTTCGCATACCCTTCTTTTTCAAAGCCGAGCCGCGCCAGCAAGTCGCCGCTGCGCTTATTATGCGGCATATAGTTCGCCATAATACGGTGAATATGTTGCGTACGCTGCATATAGCGAATCGCCGAGGTTAAGGCCTCATACATCAGCCCCTGCCCCTGCCACTTTTGTGCGATGGAGTATCCCAGATAACAGGCGTGGAATGAGCCACGCACCACGTTAGAAAAATTGGCCACGCCGATGATCTCTTTCTCTTCCGGGTCGAGCAGCGCGAAATAGAACGCTGAACCCTGTTTGTGAAACTCGGCGATCATGCTCAGACGCGCCTGCCAGCCCGAAGGATAGCAGTGGCTTTCATCACGAACGGGTTCCCAGGGTTTTAAAAAATGACGATTTTCCGCGTAATAATCGGCCAGACGCCAGGCATCACGCTCATGTACTAAACGCACAACCAGACGGTCGGTTGTTAAGCGTACTTTTGGCACGTTACTGCGATAGCCAAACATTCTATACCTACTCCTTCCCGTAACGTCTTCACACCCTGATAACGTTACTATACCTGCGCCTGTACGCTCTGTGAAAAGTGCAAATCGTCATTTTTTGGCTTATTCACACATTTTGATGAAAACTCTCTATCAAGATGGACTTTTGATAAAAAAATATTGTCCCGGCAAAGGTGGGAAAAAACGCGCCGACACCGCAGAATAGAAGGTGCTCACCTTTTAAACTCAACAGAATTCAAGTTGCAGGACGGCGGCAAGCGAGTCACTCCCTGAAAGCGCACAGAAATACGTGGCCGGGGAGCGCGAACGCCGCCGACGCGCCTGCGACGTGAAGGATGACGAGTGTCTTTCCCGGGAGGGGAAATGTCGCGTGTCTCGCAGGCCAGGAACCTGGGTAAATATTTCCTGCTCATCGATAATATGCTGGTCGTATTAGGCTTTTTCGTGGTGTTTCCACTGATCTCCATTCGCTTTGTCGACCAGATGGGCTGGGCGGCATTGATGGTCGGCATTGCGCTCGGACTGCGCCAGTTCATCCAGCAAGGGCTGGGCATTTTTGGCGGCGCGATTGCCGACCGTTTTGGCGCGAAGCCAATGATTGTTACCGGGATGCTTATGCGCGCAGCCGGATTCGCGACGATGGGGATCGCCCATGAGCCCTGGCTGCTCTGGTTTTCCTGCTTTCTTTCCGGGCTTGGCGGCACCCTTTTCGATCCGCCGCGCTCTGCGCTGGTCGTCAAGCTGATTCGCCCTGAACAACGCGGTCGTTTCTTTTCGCTGTTGATGATGCAGGACAGCGCGGGTGCCGTGACTGGCGCGCTATTGGGTAGCTGGTTGTTGCAGTATGACTTTCGTCTGGTATGCGCGACGGGGGCGGTACTGTTCGTTTTGTGCGCCGCGTTTAACGCCTGGCTGCTTCCGGCGTGGAAGCTGTCAACGGTGAAAATCCCGGTACGCGAGGGCATGGGGCGCGTCATGGCGGACAAACGGTTCGTGACTTACGTACTGACCCTGGCGGGATACTACATGCTGGCCGTACAGGTGATGCTGATGCTGCCCATCATGGTCAATGACATCGCGGGATCACCGTCCGCCGTCAAGTGGATGTATGCGATCGAAGCCTGCCTCTCGCTGACGCTGCTCTACCCAATCGCCCGCTGGAGCGAGAAACGTTTTCGCCTCGAGCACCGCCTGATGGCCGGACTGCTGCTGATGTCGCTCAGTATGTTGCCTGTCGGGCTGGTCGGTAATTTACAGCAGCTCTTCACGCTCATTTGCACGTTCTATATCGGCTCGGTCATTGCGGAACCGGCGCGTGAAACGCTCAGCGCCTCGCTGGCCGATGCGCGGGCGCGTGGCAGCTATATGGGCTTCAGTCGACTGGGTTTAGCCATTGGCGGCGCGATAGGGTATATCGGCGGAGGATGGTTGTTCGATATGGGGAAAGCGCTGCAACAGCCTGAACTGCCCTGGATGATGCTTGGGGTAATCGGAATCATGACCTTTCTTGCGCTCGGTTGGCAATTCAGCCACAAACGGACGCCACGCGGCATGCTGGAGCCAGGCGCCTGATTTGATACCTGCTTTCATCTCCTCCATACTGAAAGAGAACCGACAGTTAAATGGAGGAGAAACGTGAAGCTTTATATTTACGATCACTGCCCTTTCTGCATCAAAGCCCGCATGATTTTCGGCCTGAAAAATATTCCCGTTGAGCTAAACGTCCTGGCAAACGACGACGACGCAACGCCCACCCGCATGATCGGCAAAAAAATGGCGCCCATTTTGCAAAAGGACGACAGCCGTTATCTGCCCGAAAGTATGGATATCGTCCATTATGTGGACAACCTTGACGGCAAACCCTTGCTGATCGGAAAACAGAACCCCGCGATTGATGAGTGGCTACGCAAAGTTAACGGTTACGCCAATCGCCTGCTCCTTCCGCGTTTCGCAAAATCGGCATTTGATGAGTTTTCCACGCCATCGGCGCGGAAGTACTTCACCGAGAAAAAAGAGGCCATGATTGGCGACTTTGGCGAAAATCTGGCGCATTCCAGCGGGCTCATCAAAAACATCAGCGACGATCTGCGCGCGCTGGATAAATTGATTGTGCAGCCTAATGCCGTGAACGGTGAACTGTCTGAAGACGATATTCATCTGTTCCCGTTATTACGTAACCTGACGCTGGTCGCAGGCATAAACTGGCCAACCCGGGTCGCTGATTACCGTGATAACATGGCAAAACAGACGCAAATCAACCTGTTATCGTCTATGGCCCTCTAATGTTTGTGGGTGGAGGCGCCATGCCGCCACCCTTTCAGTTTTTTCTGCTGGTGCGCGGCGTGCTGGTGCCACATGCTGCTTTGTGTCAGGATTACGACACGGGCATCATGTTGAGGAACCCCATGAAAAAGATTGTCTTTGCCGCTGCATTGTTGGTTAGCGGCCTGTTGGTTGGCTGCAACCAACTCACGCAGTACACGGTAAGCGAGCAAGAAATTAATCAGGCGCTTGAAAAACGGAATAATTTTTCCAAAGACATTGGCTTACCGGGCATCGCGGATGCGCATATTGTACTGACGAATCTCAGCAGCCAGATTGGCCGGGAAGAGCCCAACAAAGTCACGCTAACCGGTGATGCGAACCTGGATATGAGCTCCCTGTTTGGCAGCCAGAAAGCCACCATGAAACTGAAGCTGAAAGCGCTACCGGTCTTTAACAAAGAAAAAGGCGCGATTTATCTGCAAGAAATGGAAGTGGTGGATGCAACCGTAACGCCGGAAAAAATGCAATCGGTGCTGCAAACGCTGATGCCTTACCTGAATCAGTCGTTGCGTAATTATTTTAATCAACAACCGGCCTACGTTTTGCGTGAAGACAGCAGCAAAGGCGAAGCGCTGGCGAAAAAATATGCCAAAGGCATAGAGGTTAAACCGGGCGAAATCATCATCCCGTTCACCGACTAACGCACCAGGGCGCATTTGCGCCCTTTTTTTTCGTGCAAACGAAAACGTTTCCGCTTATCCTTGGTTTCCGGCAAAAATGACTATCCCCCCAGCCGGAGCATATTAATGACTGCACCATCCCAGGTTTTAAAGATCCGCCGCCCAGACGACTGGCACGTTCACCTTCGCGATGGCGACATGTTAAAAACTGTCGTGCCTTACACCAGTGAAATTTATGGCCGCGCGATAGTGATGCCGAACCTGGCGCCGCCTGTTACGACGGTCGATGCGGCCATCGCATACCGCCAGCGCATTCTTGATGCCGTTCCTGCCGGGCATGACTTTACCCCACTGATGACCTGCTACTTAACGGATACGCTTGATCCTGATGAGCTTGAGCGCGGATTCCGCGAAGGCGTCTTTACCGCAGCAAAACTCTATCCGGCCAACGCGACCACCAACTCCAGCCACGGCGTCACCTCTGTCGATACGATCATGCCGGTACTGGAGCGCATGGAAAAACTCGGCATGCCGTTGCTGGTACACGGCGAAGTTACCCATGCTGATATCGATATTTTTGACCGCGAAGCACGGTTTATTGAAACGGTGATGGAGCCGCTGCGCCACCGTCTGACGGCGTTGAAGGTTGTATTTGAGCACATTACCACCAAAGATGCCGCAGAGTACGTTCGCGACGGCAACGAGCTGTTAGCCGCCACCATCACGCCACAGCATCTGCTGTTTAATCGCAACCATATGCTGGTCGGCGGCATTCGCCCGCATCTGTATTGCCTGCCGATCCTCAAACGTAACGTCCACCAGCAGGCCTTGCGTGAACTGGTCGCCAGCGGATTTAGCCGCGCCTTCCTCGGTACCGACTCCGCGCCGCACGCCCGTCATCGGAAAGAAACCAGCTGTGGCTGCGCAGGCTGCTTTAATGCCCCGACGGCGCTTGGCAGCTACGCTACGGTCTTTGAAGAGATGAACGCCCTCGCGCATTTTGAAGCGTTCTGCTCACTCAATGGGCCACGGTTCTACGGCCTGCCGGTCAATGAAACCTACGTTGAACTGGTACGCGAAGAGCAGCTCGTCCCGGAAAGCATCGCGCTTGCCGATGACTCACTGGTGCCCTTCCTCGGCGGCGAGCGCGTACGCTGGTCAGTAAAATAATAAAAAAAATGTGGCCAACTGTTGTAAGCCGGAAAGGTTAACTGTATAAATACACAGTATATTCAACAGGGGGCCATTATGCGTATTGAAGTCACTATAGCGAAAACGTCACCTTTGCCTGCTGGCGCGATTGACGCGCTGGCCGGTGAACTCTCCCGCCGTATCCATCACTCTTTTCCAGATAACGCGGGCAATGTTGTCGTCCGTTATGCCGCAGCCAACAATTTGTCGGTCATTGGCGCGACAAAAGAGGATAAAGAACGCATCAGCGAAATCCTACAGGAAACCTGGGAAAGCGCGGATGACTGGTTCGTCAATGAATAAAAAATGATATGCAGTAATGTTCGTTTTTGCCGGGTCGCCCCGGCTTTTTTATTTGCGCAACTGGTCGCTTTTTAATCCATTACTCAAAATAACTGCACAACATGCCAAAAAAATATGAATAACATGCTGTTTTATTGTGCACATAATTCTTAAAAAGAAGAAATTTATTCTGTCACCCTTTAAATTTCCAGTGAATAGCCTTATTTATTGATATACTGAAGTTGCTTCAGAAAAAAACACGCATTGAACCTCGAAAACCGTTGTCTTGTAACACGTATTAGGGGGCATAATGGAAAAGAATAATGAAGTCATTCAGACTCATCCGCTTGTAGGATGGGACATCAGCACCGTTGACAGCTATGATGCGCTGATGTTGCGTTTGCACTACCAGACCCCGAATCGCCCTGACCCTGATGGGACTGAAGTTGGTCAGACGCTCTGGTTAACCACCGATGTTGCCAGACAATTTATTTCGATATTAGAAGCAGGCATCGCCAAAATTGAATCTGGCGATTACCAGGAAAATGAGTATCGCCGTCATTAACGTGACGCGACCCCTCCACCCAAAGGCACCTTAAAAGGTGCCTTTATCGTTTCATACCCTTAATAATTCCACTGACAGAAAATCGGCCGACAAACGCGCCGCCGCGACGGCAATCCGAAAGCATGACGAGTATAACTTGTATATCTCAATTCACTTATTTACCCTGCAATAATCGCGATAGCAGAGAGAAGCTGATGAAATACGACTTAATCATTATTGGCAGCGGTTCCGTCGGCGCCGCAGCCGGATATTATGCCACTCGCGCCGGACTGAAGGTTCTGATGACAGATGCCCATATGCCGCCACATCAACAGGGCAGCCATCACGGCGATACCCGGTTAATCCGTCACGCTTATGGCGAGGGTGAGAAATACGTTCCTCTGGTGCTGCGTGCGCAAACGTTATGGGAAGAGCTTTCAACGCATAATGAAGATCCCATCTTCGTCCGCTCCGGCGTCATAAACCTCGGCCCGGCGGACTCGCCATTTCTGGCGAACGTGGCGCATAGCGCACAGCAATGGCAGTTGAACGTTGAACAACTGGATGCCGCCGCCATCATGGCACGCTGGCCTGAAATTCGCGTCCCTGACAACTACATTGGCCTGTTCGAAACGGACTCCGGTTTTCTGCGCAGTGAACTGGCGATCAAAACCTGGGTTCGCCTTGCCGAAGAGGCTGGCTGTGCGCAGCTCTTTAACTGCCCCGTCACCGCCCTTCATCACGATAGCGACGGCGTTACCGTTGAAACCGCTGACGGCGAATACCGCGCGAAGAAAGTGTTGATCAGTGCCGGTACATGGGTACAGGCGCTGGTGCCGGAACTCCCCATCCAACCCGTTCGTAAAGTTTTTGCCTGGTATCAGGCTGACGGGCGCTACAGCATGAAAAATAACTTCCCGGCGTTCACTGGAGAACTCCCGAACGGCGATCAGTATTACGGTTTTCCCGCCGAAAACGACGCATTAAAAATAGGAAAACACAACGGTGGTCAGTTGATTCACTCACCGGAAGAGCGCAAGCCGTTTGCCGCCGTCGCCAGCGATGGTTCCGAAGCGTTCCCCTTCCTGCGCACTATCCTGCCCGGCATTGGCTGCTGCCTGAACGGCGCCGCCTGTACCTATGATAATTCCCCGGATGAAGATTTTATTATCGATACATTACCGGGACATGATAATACGCTGATCGTCACCGGTCTGAGCGGCCACGGCTTTAAGTTCGCCTCGGTATTGGGTGAGATTGCCGCCGATTTCGCGCAGGGTAAATCGCCGGCTTTTGACCTGACGCCATTCAAACTGAACCGCTTTACGCAATAATGACCCAATGGCCTCGCAAACGGGGCCGTTTCTTTTTGAGGAGTCAGGCTGTGCGTCGTATTTTTCACTATCTGATCAATAATATTCGTGAGCATTTTATGCTCTACGTTATTTTATGGTCGCTGCTGGCCATCATGGACATTATTTATATCATGTTCTTTTAATTTATTTCAGCTGACAAAAATTGACAAAACCTGAGATTACTCTAACTTTCATTGTAATAATTTGACCAATAAGAAACCTCCCGCCCTCCTGCCCTATATAGATAAAACCGCTAATCACCTCGAATCTTCTGACGCAGAATGACAAATTCAATCAATTTTATTGAAATAAAAACAAATATCGCCATGATTGTTATTTATTAGTTGCATTAATGTCTCTAACAGGTCATTTTCATTCTCTCCTGAAATATCCATTGGTGTGTTTATGCAATTCAAAAATACTCCTCAGCGCTATGGCGCCATTTCTGTATTGCTTCACTGGCTGGTCGCCATTGTTGTATACGGCATGTTTGCCCTGGGTTTATGGATGGTGACGCTCAGCTATTACGATGGCTGGTATCACCAGGCGCCGGAATTGCATAAAAGTATCGGCATCCTGCTAATGATGGGGCTGGTTATACGTGTTTTCTGGCGTTTCGTCTCACCACCGCCAAAGGCGCTGAAAAGCTATTCACGCCTGACCCGTCTGGGTGCGGCGGTGGGCCACCTTGCGCTGTATCTTCTGCTCTTCGCCATTGTGATCAGCGGCTATCTGATCTCAACCGCCGACGGCAAACCGATCAGCGTGTTTGGGTGGTTTGACGTGCCCGCCACGCTGGCCGACGCGGGCGCTCAGGCCGATCTTGCCGGTAGCCTGCACCTGTGGCTGGCCTGGAGCGTTGTGATTTTGTCTGTTCTGCATGGGCTAATGGCCCTGAAGCACCATTTCATCGATAAAGACGACACCCTGAAGCGTATGCTGGGGAGATCGTCGCCTGACTATGGAGTTGAAAAATGAAAAAAAGCCTGCTGGGACTGACTTTTGCTTCCCTGTTATTCACCACTGGTTCTGCAATCGCGGCAGACTATAAAATTGATAAAGAGGGACAACACGCCTTCGTTAACTTCCGTATCCAGCACCTGGGTTACAGCTGGCTGTACGGGACGTTCAAAGATTTCGACGGGACATTTACCTTCGATGAAAAAAATCCGGCAGCGGATAAAGTGAACGTCACCATTAACACCAACAGCGTTGATACCAACCATGCGGAGCGTGATAAGCACCTGCGTAGCGCTGATTTCCTGAACGTGGCGAAATTCCCGCAGGCGACGTTTACCTCGACCAGCGTGAAAAAAGATGGCGACGAGCTGGATATCACCGGCGACCTGACGCTCAATGGCGTCACCAAACCGGTCACGCTGGAAGCGAAGCTGATCGGCCAGGGTGACGATCCGTGGGGCGGGAAGCGCGCGGGCTTTGAAGCGGAAGGTAAAATTAAGCTGAAAGACTTCAACATCACCACCGACCTCGGCCCTGCATCGCAGGAAGTCGATCTGATTATCTCGGTGGAAGGCGTACAGCAGAAGTAACGAATGCCGGATGGCGGCTTCGCCTTATCCGGCCTACAGCAACGCACATTGTAGGCCCGGTAAGCAAAGCGCCACCGGGCATAATGCCGGATGACGGCATTGCCTTCAGCACATATTGTAGGCCCGGTAAGCGGAGCGCCACCGGGCATAATGCCGGATGACAGCGTCGCCTTCAGCACACATTGTAGGCCCGGTAAGCGAAGCGCCACCGGGCGTAATGCCGGATGGCGCTACGTTATTCCGCCGGGTCGGGAATGCCCAGTTGGGTATTCAGGCGGCCACGCGATTTATTGAAGATTTTATTGCCATTCTCACGGCCAGCGCGGCGACGGCGCTGTTCCTCTTCCGGCAAACTGCTCTCTTCACAGCACAGCTCGCTACAGCAGCCTTTAAACTTCTCGGCGCAAGCCGGGCACTGAATAAACAGCAGATGGCAACCATCATTTTTACAGTTGGTATGGCTGTCGCACGGTGTGCCGCACTGGTGACAATGCGCGATAACCTCATCAGAGATCCGCTCTCCCATGCGCTCATCAAACACAAAGTTCTTACCAATGAAACGCACCGGCAGTCCCTGCTCGCGCGCCCTACGCGCGTACTCAATGATGCCGCCCTCAATGTGCCACACTTTGTTAAAACCGTTATGCTTCATCCAGGCGCTGGCTTTTTCACAACGAATACCGCCCGTACAATACATGACGATTTTCTTGTCTCTATGCTCCTGCATCATTTCAACAGCTTTTGGCAACTGTTCGCGGAACGTATCAGCCGGAATTTCCAGCGCATTTTCGAAATGCCCCACTTCATATTCGTAGTGGTTACGCATGTCGATAAACACGGCATCAGGATCGTCCAGCATGGCGTTCACTTCCGCCGCTTTCAGGTACTCGCCAACGTCGCTGGCATCAAAATTCGGATCGTCGATACCATCAGCCACAATCCGCTCACGTACTTTCATACGCAGCACCCAGAAGGACTTACCGTCATCGTCCAGCGCAATATTCAGACGCAAGCCGTTTAATGCGGGATCAAACGCATACAGCTGCTCACGAAACGCCGCGACCTGACTTTGCGGCACGCTGATCTGTGCGTTAATGCCTTCACGCGCCAGATAAACGCGACCAAAAACATTCAGCGAGGTAAACATCTGGTACAACGCGTCGCGCGTGCTCTGCGGATCGACGATCGTGAAATATTTATAAAAAGAGATGGTCGTGCGCGGCTCCGTTTCAGCTAACATCCGGGCTTTAAGCGCATCGTTCGAAATGCGGTTGTGTAACACTGGCATGGTGTACGTATCCTGCAATCAGTAAAAATGAAATCGGGCGGCATCATAAAGCAAACATCGCCAATTTACATCCACACATTTTGCGCTACATTTCATTCTTCATACTAAGAAATTAACAACAATTGCCGCTTTTATCGTCGTTCTCCAACCACAAATTTTTGCTGTACACGAAAAAATGCGACAATACAGGGAATTGCTCGTTTACAGACAGGATAGAGATGACGAATTTACCTAAGTTCTCCGTTGCGCTACTGCATCCACGTTATTGGTTAACCTGGCTGGGTATTGGTGCTCTTTGGTTGGTCGTGCAATTGCCCTACCCGGTGATTTACAAACTGGGTTGTGCAATGGGACGTCTGGCGTTGCGTTTTATGAAGCGCCGCGCCCGCATCGCCTATCGTAATCTTGAATTGTGCTTTCCGCAGATGAGCGAGCAAGAACGCCACCAGATGGTGGTGAAGAACTTCGAGTCTGTCGGGATGGGCGTGATGGAAACCGGCATGGCCTGGTTCTGGTCCGACCGCCGTATTTCACGCTGGACAGATGTCAGCGGCGTTGAGCATATCCGCGACGTTCAGGCCCGGGAGCGAGGGATTCTGCTGGTTGGCCTGCACTTTCTGACGCTGGAGCTGGGCGCGCGCCAGTTTGGTTTGCAACAGCCTGGCATTGGCGTTTATCGTCCGAATGACAATCCGTTGCTCGACTGGCTACAGACCTGGGGACGTATGCGCTCCAACAAGTCGATGCTCGATCGCAAAGACCTGAAAGGCATGATCAAAGCGCTAAAAAAAGGTGAAGTGGTCTGGTATGCGCCGGATCATGACTATGGCCCGCGCGCCAGCGTGTTTGTCCCGCTGTTTGCCGTGGAACAGGCCGCCACCACGTCAGGAACCTGGATGCTCTCCCGGATGTCCAACGCCTGTCTGGTGCCGTTTGTTCCGCGTCGTAAACCCGATGGCAAAGGCTATGAGCTGATTCTCCTGCCGCCGGAATGCTCACCACCGCTGGATGACGCCGAAACCACCGCGGCCTGGATGAACACGATCGTAGAGAAATGCATCATGATGGCGCCCGAGCAATACATGTGGTTGCATCGCCGTTTCAAAACGCGTCCTGAAGGTATGCCCTCCCGTTACTGATTCATCAGGTGCAGCCGGGCGACGGTTGCACCTTCTCATCGCCTCTTTTAGCTTTAAAAGCTACTCACATTGCCGCCCTCAGCAGGCAGGCGCATAATAAGAGAGTATTGCCTTATTTTTATTCTGATGATAGCGCAAACAGCGCATCACACTGCGGATCGCTATGTCACCCTCTGATGTCCCCATAAACTGGAAACGCAATCTCACCGTGGCCTGGCTGGGCTGTTTTTTGACCGGCGCGGCGTTTAGCCTGGTGATGCCATTTTTACCCCTCTACGTTGAGCAGCTCGGCGTAACGGGCCACAGCGCGCTGAATATGTGGTCGGGGCTGGTTTTCAGTATCACCTTCCTGTTTTCCGCTATTGCCTCGCCTTTTTGGGGCGGGCTGGCCGATCGCAAAGGACGAAAGATCATGCTGCTGCGCTCAGCCCTCGGCATGGCGATAGTTATGCTGCTGATGGGGCTGGCGCAGAACATCTGGCAGTTTCTGATCCTGCGCGCATTGTTAGGTCTGCTCGGCGGATTTGTGCCAAACGCAAATGCGCTTATCGCCACTCAGGTGCCGCGTAATAAGAGCGGCTGGGCGTTAGGAACGCTTTCTACTGGCGGCGTCAGCGGCGCGTTGCTCGGCCCTCTGGCGGGCGGATTGCTTGCCGACCAGTACGGATTACGCCCTGTCTTTTTCATCACCGCCAGCGTGCTGTTGGTCTGTTTCTTACTGACGCTCTTTTTTATTCGCGAGCGTTTTCAGCCTGTCAGCAAAAAGGAGATGTTGCACGTCCGGGAGGTCGTTGGCTCACTAAAAAACCCAAAGCTGGTTTTGAGTCTGTTCGTCACCACGCTGATCATTCAGGTTGCAACCGGATCGATCGCGCCTATTCTGACGTTATATGTGCGAGAGCTAGCCGGTAACGTCAGCAATATCGCATTTATCAGCGGAATGATCGCCTCGGTGCCCGGCGTGGCGGCGTTGCTCAGCGCGCCCCGGCTCGGCAAACTGGGAGATCGCATTGGCCCCGAAAAGATCCTGATTACCGCCCTGATTATCTCTGTCCTGCTGCTGATCCCGATGTCATTCGTACAAACGCCCTGGCAGCTTGGCGTGCTGCGCTTTTTACTTGGCGCGGCGGACGGCGCCCTGCTCCCTGCCGTACAGACTCTGCTGGTCTATAACGCCAGCAATCAGATCGCCGGGCGCATTTTCAGTTACAACCAGTCATTTCGCGATATTGGCAACGTCACAGGCCCGTTAATGGGGGCGGCTATTTCTGCCAGCTACGGTTTTCGCGCCGTGTTTTGCGTCACCGCAGGCGTCGTGTTGTTCAACGCAATTTATTCGTGGAACAGCCTGCGGCGGCGCAGAGAGACCCTCGCGGCAAAATGATTTTTGCGCTTTCATACTTGCAAAACCGGAGAATCAGCTATTCTTTCCCTGAATACCTCATCAAATCAAAGGGAGACAGTGATGACTATGTACGCCACGCTGGAAGAAGCCATTGATGCAGCCCGTGAAGAGTTTCTGGCTGACAACCCGGAACTCGAACAAGATGAAGCCAATGTTCAACAACTCAATATCCAGAAATACGTGCTACAGGATGGCGACATCATGTGGCAGGCCGAGTTTTTTGCCGATGAGGGCGAAGAAGGCGAATGTCTGCCAATGCTGAGTGGCGAAGCGGCGCAAAGCGTCTTTGACGGCGATTATGATGAGATAGAGATTCGTCAAGAGTGGCTGGAAGAGAACACTCTGCATGAGTGGGATGACGGTGAATTTCAGCTCGAGCCGCCTCTGGATACCGAAGAAGGCCAGACTGCGGCGGATGAGTGGGATGAGCGTTAACTACTCATAAGGGCCGTGGTGTATATCCAGCGGCAGCAGCAGCGTATCAAAAACCAGTGAAAACGGCAGATCGAGAACCGTGACATAGCGCCACGCGGAATCCCGGACATCCCACTGCACGCCGGGATAGTATTGATTGCCGTGCCCTTGTCCGGGGATCGTCCTGCTAATGATGCTGCCGCACCCGCTCAGAAGTAGCGCCATTACGCCAACCACGATTATTCGCACCGGATACCTCATTCGTCGTTTTGTTCAGTATAAAAAAATACCGGCAGCAGGCCGGTATTTTCAGATAATTGTCAGCGCATATTTGTCGGCCTGATAAACGCCACGTTTATCAGACCGCTACGGCTTACTTCTTCTGCAACGCCAGTGGGTTCAGGTTGATACCCTGATAGTAGTTAACCCACGATGAATATCTTTCCGGTGAATTCCAGACGCGATAGTGTAAACGCGCCATCGTCACTGGATCGCTCAACAACACCAGACGGCGGTCGCGATTCAGTTTTTCCGGCGTTTCATTCAGCGCCTGCTCCACATGGCGGTCGCGCGCAATCTCCAGCACCTTACTGGCGCGGTGACGGGCCGTAGCCATCGCCGTAGCCAGTGCGTTAAACGACGGATTAAACACCGCGTGCATAAAGCCGTCATCCAGCGTGCGATTGCGGTTCATCGCCAGGTATTTGTCAGTATCCACCAGCACCTGCGGCGGGGAATACTCTTCCGGGATGAGGAACAGTTTCCAGCGTTTGGTGCGCAAGCCCACCGTTGAACGGCTGGAAACCACGGACACAAACGGCGACAGAATCAGCGAGAAGACAATCGGCGCCAGCCAGAACAGGAAACGTAAATCCAGCCAGGCCATGCCAACCGCCCATACCAGGCCGAGCAGCAGTTGGGAACCATGACGCATGAAGGCTTCACCCCACGGGGTAGAGTCATCGTCACGCTGCGGTGAATTCCAGACCACTTCCCAGCCGAGGAATGCGCTCACCACAAACACCGTGTGGAACAACATGCGTACCGGCGCCAGCAGCACAGAGAACAGCACTTCCAGCAGCAGCGACAGCGTTACGCGCACAAATCCGCCATACTCTTTTGTGCCCTTACACCAGATGAGCATAATACTCAGCAGCTTCGGCAGGAACAGCAGCACCATCGTGGATGCAAACAGCGCAATCGCCAGCTCGGGACGCCACTGCGGCCAGACCGGGAACAGCTGGCGCGGTTGCAGGAAGTATTGCGGTTCGGTCAACGCATGAACTACCTGCAAAGCGGTGGAAAGCGCCAGGAACATAAACCACAGCGGCGCCGACAGGTAAGACATAACCCCCGTCAGGAACACCGCACGGTGAACCGGGTGCATTCCTTTCACCAGGAACAGGCGGAAGTTCATCAGGTTGCCATGACACCAGCGGCGGTCACGCTTAAGTTCATCCAGCAGGTTCGGCGGCAGTTCTTCATACGAACCCGGCAGGTCGTAGGCAATCCAGACGCCCCACCCTGCACGACGCATTAACGCCGCTTCCACGAAGTCATGCGAGAGGATGGAACCCGCGAACGATCCTTCGCCCGGCAGCGGCGCAAGCGCACAGTGTTCGATGAATGGCTTCACGCGAATAATCGCGTTGTGGCCCCAGTAATGCGACTCGCCTAACTGCCAGAAGTGCAGCCCGGCGGTAAACAGCGGGCCGTACACGCGGGTAGCAAACTGCTGGCAACGCGCATACAGCGTATCCATACCGGACGCTTTCGGCGACGACTGGATGATCCCGGCATTCGGGTTCGCTTCCATCAGACGCACCAGGCCGCTCAGACACTCGCCGGTCATCACCGAGTCAGCGTCCAGCACCACCATGTAGCTGTACTGGTTGCCCCAGCGACGGCAGAAGTCATCGATATTGCCGCTTTTGCGCTTCACACGACGGCGGCGACGGCGATAGAAAATCTGTCCTTCGCCCTGCACTTCAGCAATCAGCTCCATCCACGCTTTTTGTTCCGCCACGCAGATATCGGGGTTGTAGCTATCGCTCAGGATATAGACGTCGAAATGTGCTGCGTTGCCGGTCGCTTTAACCGATTCCCACGTAGCGCGTAGCCCCGCGAACACGCGGTCAACGTCCTCGTTGCAGATAGGCATAATCAACGCGGTACGGTGCTCTGGATTCAGCGGCTCATTTCCCACCGTTGACGCCGAAATACTGTATTTATCGCGGCCAATCAGCAGTTGCAGGAAGCCCATAAGCGCGGTCCAGAACCCCGCAGACACCCAGCAGAACAGCACGGCGAACAGGATCAGGATGCCGGTTTGCAGCACATACGGCAGCAGTTGCATAAAGGAGACCCACAGATCCTGCCCGATCATGTCGGCGGGATTGATGAGCGCCCAGCCCTGGTAAGGAAGAATGGTCTTCATATACCAGGTCGCAACCACCGTCTGCGCCAGCGTCAGCAGCAACAGGATGTAGCGGCGGATTGTCCCGACGGTACGCCATTTTTGCTCGTTCTCCTGCTCTTCTTTCGTCAGGCGGGAGAGATAACGCGGCGTCACGTCCCGGCCGCGCAAGCGGTCCCAGAAACGCCCCAGCGGGTTGGTGCGCCAGGGATCGGGGAACATAGAAGAACGCGTCGCTTTCGGCATTGCCTGCAACTGATCGCGTCCCTCATCATCCTTAATCAGTTGCCCTTCGGCCAGCGAATCCGGCCAGGCCTGCTCAAGGCGCGCTTTAACAGATCCCTGCGGTGAATCGTCTTCTCGCGAGTAAGCTCGATGCTCAACATCCAGCGCCTCATGGACGGCGCGGATGTCCGTTTTCGGCAGCGCCGCTTTCTCAATGTCTGAAAGCGGCATTGCGTCAATATACTCAGTTGTCTTATTCATTGGCAGGTAACTGGTAGCTCCAGGTTTCACTCAACGGCTGATCGGCATTCACCAACGCAGCACGCATTTCAGTGGTTTTCTTCGCGTCTTTCACTTTTACGCGCAGCGTCAAACGCCAGCCTTTCGTCACCGGGTTATAACGCACTGAGTTCTCAACGATTTCGCCGTTATCGCCAATACTGGTTTGCGCCGTGACAGGGGTATCCTGCGGCAGCTTTTTCATATCTGTGCCGACAAAATCCACGACGAAGGCGATGGTGCCGTCAGGCTGGCGAATCAGGTTAGACTGTTTGACATCGCCCGTAGAGCGACGCGTCTGCTGAACCCAGGCATTCTCCGGCGCATGAAGTTTCTCTTCATCGCGGGTAAACGTCATGGTGTACTTGAAGTTCATCTCTTTGCCTGCTTCAGGCAGTTGATCCGGCGTCCAGTAGGCCACGATGTTATCGTTAGTTTCATCGTTGGTCGGAATTTCCACCAGTTCGATTTTCCCTTTGCCCCACTCGCCTTTCGGCGTGATCCAGGCGCTTGGGCGCAGGTCATAGCGATCGTCTAAATCTTCAAAGCGCGAGAACTGGCGGCCGCGTTGCAGCAAGCCGAACCCTTGCGGGTTTTCCATCGCATAGCTGCTCACCGCAAGATGTTTCGGGTTATTCAGCGGGCGCCAGATCCATTCACCGTTGCCCGCATGGATAGACAACCCGTTAGAGTCGTGCAATTCCGGGCGATAGTTGGTTGCCGGAGACGGCTGGTTCGGCCCAAACAGGAACATGCTGGTTAACGGCGCAACGCCCAGTTTACCGACTTTATCACGCAGGTAGACTTTCGACTGAACGTCCACCACGGTGTCACGCCCAGGGATGATGACGAAGCGGTATGCCCCGGTCGCACGCGGGGAATCGAGCAACGCATAGATGGTCAAACGTTTGTCAGTCGGTTTTGGACGCTCAATCCAGAACTCGCGAAAGCGGGGAAATTCCTCACCGGAAGGCAGCGCGGTATCAATCGCCAGACCACGCGCGGAAAGGCCATAGACCTGGCCTGCGCCAATGACGCGGAAATAGCTGGCACCGAGCATGCTGACGATTTCATCGTTTTTGTCTTTGCTGTTGATCGGGTACAGCACTTTGAACCCGGCGAAGCCGAGGTCTTTGACGGTGTCTTTATCATGCTGAACATCGCCAAAATTGAAATAGTCCGGGTTGTATTTGATTCTTTTTACCGTCGTCGCGGTAACTTCGTTGATCCTGACCGGCGTGTCGAAGTACATACCCTGGTGGTAGAACTCGAGCTTGAATGGGGTCTTGATATTGCTCCAGTACGCTTTATCACGGTTAAACTGGATCTGCTGATAGTCCGCATATTTCATGTCGCGGAAAACGGAGGGCAAGTTACTTTTCGGCGCCTCATAGCCTTTACCGGCTAAGGATTGAGCTTGTTTTGCAACATCATCGATGGTGAACGCCCAACTCGACGATGTGTACAGCGTTAACATTACCGCCGCGCCCAACCAACGCATTTTCATCATTTGTCGTTTATGTTTCATAATAAGTAAGCACTTCCCCCTTTGTGTGCTTATATCGATCCGATCCATTTTAATGGATAATCAGGCAATCCGACAACTGAATCCCGGCTTTGTTCAGCGCGCTGGCTCATGGATTAAGCAGGTTTTGCTCCTGTTTTCACTTTGCGTGCTTATCCTGGAGACAGGTTGTTGGACTTCGTGTAGGGTTGCCCCCGAATGTAAACATTATTCGTCCCAGGGATAAGACGAAAAGTCTGAGAATATGTATCTATCTATGAATCCAGTACCTCCACAGCGTGAATATTTTCTTGACTCCATCCGCGCCTGGCTGATGTTGTTGGGGATCCCCTTTCATATCTCGTTGATCTATTCAAGCCATACCTGGCATATCAACAGCGCAGAGCCCTCATGGTGGCTGACCCTGTTTAACGATTTTGTCCACGCATTTCGCATGCAGGTCTTTTTTGTTATTTCCGGTTATTTTTCGTACATGTTATTCCTGCGTTATCCATTAAAACGCTGGTGGAAAGTGCGTGTTGAACGCGTAGGTATTCCTATGCTGACGGCCATTCCTTTACTCACCTTGCCGCAATTTATCATGCTGCAATTTGTCAAAGGAAAAACCGAGAACTGGCACACGCTTTCTTTGTATGAGAAATACAATACGCTGGCCTGGGAATTAATTTCTCATCTGTGGTTTTTATTAGTGCTTGTTGTATTAACAACCCTGAGCATGTGGGCATTCAGCCAAATCAAAAAAAGCGCGGAACGCACAACGAAGCCATTATTCGCCGCCGTTTCGATGACCAAATTGACGCTTATCTTCTTTATCCTTGGCGTCGGTTACACCGCGCTGAGACGCGCCATTTTTATCATTTATCCCTCTATTCTTAGCGATGGCATGTTCAATTTCGTCGTCATGCAAACGCTGTTTTATCTCCCTTTCTTTATCCTGGGCGCGCTGGCATTCATCAACCCGGCGCTGAAAGCGCTGTTTACCGTACCGTCACGCGGATGCACGCTGGCTGCGGCGCTCGCCTTCGTTGCCTACCTGCTGAACCAGCGTTATGGCAGCGGCGATGCCTGGATGTATGAGACAGAATACGTCATTACCATGCTGATGGGATTGTGGATGGTTAACGTGGTCTTTTCGCTGGGCCACCGTTTACTTAATTTCCAGTCCGCTCGCGTCACCTATTTTGTGAATGCATCGCTTTTCATCTATCTGGTGCATCATCCACTAACGCTGTTTTTCGGCGCGTATATTACGCCGCATATTACGTCGAATCTGCTGGGCTTTTTATGCGGGCTGGTCTTTGTTATCGGTATTGCGCTGGTCCTGTATGAACTGCATTTACGGGTTCCCGTACTGAAATTTTTATTTTCGGGCAAACCTGCGGTTAAACGTGATAACAGCAAGGCTGTCGCCAGTTAAGCTGCCCGCTGAAGGGCGTTAAAGCAGCCATTCGACGGGCAAGACAGACGCCAGTCGCACCAGAACCCGCTTCCAGAATCCTGTGGCGGGTTCTTTTTTCAGTACCACCTCGTCACGCAGGTGGCGATCAACCCAGTTAATTCTTCCCCAACGATCCAGCCGCAGTTGCCAGGCGTCATCACGCTGGCTCTGCATAAAACGGTTATGAATCAGCGTTGCCAGCGTTTCGCTTTCAATCACAAACCCCATTTCGGTATTGAGTAACGTCGATCGGGGATCGAAATTGAGCGAACCGATAAAAACCTTATTCCCGTCAATGCTGAAGGTCTTCGCATGCAGGCTGGAGCCTGAGTTACCGGTTAAACCACGATCGTGAAGTTCAGCCACATGCCCGTTAGTGGGTTTAAGCTCATAGAGCTCAATGCCGTAGCGCAGAAGTTTTTTACGCCACCGCGCATAGCCCGCATGGACGACCGCCACATCGTTCGCCGCCAGTGAATTGGTAAGAATCGCGATCCTGACCCCTTTTCTCACCAGTTGCAGCAGTTGCGCGACGCCCGCCCGGGTGGGAACAAAATAGGCGGAAATAATGTCGATACGTTCCGTTGGCGACCCCATCACATCGAACAGGCGTTGCGGCAGAAGCGAATGACGCTGCGCTTTCCCCTCGCCTTTTAAAGGATCGTCGCTGAGCAGACGGGTTTTCGCCCATATCAGCGGTAAAGCGCCGCGATCAAGATGGGACATAAAGTGGCTGGTTTTCAGCTTATGCAAATAGCGGCGCGTAATGTCGTCGTTGTACCAGGAATCCGGTAAGTCAATGCGTCGGGTGATTTCCTGCTCAGACAGCGACAACACTTTTTGCAGCGTTGAAACCGATTTGCAGTGCCAGTAACGTTCAAAATCATCCGCCACGTCTTTTACGACAGGGCCAATCGCCATCACGTCGAGATCGGAAAACAGCGGCTCTTCACCTGCGCCAAAATAGGCATCGCCAATATTCCGCCCGCCGACAATGGTGACTGCGCCATCTGCCGTATAGCTTTTATTATGCATACGCCGATTAAGCCGGGCAAAGTCGGTTAAATACCCCAGCGCACGCAGCATACGAAAAGAGAAAGGATTAAACAGGCGCACTTCGATATTGGGGTGGCTATCCAGCAGTTGCAACGTATCATCAAGCCCCGGCGTATTGTTATCATCCAGCAGCAGGCGAACATGAACGCCGCGCTTTGCCGCCGCCAATAATATCGAAAACAGCAGACGCCCGGACATGTCGTCCTCCCAGATGTAATACTGCACATCCAGGGTGCGTTCAGCCATTTCCGTTAATCGATAGCGTGCGGCAAAGGCATCCAGGCTGTCATCCAGGGCGAGAATGCCGCATTCGCCGGGATGACGTTCACACAGCGGGGTAACAGCGCGCTCAAGTCGGGTCAACTCACTCATCACCTTGTTGGGTCAGTAATCGCTCGTAAAGTCGGGCAGTTTCTTCATCATAACAGACAAAGTATACCTGCTCAGGTAGCGCGTGGCGGGCAAGAAAATCCGCGACCGTATTGACCGCGATCTCTGCTGCGGCGGGGCGTGGGTAGCCGTAAGCGCCGGTGCTGATCGCCGGAAACGCGACAGACCGGTAGCCATTGGCCAGCACCAGTTGCAAACTGTTGAAATAGGCATCTTCCAGGAGCTGGGATTCGTTGTGATCGCCGCCACGCCAGACGGGCCCCACCGTATGAATCACCGCTTTCGCCGGCAGATTGCCAGCCAGAGTGATGACCGCGTGTCCTGCCGGGCACTCGCCCTGCTGCTGCCTGACTTTTTTGCAGGCTTCCAGTAGCGCCGGACCCGCTGCACGATGAATCGCGCCGTCGACGCCACCGCCCCCCAGTAATGAAGCGTTGGCGGCATTAACAATCACATCTACCGTGAGTTGGGTTATGTCGCCATGTTGTACATGAATACGCGATTTCATAGATCCCCCTTACCTTAACCTATAGCCTAAGTGTACAGCAGGGCTTTCAATGAAATCGCGTTTTTTAATCGAACGATTTTATCTCTGACGTGATGCGTTTATTGGTATTCAATACTCATAATCGCCAGACGTTGTTGCGGATCGAGATAGTTGACTCTCACAGATGCAATTTGTCGAAGGCTTTGCGGGGCGGTTGTAACCTGTTGCAGGGTAAAACGGTTAGTTTTCATCTGGCCATTATTCACGCATGTCATGTCAATATTTTGCTGCCGGGCACTGACCTCACAGGGAGGTTCGACAATCTGACCACGAAAATGAATAACGCCGCCGGTAGTGATTTGTTGAGCTGTAACAGAGGAAGAAAAGAGAATGCAGACGCCAAGGCCTGCTCCGAGGATATTTTTCGAACACAACGCAAACATACAATAGCTCCTCAATGATCAATCATACTTGAAGGATCGGAGTTTTCCTTCCACTGCGACGCTCGCGGTGAACGGAAACGACGTTGTTGCCTCTCTATAATTCATAGAACAGTAATCCATCCCCTGCCACAAACAATCACCAAATAAATCAAATGATTAAGATGACTTCTCAGGAGATGGCCATTGCTGCGACAAATGCAACGACTGCCCGTCGGAAACGGTAACGATAATTTTTACCGAGTCCTCCGGGGAAATATTTAAACTGAGTTTCGTTAAATCAATGGGTTGATTAGCGGGCAAAGAAAGGGTTGTTTTCTGCTGTGTACGGCTTTGCCCTCCTTTCCCATCACGAACGGCAAAAATTTGGACTTCGCACACGCAGGGTTTACTGAGCGTAACCTGGGGGACAATGGTGTAAATTTCACCTTGTTGCGTGGTATTAAATGTAATCTGGCTGGAGAGCGCGGCAAGGAGTAATAGCGTATTCATCATATCCTCACGAAAAAAAACAGGGCTTTCGCCCTGTTTATTATGAGTACCCGACCTGAATCAGTACTGGTTAGCCGTGGCGTTGTTGCCGAAGCCGACCTGAGTAACCGATACCTGGGAGTCGGACGCAGTCTGGTTAACCAGCGCGCCGTTGCGGCCACCAAACTGGCTCACAACGATATCAGAGTTTTTGGCATTCCACTGATCGATAGTCGCGCTGTTTCTGTACCCATTCTGGGTCAGGTCAATGCCGCTGTTGTCAGCGCCCTGGCCTACGTCTGCGCCGTTACCATGACCATATTGTTTGATGGACAGATCTGATTTACGAGCATCGCTTTGCAGAGCAAGAGCAGAGTTTGCGCTACCGTACTGGAAAATACTCAGGGTAGATTCAGGGCCGGAATTATTACCGCCATTATTATGACCGCCGCCACCGCCCCACTGCGGAACAACACCTGCCAGAGCACTGCCAGAAACTACGATTGCTGCGAATGCTGCCACTTTTAAAAGTTTCATGGTAAACCCCCATCGGATTGATTTAAAAGTCGTCATGGTATTAACGTTGCGTAACGCGAATAGCCATGCGCGACTGTCTCTGCACTACAACTGCTGTTTTTTGCGTACCGTACTGCGTAATATCTGCTTTATTACCAGAACCTTTCTGAATAATCATTGCAGTATTACCATAAGAGCCTTGCGATATACTTGCATCATTGGCGTAACCCGCCTGATCAATATATGCAAGGTTATAAGCTCCTGACTGGTCAATCTTCGCCCGGTTATTTCCGCCTTCTTGTGAAATAACAGATAAAAGTTTTGAGCCGTCCTGGCGTGTTTTTGCACTATTATAAGTGCCCTTTTGACCAATAATGGCTGCCTGATTAAATGAAGACTTGCTTAATTCATTTACCGCAAAATTATATTCCGCATTTGCCAGATCATAACTTGTCGCGGCTGCAATCCCAGGCGCACCCAGTATTGTTAACATCATAAATAACAATTTGTTTTTCATGTTGTCACCCTGGACCTGGTCGTACATTACGTTAATTTAAAAGCATTTCAATTTGACTGTTAACGCGATTCGTTTTTTGTTAACGCCGCGTTACGATGAAGAGTATGTCCGTGGAAACATTTTAAATAACTCACCCGCGAGTGGTATTTTGATATTCAGCGTCACACCAAAGTGCTAATTCACTGTTGACTCCACTGTTATTTACGAAAAATTTATTTTCTTATCTGTAGCGGGCTAAACATTTCTGCCAGTGAGAGGGAAAAACCGTTTTCTGCATATCATTATGCGTTTCTCCGGGCATCACACTGCATCGCCGTCACAACTCGTGACAAACATCATTTTTTTCTCACTAAAAATGTCCAGGCGGCCCTGAGTCGAACGTTTTAAAATTAACTTGTCAGACAAACTCAAAAATAATTTTAAATTATGATTTAAAATCAATCAGTTATTATAATTTGTATGATTTTTTAAATCTATGCAATAACAGCAACATGTACAACTTTTCTATCAAATCTAATCTCTAAAAAATCCACACATTAACATATGAATATATAATTTTACATTTTGTTACAAGTTTAACACTTGCTTTAAGGTTTGTAATGACTAGATTGAAATCAGTTGTAGTCCATCTGTTTTAATATTTTTACCCTTTTTGGGTTGATGTTTTATTTCTACACACAGCAGTGCAACATCTGTCAGTACTTCTGGTGCCTCGTATTTTAGCTGAGGCAGCTGTCAGATGTGCGACTAAAAAAAGTGGGGTTTCATCATGTTTAATGAAGTCCATAGTATTCATGGTCATACATTATTGTTGATCACAAAACCATCTTTACAGGCCACTGCATTATTGCAGCATTTAAAGCAATCACTGGCTGTTACCGGAAAACTACATAATATTCAACGTTCTCTGGATGATATATCCGCCAGCTGCATTGTTTTACTGGATATGATGGAAGCGGATAAAAAAATTATCCATTACTGGCAAGACAATTTGAGTCGGAAAAACAACAATATCAAGACGTTATTGTTGAATACTCCCGACGACTATCCCTTCCGTGATATTGAAAACTGGCCACATATCAATGGCGTGTTTTACGCAACGGAGGATGAAGAACGTGTCGTTAACGGCTTGCAGGGGATCCTGCGAGGCGAATGCTATTTTTCGCAAAAGCTGGCCAGTTACCTGATCACCCATTCAGGGAACTACCGTTACAACAGCACGGAATCAGCGCTTCTCACTCATCGTGAAAAAGAGATCCTCAATAAACTGCGAATCGGCGCCTCAAACATTGAAATCGCCCGCTCGCTTTTTATCAGCGAGAATACGGTAAAAACACATCTTTATAATCTTTTCAAAAAGATAGCTGTTAAAAACCGTACTCAGGCGGTCTCGTGGGCAAACGATAACCTCAGGCGATAAAGCCATGAAACGCTATCTGACCTGGATTGTGGCAGCAGAATTACTGCTTGCCGCAGGGAATCTTCACGCTGCGGAAGTTGAAGTGGAAGTTCCCGGACTCTTAACTGACCATACCGTCTCATCAGTCGGCCACAATTTTTATCGCGCCTTCAGCGACAAATGGGAAAGTGAGTACACAGGCAATTTGACCATCAATGAAAGACCCAGTGCGCGTTGGGGAAGTTGGATTACGATAACGGTAAATCAGGACGTTATATTCCAGACTTTTTTATTCCCAACGAAAAGAGACTTCGAGCGAACCGTTGACTTCGCTCTGGCGCAAACTGAAGAAGCATTAAATCGTCGGCAAATAGATCAAACGCTATTAAGCACGAGTGATTTAGCGCGCGATGAATTCTAAAATATGATTTAGTCTGGAGGCTGCCATGCGTGTCAAACATGCAGTAGTTATGCTCATGCTTATTTCACCATTAAGTTGGGCCGGAAATATGACATTCCAGTTCCGAAATCCTAATTTTGGTGGAAACCCAAATAACGGCGCATTTTTATTAAATAGCGCTCAGGCACAAAACTCTTATAAGGACCCAAGTTATTACGACGACTTCGGGATTGAAACCCCGTCTGCCCTGGATAACTTTACGCAGGCTATTCAATCGCAAATCCTTGGCGGATTGCTGACAAATATTAACACCGGCAAACCAGGCAGAATGGTGACCAATGATTTTATCATTGATATCGCCAACCGGGATGGGCAACTACGACTTAATGTCACGGACAGGAAAACCGGGAAAACCTCGACGATTGAAGTGTCAGGTTTGCAAACACAGTCAACCGATTTCTAAGCCCCAGCTACCAAAGGACAATAATCATGCAGCGCTTACTTATTTTGGTTGCAGTATGTTTACTGAGCGGATGCTTAACCGCCCCGCCTAAAGAAGCCGCGAAACCGACATTAATGCCTCGTGCGCAAAGCTATAAAGATTTGACGCACCTGCCGATGCCAACGGGTAAGATTTTTGTCTCGGTTTATAATATTCAGGATGAAACTGGCCAGTTTAAACCTTATCCGGCGAGTAACTTCTCGACTGCCGTTCCGCAGAGCGCCACCGCGATGCTGGTAACCGCGCTGAAAGACTCCCGCTGGTTTATCCCGCTGGAGCGTCAGGGACTGCAAAACCTGCTGAACGAACGCAAAATTATTCGTGCAGCGCAGGAAAACGGCACGGTGGCTATCAATAACCGAATCCCGCTTCAGTCCCTCACCGCCGCGAATATCATGGTGGAAGGGTCGATTATCGGTTACGAAAGCAACGTGAAGTCAGGCGGAGTCGGTGCGCGGTACTTCGGTATCGGTGCGGATACGCAGTATCAGCTTGACCAGATTGCGGTAAACCTGCGCGTGGTTAACGTCAGCACCGGCGAGATCCTCTCTTCGGTCAATACCAGCAAGACCATCCTTTCCTATGAAGTGCAGGCCGGGGTGTTCCGCTTTATTGATTACCAGCGACTGCTGGAAGGTGAAATCGGCTACACCTCTAATGAACCGGTGATGCTGTGTCTGATGTCAGCGATTGAAACGGGTGTTATCTTCCTGATTAACGACGGGATCGATCGCGGTCTGTGGGATTTGCAGAACAAAGCGGAGCGTCAGAACGACATTCTGGTGAAATACCGCCACATGTCCGTACCGCCGGAATCCTGATATTTCGCCAACCGTAGAATGCCCGATGGCGCAGGCTTATCGGGCCTACAACAGGCAGAATAAGTTTGCGCCATCAGGATTGACATCATATGAGCGTGGGAGGAAACCTCACGCTTTTTTATTTGCTGACCGCCGTCGGCGAAGAATCTCTTACCCGACGAGACGCCAGCCACAGCCCGCTATTTTTCATCGCATAGCCAAACACGAGTCCCAGCGCCAGCGAAGGCAGAACCAGTCGCCAGTCCCCCTGCCCTGCAAACGTCGCGCATGCGCCGATAAAGGTGCCAGGCACAAAAGAAAGCAACAGTTGCTTCGCCTGAACGCACATCAAAAACGCGACGATTCCCGTCATGACGTAACTGACGATCTCCAGATGCGGAGCCAGCGCGCTGCCGTGAATAATCACCAGCGCCCACACCACGCCGCTCAGGAGCGTACATGCAGAAATCAATAACCCTTTCAGGCCGCCCTGCGGGCAGGCAAAATAGGCCGTACAGCCCAGAAAACCCGCCCAGCTGAGCAGGCCAAAGGAAACGGCCACCCATCCCCAGATACCGGAGAGAATGCCCGTTGTGATTGCAATGGAGATAAGTATATTCATGCCGCGCATCATAGCAGAAAAGCGGCATACGAATGAGATCACGCACACATTTTATGCAAGACAATTAATCACGTTGCATAACAAAGTGACCATGATCACATTTACTCTTCAGCGCCTTCCTGTAACTCATCCCACATTGCACCGATCGCATCACGCGTCAACGGCGCCATCGTACGCCAGAATGGCGTCGCGGCATGGGCTTCCACTTTGCCAAGGAAAGTTCCGCACCAGGGAAGCAGGTATTCAATAAACAGCGTTTCCAGCGCTTCGCTCTCATCTTCAGCAGACTGATCCTCCAGCCAGGAGGCGGCCAGCAGCAGCGTACCGATATGGTCGGCAGGGGTATCCGCCAACGGCATACCGCGAGCGGAAAGAAACGCGCGAACATCGGACTCCTTCGCCCCTTCCACCCAGGCGCTGCGATAAGGCGACACGGCGCACTCGTCACCGACAAACAGCGCATTGTAGTCCGCCGCCAGTTGGGTCATGTCGCAACTTTTTTGCAACCGCGCCAGAAGCTCATCCTGCTCCAGCGGCCAGCTTGCCGACAATTTACCCTCGCGGATCAGCGTAAACAGAGGAACCAGCAGAGGGTCCTGCGGTTGGCGGTAATACAGCGATCCCAGCACACGACACAGGATAGAAAACTCATTCATTGATATATTCCAGTTATCAGCAATTAAAGTTCAGCAAACTCCGGGATCGGCGCCATACCGCGCGATTCCAGAAATCTCAGTAAGCGTCCTGGCGAAACGTTTAAAACGCGTTCTTCCGGGAAATCCACTTCATCCAGGATCTTCCGGCATTCGGCAAATTCACCGAGTGTAAACGCAGTATGGGAATCCGACCCTAACGCTACCCATCCGCCTGCGTCACGCACGGCTGCGGCCACCGCGCGGCAATTATCTTCACTGCCTTTGCGCGAATGCAGGAATGACGAGTTATTGATTTCCAGCGCCACCTGGTATTTAGCCGCCGCCTGCGCAATCGCGGTGATATCGACAGGATACTTCGGGTTACCCGGATGGCTGATAATATGCACATTTCCGCTGGCCATCGCGGCAATCATCGCCTGGGTATTGGTCTCTTTATCGTGCGGCGCGAAAACCGGTTCATGGAAACCGGCGATAATCACATCCAGCGAGTTCAGCATCGGGCCCGTGCAGTCAATCTCGCCATCAATATTCTTGATGTTGGCTTCAATACCGCGAAGAATGCCCACCCCGTCAACCAGACGCGGCCAGATACGCATGTTGATAAAGTGCCAGTGATGCGGAGCATCGGCCATATCCGGGCCGTGATCGGTAATGGCAAAGAGCTTAATACCTTTGCGTTTCGCTTCGGCAATATAATCGTGCAAGGTACTGTATGCGTGGGTGCTGGCGACGGTATGCATATGCAAGTCAACGGGATACATAACTCACTCCTGTAGTCGTTTTCCGACAAGGATAGCAGGTATCGTCGCCATTTATTAGTCGAAACCCGGCGCTAACCGGGTTGTCATCAGTAGCCGCGAACGCGATCGACCTGACCCGTCACGGATTCGCCGCGCTCCAGATGCGTAATGGTGCGCGAAATATAGTCCACGGCTTCCGCCGGGCGGGTGACGGCGGCAATGTGCGGCGTCATCGCCACGCGAGGGTGTTGCCAGAGCGGACTCTCTTTTGGCAACGGCTCGCGGCTGAAAACATCCAGCATCGCCCCTTTGAGTTTTTCGCTATTCAACGCGGCAAGCAGATCGTCCTCATTAACATGCACGCCACGCGCCAGGTTAAGCAGGTAAGCGCCATCCCGTAACTGATTGAGCAAGCTGGAATTAATAATGCCCACCGTCTCCGCCGTATTTGGCAGCAGGTTGATCAGCACCCTTGTTTGATTCAGGAATGCGCCTAACTCCTCAGCTCCCGCAAAACTCTCTATGCCAGGCCAGGATTTACGGCTACGGCTCCAGCAGCGAAGCGGGAATCCCCATGCCTGGAGCGCTTCAGCGACTTTGGCGCCCAGCACCCCCGCCCCCATAATACCGACGGTGAATTCATCGCGATCATATTCCGGCAGCGGCTGCCATGTTGACTGGTTTTTCAGCGCCTGATAATCATCGAAACGGCGGAACCAATGCAGCACCTGGCTCACGGCATACTCCTGCATTTGCAGGCCCATGCCGGTATCTTCCAGGCGGAACAGCGGGATAGAGGCATCCAGCATTTCCGGGTGCGCTTTGAGCTTACTCAGAATGGAATCCACACCTGCGCCAAGCGCAAATACGGCTTTTAGCTTCCGTCCTTCGAGCATCTCCACCGGCGGATGCCACACGAGCGCATAATCCGCAGGTTCGTTATCACCGGGTTTCCATTCACGAATATTCGCGCCGGGAATCGCCTTTGCCAAAGCGTTAAGCCACCAGGCCGTATCGAAGGTCGGGTGATAGAACATTATCTCCATATTGACTCCTGAGTGTTGTTGTGCGGAATTTACTCGCACTTATTATCATCATTTTCATAGGGATCATCAGCATAACAAATTTAGAGATGCTGGCAAAAAAAGCAGTTTCCGCTTATTTAAACTGCATGTTGATTGAAGTTTGTGTAATTGCACGATTTTTTAGAAAAGGTGATTGACGCCGGGGGCGTATTTCCCTAAATTAGCGCCCGTTCCAGCAACACTGGAACGACAATATGGTGAGGTGTCCGAGTGGCTGAAGGAGCACGCCTGGAAAGTGTGTATACGGCAACGTATCGGGGGTTCGAATCCCCCCCTCACCGCCATATTCAGAAAAAGAGCTCGTACGAAAGTACGGGCTTTTTTTTTGCATGTTGCACGCGCTGTGGGGGGATGAGAACCCACGACCGGGGTTCGACAACTGGCGGCAGCCAGTTGGACAGACCGCGAACGCAGAGAACGGGCTGCCCGCAGGGCGAGCGAAGCGAGTCAATCCCCCCCTCACCGCCATATTCAGAAAAAGAGCTCGTACGAAAGTACGGGCTTTTTTTTGCATGTTGCACATGCTATCCGGCTGACAAGAACACCGTAGGCCCGGTAAGCGTTAGCGCCACCGGGCACCTGCACATCGCCGGATAGCAGCGCAAACGCCTTATCCGGCCTACAAGAACACCCCAGGACCGGTAAGCGTTAGCGCCACCGGGCGCCTGCACATCGCCGGATGGCAGCGCAAGCGCCTTATCCGGCCTACAAAAAAACAAAGCCCGGTTTCCCGGGCTATGAGATCTGACGACGCTTCAGTTATAGGCATGAAGGGTTCGTTGGCACAATGCCGAACGCACGCAGTCGTCTTTATGGAAACGGACAATACCTATCATCTCATCTTCTTCAAAGCGAGCTAACGCATCACTTAACCCTGATTGAACATGAGTCGGTAAATCGCACTGGGTAATGTCGCCATTTACGATAACCGTCACGTTCTCCCCGAGGCGCGTTAAGAACATCTTCATTTGCGCAGCAGTCACATTCTGAGCCTCGTCAAGAATGACGACTGCATTTTCAAATGTACGTCCGCGCATATAGGCGAACGGCGCGATTTCCACCTTACCAATCTCAGGCCGCAGGCAGTATTGCATAAAAGATGCGCCCAGGCGTTTCACCAGCACGTCATAGACGGGCCGGAAATAAGGCGCGAACTTCTCGGATATATCGCCTGGTAAGAAGCCGAGATCTTCATCGGCCTGCAAAACCGGACGGGTAACAATAATCCTGTCTACATCTTTATGTATCAGAGCCTCTGCTGCTTTTGCCGCACTGATCCAGGTTTTTCCACACCCGGCTTCGCCAGTGGCGAAGATCAGTTGTTTACTCTCGATAGCATTCAGGTAGTGCTCCTGAGCCTCATTTCGCGCTACGATTGGTGTGGCGTCACGGCTATCACGCGCCATACCTATCGCTTCTACGCCGCTCATCTGCACAAGCGAGGTGACCGATTCTTCTTCACGTTGTTTGTGGCTACGCGAATCCCGTCTCAGCACACGTTTTGCTTCACGACGAGCTTTGATCACTGCTTTTTGTCTTCCCATGGATAGCACCTTGAGTTGTTGGTATACATCACACGCGCCGTTGGCGGCACGATTATGCGCACGAACATCTGAGGGTTGGCTTCCTTGTAAGCCATAGCTTGCTTTTTGAAAAGACGCCCTACACGGCTACGCGCACCGAATACGGCGTCAGTAACAGGGATAAAAAGAGGAAGTGAGAGGAATTTAGCGGTGACGACAGGGCTACCGGAGGAGAGGCATCCGCATAAGTTATTGCTGTTACTGCGAAAAACGTGTCCAGTACAGGACCTTACCATTCGCGATCTCCATAGTGAAAAGTGTCATCACTGCCGGGAACTACCGCTATTACGTATTAGTACAACATAATTTATCATTAATGCAACAACATATTTACCATGCATTAACTAAAGTTCCCCTTTGCACTGGCAATAGTCTCTTACAGAGATATTACAAAATTATTTCACCTGAACGCTCATAGTAAAAATTAATACTTTCATTCATCGACATACAGAGAAACACGCCACAATTCTGAATAAAAAGCCCGCGCATGGCGGGCGATGAAAGTAAACGGGCAGCGGTCAGATTACTCTGCCTGTAAACGCGACGGCGGTGCGGAGTGGTAATACGCATCCGCTTTCGCAAAACGTTCTTGCATAGCCGACGACGGCGCTTTACCCAGCAGGCTAAAGACCACAATCCCGATGCTGCCGAAGATGAAGCCAGGGATGATTTCGTACAGATCCAGCCAGCCAAACTGTTTCCAGACAATAACCGTCAGCGCCCCGATAACCATTCCGGCCAGCGCGCCGTTACGGGTCATACGCGACCACATCACCGAGAACAGCACGACCGGGCCAAACGCCGCGCCGAAGCCCGCCCACGCATAGCTCACCAGACCGAGCACGCGGTTTTCAGGGTTAGCAGCCAGCGCGATAGACACCAGCGCAACCACCAGCACCATAATGCGCCCTACCCATACCAGCTCTTTCTGGCTCGCGCCTTTACGCAAGAAGGCTTTATACAAATCTTCGGTAATCGCGCTGGAGCACACCAGCAACTGGCAGCTTAACGTCGACATCACCGCCGCGAGAATAGCGGACAACAGAATACCGGCAATCCACGGGTTGAACAGGATTTGCGCCAGTTCAATGAACACGCGCTCCGAGTTCTGGTTCACCGCTCCGGCCAGTGCCGGGTTATTGTTAAAGTAAGCAATGCCGAAGAAGCCGACAGCCACCGCCCCCGCCAAGCACAGGATCATCCAGCTCATACTGATGCGACGCGCGTGCACGATGCTGTGGTGAGAATCCGCCGCCATAAAGCGCGCCAGAATATGCGGTTGACCAAAGTAGCCCAGCCCCCAGCCCATCAGGGAGATAATGGCGACAAAGTTCAGTCCCTTGAGCATATCCACATTCTCAATGCTCTTTTGTTTAATCACTTCCAGGGAGTCACCAAAACCGCCGACGCTGATGATCACCATAACAGGCGTCAGAATCAGGGCGAAAATCATCAGGCTGGCCTGGACGGTGTCGGTCCAGCTCACGGCCAGGAAGCCGCCAATAAAGGTGTAGATAATGGTGGCTGCCGCCCCCGCCCACAGCGCGGTTTCATAGCTCATGCCAAAGGTGCTTTCAAACAGACGCGCCCCTGCCACAATCCCCGATGCGCAATAAATGGTGAAAAACAGCAGGATAACCAGGGCAGAGATAATGCGCAGAACGCGACTTTTATCTTCAAAACGCCCGGTAAAATAATCCGGCAGAGTCAGGGCGTTATCATTAAATTCAGTGTGGACGCGTAAACGTCCCGCCACCAGTTTCCAGTTAATCCATGCCCCTAACGTCAGACCAATCGCGATCCAGCTTTCAGAAATCCCCGACAGGAAAATCGCCCCCGGCAGACCCATCAGCAGCCAGCCGCTCATATCAGATGCGCCAGCGGATAATGCCGTCACAAACGGCCCAAGGCTGCGGCCGCCGAGAATATAGTCATCAAAGTTTTTGGTCGAACGCCATGCAATAAACCCTATCAATATCATGCCAAAGATATAGACACAAAACGTCACCAACATCGGTGTGCTAATAGCCATCAAAAGTCTCCAGATTTTATGTGCCGGCAATAATAAGAGCTGCCGTTTTATACCCTGCCGGAACGTGGCAATGGTGTTTATGTTTACCAGGGCGACCGTATCCTGCCGGAAGCGGTGGTCATTCACAATCGATTTAACACATCATTTACATCAAATTTTATTCGGGTGGGATACTATTTTTCTCCAGGTTGCACTCTCTCACATTTTTTAAGGTTGCACCTTTCAAAAGTGTTAACTGCCGCAGAGAAAAAGATTTGGTTATTGTTTTTATCCCATCCAGAAGCGTCTCTTCTTTTAACATTTCATTCATTTTTAAGCTTGCAAGGCAGGTCACATTTAACGAGGTTGCACAAAGTTGCAACATGGTGGATATTTCTCGATAACTATCAGCAGCACATATCAGAACAACAGGAGTAGACGGCATGGGAACCACCACGATGGGGGTTAAGCTGGACGACGCGACGCGCGAGCGTATTAAAACAGCAGCAACACGAATTGATCGCACCCCACACTGGCTGATCAAACAGGCAATCTTTAATTATCTGGAAAAACTGGAAAGCGACGAGGCGTTACCGGAGTTGCCCGCCCTGCTGGCTGGCGCCGCCAATGAAGGCGATGAGTCAACCGCACAGCAGGAAGAAAACCACCAGCCTTTCCTTGAGTTTGCCGAGCAGATCCTGCCTCAGTCGGTCTCCCGCGCCGCGATTACCGCAGCTTACCGTCGCGCCGAAACCGATGCGGTGCCGATGTTAATGGAGCAGGCGCGTCTGCCGCAACCGGTGGCCGAACAGGCCCACAAGCTGGCCTATCAACTGGCGGAGAAACTGCGTAACCAGAAAACGGCCAGCGGCCGCGCCGGGATGGTGCAGGGGCTGTTGCAGGAGTTCTCCCTCTCCTCACAGGAAGGCGTCGCGCTGATGTGCCTTGCAGAAGCGCTGCTGCGTATCCCGGATAAAGCGACGCGTGACGCGCTCATCCGCGACAAAATCAGCAACGGCAACTGGCAGTCGCATATTGGCCGCAGCCCGTCGCTGTTTGTTAATGCCGCCACCTGGGGTCTGTTGTTTACCGGCAAGCTGGTCTCTACCCATAACGAAGCCAGTCTCTCTCGCTCGCTGAACCGGATTATCGGTAAGAGCGGCGAGCCGCTGATCCGCAAAGGCGTGGACATGGCAATGCGCCTGATGGGCGAGCAGTTCGTCACCGGCGAAACCATCGCCGAAGCGCTGGCAAATGCGCGTAAGCTGGAAGACAAGGGCTTTCGCTACTCCTACGATATGTTAGGCGAAGCGGCGCTGACCGCCGCCGATGCGCAGGCTTATATGGTTTCGTATCAGCAGGCTATTCACGCCATTGGCAAAGCGTCTAACGGACGCGGAATTTATGAAGGGCCGGGGATCTCCATCAAGCTTTCCGCCCTGCACCCGCGCTACAGCCGCGCGCAGTATGACCGCGTGATGGAGGAGCTGTATCCGCGCCTGAAATCCCTGACGCTGCTGGCGCGTCAGTATGATATCGGCATCAACATCGACGCCGAAGAAGCTGACCGTCTGGAAATCTCCCTCGACCTGCTGGAAAAACTTTGTTTTGAGCCGGAACTGGCTGGCTGGAACGGCATCGGTTTCGTGATTCAGGCCTATCAGAAACGCTGCCCGTTTGTGATTGATTATCTGATTGATCTCGCCACGCGCAGCCGTCGTCGCCTGATGATCCGCCTGGTGAAAGGCGCGTACTGGGACAGTGAAATCAAACGCGCCCAAATGGACGGACTGGAGGGATACCCGGTTTACACCCGCAAGGTCTATACCGACGTTTCTTATCTGGCCTGCGCGAAAAAACTGCTCGCCGTACCGAATCTGATTTACCCGCAGTTTGCGACCCATAACGCCCATACTCTGGCGGCGATTTATCAACTGGCGGGGCAGAACTACTATCCGGGCCAGTATGAATTCCAGTGTCTGCACGGCATGGGCGAACCGCTGTACGAGCAGGTAACCGGTAAAGTGGCGGATGGCAAACTCAACCGTCCGTGTCGTATTTATGCCCCAGTCGGCACGCATGAAACGCTGCTGGCGTATCTGGTGCGCCGCCTGCTGGAAAACGGCGCTAACACCTCCTTCGTTAACCGTATTGCCGACGCCACGCTGCCGCTGGATGAACTGGTCGCCGACCCGGTGGAGGCCGTGGAAAAACTGGCGCAGCAAGAAGGGCAAACCGGCTTGCCGCATCCGAAAATCCCGCTGCCTCGCGACCTCTACGGACAAGGCCGGGAAAACTCCGGCGGGTTGGATCTGGCTAACGAACACCGTCTGGCTTCCCTCTCCTCCGCCCTGTTGAATAATGCGCTGCAAAAATGGCAGGCCAAACCGATGCTGGAACAGCCGGTCGCTGACGGAGAGATGACGCCGGTGATCAACCCGGCAGAGCCGAAAGACATCGTCGGCTACGTGCGCGAAGCCAGCGCTGCGGACGTTGAACAAGCGCTGCAAAACGCGGTTAACAACGCCCCTATCTGGTTTGCCACGCCACCGCAGGAACGCGCCGCCATCCTGCAACGCGCGGCGGTATTAATGGAAGGCCAAATGCAGCAGCTGATTGGCATTCTGGTACGCGAAGCCGGGAAAACCTTCAGTAATGCCATTGCAGAAGTACGCGAAGCGGTGGATTTCCTCCACTACTACGCCGGGCAGGTACGCGATGACTTTGATAACGAAACGCATCGTCCTTTAGGCCCGGTCGTCTGTATCAGCCCGTGGAACTTCCCGCTGGCCATCTTCACCGGACAAATTGCCGCTGCGCTGGCGGCGGGCAACAGCGTCCTGGCGAAACCGGCGGAACAAACGCCGCTGATTGCCGCCCAGGGCATCGCCATCTTACTGGAAGCCGGTGTTCCGCCGGGCGTAGTGCAGTTGCTGCCCGGCCAGGGGGAAACCGTTGGGGCGCAGTTAACCTCCGATGAGCGCGTACGCGGCGTGATGTTTACCGGCTCGACCGAAGTCGCCAGCTTATTGCAGCGTAACATCGCCACCCGTCTGGATGCGCAGGGTCGCCCGATTCCGCTGATTGCGGAAACCGGCGGGATGAACGCCATGATCGTGGACTCCTCCGCCCTTACCGAACAGGTGGTTGTGGATGTGCTGGCATCTGCGTTTGACAGTGCCGGGCAACGCTGCTCGGCGCTGCGCATACTGTGCTTGCAGGATGATATCGCCGACCACACCCTGAAAATGCTGCGCGGGGCAATGGCGGAATGCCGCATGGGCAATCCGGGCCGTCTGACCACCGACATTGGCCCGGTTATCGATAACGAAGCCAAAACCAATATCGAGCGCCATATTCAGGCGATGCGTACGAAAGGTCGTCCGGTATTCCAGGCCGTACGTGAAAACAGCGACGATGCGCGCGAATGGCAAAGCGGCACCTTTGTTCCGCCAACGCTGATTGAGCTGGAAAGTTTTGATGAGCTGCAAAAAGAGATCTTCGGGCCGGTGCTGCATGTGGTGCGTTACACGCGCAACCACCTTCCCGAACTGATTGCGCAGATCAACGCCTCCGGCTACGGTCTGACGCTGGGCGTACATACCCGAATTGACGAGACCATTGCGCAGGTCACCGGTTCAGCACACGCAGGCAACCTGTACGTCAACCGTAATATGGTCGGCGCGGTCGTGGGCGTCCAGCCATTCGGCGGCGAAGGCTTGTCCGGCACCGGGCCGAAAGCGGGCGGTCCGCTCTATCTCTACCGTCTGTTGGCAAATCGCCCGGAAAACGCGCTGGGCATTACGCTTGCCCGTCAGGATGCGGACTACCCGGTAGATGCCCAGCTTAAAGCCGCGCTGACTCAGCCGCTTGACGCGCTGACCGGGTGGGCGGCGGATCGCCCGGCTTTGCATACGCTTTGTCAGCAGTTTAGCGAGCTGGCGCAGGCCGGAACCCAGCGTTTGCTGCCCGGCCCTACCGGTGAGCGCAATACCTGGACGTTACTGCCGCGTGAACGCGTATTGTGTCTGGCTGATGACGAGCAGGACGCTCTGGTGCAGGTCGCCGCCGTGACAGCGGTCGGGAGTCTGATTTTGTGGCCGGACGATGCCTTCCATCGCGAACTGGCGAAGCGCCTGCCCGCTGCGGTTTGTGAACGTATTCAGTTTGCGAAAGCGGACACGCTGACTTCGCAGCCGTTCGATGCGGTGATCTTCCACGGCGATTCCGATCAGCTACGGGCGCTGTGCGAGGCGGTAGCCGCCCGTGACGGCGCGATCGTGTCGGTACAGGGCTTTGCCCGTGGTGAAACCAATATCCTGCTGGAGCGTCTGTATATCGAGCGCTCGCTCAGCGTTAACACCGCTGCGGCAGGTGGTAACGCCAGCCTGATGACAATTGGTTAAGGCTGTGGTTAATTAAGGCTTTGGAAAATGCCCGGTGGCGCTACGGCTCACCGGGCCTACAAAACACATTTGTAGGCCGGATCAGGCAAAGCCGCCATCCGGCAATGTTTTAGAGCCAGAGGGAAGTATGAAGCGAATTATATTCACATGCGCTGCGCTGCTACTCAGCGCTCCGGCACTGGCCGATGACTGCGCCAACGCCAGCACGCAAATGGAGATGAACACCTGCGCCGCCGCGCAATTTCAAACTGCCGATAAAAAACTCAATGAAACGTACCAGAATGCGCTAAAACGCGCCGAACCGCCGCAGCGTGACTTGCTGAAAAAAGCGCAAATCGCCTGGATTGCCCTGCGGGACGCCGACTGCGCGCTGGTCAGTTCCGGCACGGAAGGCGGCAGTATACAGCCGATGATCGCCAGCCAGTGCATGACGGACAAAACGGACGAACGCGAAGCGTTTTTAGCTTCGCTGCTGCAATGTGAGGAAGGCGATTTGAGCTGTCCGTTGCCGCCTGCCGGTTAACGTACGCGAATGCCTTCAATAATCATCCGCTGTACGCTTTCGACCGTTTGATTGAAAAAGGCTTCATCACGCAGCGTTGCGCCCGTTACCGCTTCGACCTGAGGCGCAAAATCGGCGTAATGCTGCGTTGAAGCCCAAATCATAAAGATCAGGTGATGCGGATCGACGGGCGCCAGTTTTCCACTGTTTACCCATCCGGCAATCAATGCCGATTTTTCGTCAATCAGCGCCTTCAAATCCCCGGTCAGTTCTTCCATCAGCAACGGCGCGCCCGCCAGCATCTCCATGCAAAAAAGCCGGGAAGCCTGCGGATAATCACGGGAGACCTCCAGTTTAAGACGGATGTACTCTTTGATCGCCACCAGCGGCGCGAAATCTTCACGAAAGGCCTTTAACGGCGCCAGCCAGATATCAAGGATTTGTCGCAGTACGGCGACATAAAGCGCCTCTTTCGACGGGTAATAATAGAGCAAGTTGGTTTTGGACACTCCCGCCAGTTCAGCCACCTGCTCCAGACGTGAACCATGAATACCGTACTGGGAAAACGTGTTTAATGCAGCGGTTAAAATCGCCTGGCGCTTGGCGCTGACGGCCTGTGAACGTTTACCTGTTTTTTTCTCTGCGCGTTGAACCATGCGCCCTCTCCTTGTTTTATTGCCGCCAGGATACCGTGGCAACGGCGCTTTTTTCTTTTTGAACGTCAGGACGCTTAGTTTGCGTCGCCTGCGGCGACACTTCAATCTTACGGACAAAAAAACCGCCGGAGGAACCGGCGGCGGTGGCATCATAACGTTTACCAGCGGCATGCGCTAAACATTATGGCGTTAACTTACAGGCTAGCTGTTACGGTTACCGTGACTGCTTTTGCCCCCTTTTTTGCCTGCTTCTGATGCACGCTGCGGGTCATTCTTAAAGTTGCCCCCGCTGTGCTGGCCACCTTTACGACCTGCTTCTGATGCTCTTTCGCGGTCTTCCGCAAAATTACCGGAACCGCCCCGATGGTTTGCCATTACTGACCTCCGTCATAGATTAGACATCATATTGCATCGGTGTTGAGGAAGATCTCCTCACGCGGCATATGGCAGACGCCACAATTATTGCCACGCGGAACTAAGCTTAGCGAAGTTACCCCGGCTGACCAGTAAATCGTAATATTCTGCAACAGGTTCGTCAGGGGGACAGGAATAATCCCCCCAGGAAATCAATAAGCCTCTCTTATGGTTAAAGAAATCCGAACGGCGAAAAATGTATCATTTTGCAACAAAAACGACGTTGATAAATTTTGTTATAAATCAAAGAAATGGTTGTGATATTTGCACTCTCTCCAGGACGTCATATCTTTAAATAGAGGTAGCGAATCGCTACGGACACGGTTAACTCGAGGAGTAGTGCAAAATGGCAAAAATTCTGGTGCTTTATTATTCCATGTACGGACACATCGAAACTATGGCGCATGCGGTGGCGGAAGGGGCAAACAAAGTGGACGGCGCAGAAGTCATTATCAAACGCGTACCGGAAACGATGCAGCCTGAAATCTTCGCAAAGGCCGGAGGTAAAACACAAAACGCACCAGTCGCAACCCCGCAGGAACTGCCTGATTACGACGCCATCATTTTTGGTACGCCGACGCGCTTTGGCAATATGTCAGGCCAGATGCGCACCTTCCTGGACCAGACGGGCGGTTTGTGGGCATCCGGCGCGTTGTATGGAAAACTCGCCAGCGTATTCAGCTCGACAGGCACCGGCGGCGGTCAGGAACAAACCATTACCTCAACCTGGACCACGCTGGCTCACCACGGCATGGTGATTGTCCCTATCGGTTACGCCGCGCAGGAACTGTTTGACGTCTCGCAGGTTCGCGGCGGTACGCCATACGGCGCCACCACAATTGCCGGGGGCGATGGTTCACGCCAGCCAAGCCAGGAAGAACTTTCTATCGCTCGCTATCAGGGTGAATATGTTGCAGGTCTGGCAGTAAAACTCAACGGCTAATCTTCAACAGGAGGATTCGAATGCCAACTCAAGAAGCGAAGGCTCATCACGTCGGCGAATGGGCAAGTCTGCGTAATACATCACCAGAAATAGCCGAAGCCATTTTTGAAGTCGCGAAGTATGACGAGAAACTGGCTGAAAAAATTTGGGAGGAAGGCAGCGACGAAGTGTTGCTTAAAGCCTTTGAGAAGACGGATAAAGATTCGCTATTTTGGGGCGAACAAACCATCGAACGTAAAAATGTCTGACCTTTTCTCCCCCGCCTGCGCGGGGGAGAACCTCTGCTATTTTGCCGCGCTGTTCAACACGTTATCGAACTTATCAAGAGGACAGAAGCCGTTTGCGTCTATCGGGCATCCTGCCAGTTCCAGCGTGACGCGCTGCGCCGGTGATTTCAGCGTCAGGACGTCCGCGTTACGCAACTGCTGCGAGCTCTGATACACATATTCGATTTTCATCAGGTCGCGATTGCCTTTGCTGTCATGCCAGCGCTGGAACACAATCTTGCCGCCAATCGGGGTGCGTTCGTACTGATCGTGCAACTGGTAAGGTTTGAAATCCAGCGCCGTCAGCAGCGAAGCAATATTCGAGTCATGCCCCACCAGAACGGTAATTTTCGGCGCGCTGCTACGGTCAGTCACCAGCGCTTTATCAATATATTTGACCAGCGGTTTGGCGACGTTGCGCGCCACTTCACCCGAGGTAAACAGGCTGTCCTGATACCCGTTCTTCAGCTTTGACAGGACTTTCCACTGCTGATCGGATTTAATCTCGCCCCAGGCGACCTGATCCATCGGGAAGCCTTCGTAGTATTGCAGCGTAAACGCATCCACCAGCGAGTTGCCGACTTTCAGCGGCCCCGAAACGCCAGGCTCCTCCTGATACTTCGCGCTAAAGGCGTCTTTGGCTTCGGTCAGCGAACACTGCTGTTTTTCTTTGCAGGACGGTGAATCTTTGTAGTCCGTCATCTGCGCCAGCAGTTGATAGCTGTCGTCAAGCTGCATCTGGCTGCGCTCTTTTTCCATCGCCTGCACCGCTTTCTGGCTAAACGCCGCAGAGTCATCGGTGATCACCGGATTAAACGTTGGGTCCATCGTGCCCATTTTTTCCTGATGATGTACCGGAATGTCGCACCCAGGGAAAGCGCCGGTGATAAAGAATTGTGCCGTCGCGACGGTACGTTGCAGACTGTTGGCATAGGTATATACCGTGTCCGGCGTCGGGCATTCGCCTGACGTGACCATCCCCTGCTCCGCCAGCCATTCTCGCATGTAGTGGCCCATATAAATTTCCAGCACACCACCTTTCGTGGTGAGCTGCCCGCCGGGCACATCCCACTCCGGCCACTGATTCGGCGTGGACTGCTCCAGCACGCTGCCATTATTGGCCAACGGCGCGCGCAAGTTGTGTCGGCTCATCATCAACACTTGTTGCAGTTGATAACCTTCCGGCGTTGTCTGCGCTTGCGCGGCGGACGACAATAAAACAGCCCCTGCCACAGCGGCGACGAGTATCGATTTTTTCATCCCTACAACCTCTCGTTGTTATCAATCCTCATAGAGTGTGACAGAAATATGACATTTTTCCGGGAACGGTTTCGCAAAACGGGAGATTCCAGAAGATAACCGGCAGGTCAGCATGTTCCGGTTATTCCGAGATAAAAACCTCATACTTAATATTGCGGGCGCAATAAAAAGTGCCGTCCGTCAGATACAGTTCACGAAATCGCGTGTTATCAGAGATGTTGTCCAGCAGGGAACGCTCCGTATCGACAAATTCTTTTTGCACGCGGTAATGAACGGCGTTCTCCGTTTCAAAAGAGACATATTCCGTGGTGGCGTAGGGCTTATTTTTTGATTTCACGTATACGATATATTGCACGGTACTGGCCGTCAGCCCCGTTTTCGCCGCGATCTCTTTGAGACTCAACGTCTCAGAGGCATAAAGCGCCTGAACCTGCGCTATGCGTCGGTGATTATACGCCGTCACCCGAAGGCTCAGTTTCAGCCGATAGGCCATATTCCGCACGGCGGTAATATTGGTGTGAAGCAGTTGCGCTATCTGCTCTGTCGTGAGGATGCCCGCGTTTTCCCGCAGAATCGCAAGGCTTTCGTCGTTCCAGATAAATGCCATTGGGTATCTCTCCGTACGCGTCGTTCATCGCGCCGCCAGGCGCGCAAACGTGGCCTCTAACTCAGGCGGCTTACGCATACCCTGGTGTAGCTCCAGGACGCGTCCTTCGGGGTCAATCAGTACGGAGGTCGGCGTGCCGATCACCTGATAACGTTCCTGGGTAATGTTGAGCTGATCGCGCACCACCGGATAGGTTATCTGATGCTTTGCCAGCAGATCGTTAATCCTGACCGTTTCAGGATCGGTATTGACCGCCACAACCACCACTTTATCGCCCCATTTTTTGCTCAGCGCTTCCAGCGTGTCCATTTCCGCCAGACACCCCCCGCATCCCGCAGACCAAAAATTCAGGTACACCGCCTTTCCTTGCCAGCGTTCAAGGCCTGACTCCTGGCCTTGCAGATCAAACGCCGCCAGCGCCGGGGCCGGTGCCCCGACCGCCAGCTTTTCTTCTTTACACCCGCTTATCAGGATCGCCGCCGCGAGTAACAGCACATTATGCCAGCGCATGTTGATTGGCCTCCTCCCCCAGATATTTACCGTGTTGCAGCCGCAGAATACGGTCGGCAAACTGCCCAAGCGCAGGGTTGTGCGTCACCATCACAATCGTGCGCCCCTGACGATGCAGATCGGTGAGCAGATCCAGCACCCGCTGCTCATTCTCTTCATCCAGGTTGCCCGTCGGTTCATCCGCGAAAATAACCGGCGGTTCGTTGACCAGCGCCCGGGCGATACACACACGCTGCTGCTCACCACCGGAAAGCTGGCTCGGCAGGTGCGTCACACGATGCCCAAGCCCTACCTGCTCCAGCACTTTCCTCGCCGCCGCTTCATCCACCACGCTGTGGTAATGCTGGGCGAGCATGATGTTTTCCAGCGCAGTTAAGAACGGGATCAAATGGAACTGCTGAAATACCAGGCCGATTTTCTCGGCGCGAAAGCGACGACGCCCCTCTTCATCCAGCGCGGCGGCATCGGTGCCGTCAAGAAACACCTGCCCTTCCGTCGCCGTATCAAGGCACGTCAGAATATTCATCAGCGTGGTTTTACCAGAACCAGAAGCGCCCATAATGGCGACAAATTCACCCTGCGCAATGCGCAGATTAATGTCATCCAGGGCGGTAACGTCACCGAACCGTTTGTATAAGTGGCGGGTTTCGATCGCCACCTGAGGGATATGCGTAACGGACATGGCGCTACTCTCCTTTCAGCACTTTAGCAGGCTCGACGCTTACCGCGCGTCGCACCGGAACAATCGCCGCCAGAATGGCGACCAGTAAAGACAACACCAGAGTAATGGGCAACACCGGCAGACGCAGCGAAATGGCGGCATTAAACACCGTTAATCCCAACAGTTGCGCCAGCAAATATCCCAGTACCCAGCCGCACGCCACCGCCGCCAGCGCGATGATGCTGGTTTCCAGCAGAATTTGCCGCACAATATCGCCGTTGCTGGAACCAAGCGCTTTTTGCAGCGCAAACTCGCGCGCCCGCTCGCCGACAATCGCCATCAGCGTGGTATTCACGCACAGCGAAGAGAGCGCCAGAATCACGATCGAGACCAGCCCCATCAAACCTTTAATTTTATCCAGCACCTGCCCTTCGGAAGCAGAGACCTTACGCACCGGACGAATCTCCAGGTCAGGATACTGCGCCTGCAACCGGCTGGCATAGTTCTCCACCTGGCCGACATCGTTACTGACGCTCAGCAAGCCGTGGCTGATTTTGCCCGGCTGATGCAGCCAGGCCTGCGCCACATCGAGGCTGACGATCAGCATGTTGTCCGTCGCATCGCCAGACTCCACAATGCCTTTAATCTGCAAATTCTTACGCTGATTGTGATCCACCAGCGTGATGCTGTCGCCCGGCTGCACGTTGAGGCGTTCCGCCAGTTTGACGCCGATCATCGCGTTACGGTCGTCAAAACTGACGCCAATCCAGCTACCGGTGACCTGCCAGTACGGCACCAGTTTTTGCAGCGACTCGAACCACACGCCAACCATCACCACTTTTTCCAGCTCGGTGCGCGCCATGCCGTACAACCACGGACTGGCGCCATGCACCAGCCCCTGCGGCGCCTGATCGAGAATGCTCTGCAACTCCTGCTGCGGCATACTGGAACCGTGCCCCGGCCCGATGTAAAAATTCGCGCCGAAGGTGCGCAGTTCTTCGCTCATTTTGGTGTTAATGTCGAACCAGACGGCAGAAAGCGCCGTCACGATGGTCGCCCCCACCATCAGCGCGGCAAACACCACGCTGACCCGCTGAAAACGCAGACGCAGCGCCCGCCACACCAGCAGCCAGAGCATGGTACGTTTAGCGGCCATACAGCACCTCCACAGGATACAGTCGGGCGATCCGCCGGGCCGGGAACCAGGTGCCGATCAACGCAATCAGTACCGCAATCACCAGTACGCACGGCACCACAATCCAGGCAAAATTAAGCGGCGCGTCGAAGAGCATGACGCCAATCGCTTTCGCCAGCCCCCACCCGGCAATACATCCCAGCGCGCCGCCCGCCAGCCCGCTGGACGCCGCTTCCAGGTAGAACAGCAGCATGATTTGCCACTGTCGCGCACCCAGCGCCTTCATCAAACCGATCTCTTTGGCGCGTTCCATAATGGTGCTGGTCATCAGCGAGGCGATCCCCATTGCGGAAGCCGCCAGCGCCGCGACGGTAACGACCGCCATCAGCAGCTGAATTTTATCAATCACCACCCCTTCAGACGCCGCGACCTGCCATACCGGGCGCACTTCCGCGCCGGAAATCGCCTCTTCCAGCTGATGCGCGATCGACGACACATAGGCCGTGCAATACCAGAGGTCGTACTCTTCGGCATTGAGCGCGTCCAGGTTTTCCCGCGCGCGGCGGGACAGTTCGTTTTCCGGCACCGTCAGCGCCGAGACGCGAATCGCCTGCACTTTTCCGGGTAGCCCCAGCAGGTGCTGTACCGTGCTTAGCGGCATCACCAGTTGGTTATCTTCATCGCCGCCGCTGGAGAGGATACCGCTGACGGTGACCTGCGCCGCTTCGCCTTCGGTACGTAATGTCAGCTTATCACCGGGTTTCCAGCCCATTTGCCGCGCCAGCGCGTGCCCGACTAAGGTCTGCGGCTCTGTGCCTACCGGTTCCTGCGGCCAGTCGCCGGTCACCTGCCAGTAAGGGCTGACCGTTTTCTGCCCCGTCTCATATCCCTCTTCATCAGGAATATCCACTGGCTGACTGAAGAAGGTGCCCAGAATCCGCACCGGTTCTCCCTCCACGCTGGCTTCGCCGCCGAGCATCGGCGCAAACCCGACAATGTTGTTTCGCCAGAAGATATCTTTGATGTTCGGCAGCTCGGCTTCATCAAGAAAATCCTGACCGGAAAGCGGATTACTGCTCTCACTAAACAGCGCGGGCAGCGCAGCCTGTCCGGCGGGTTCAATCAAAATGTTCGCACCATAAGACTTCAGCTCTCTGGACATTTTGTCGCCGATATCAATGGACACCGCCAGCAGCGCCGAGATCAGGCTGGAGGCCAGAAAAACGGTGATTATCGCCAGCACTTTGCGGCGTAAATTGCGCCCCCAGGATTGTCGTAACATCCGCCACAGCATGATTATTCCTCCCTCATGTCGGCAGGAACAAACTGCTCCGGCGTTTCACGGAAGCGTTCATAGTTAGCCTCTGACGAGAAGAACCAGGTCTTGCCGCCATAGCTGTATTTGTAATCGGCTGAGGTATTGGTCAACGTTGAACCATCGACCGGATCGGTCACTTTAATGGTCATGACCGTCGAGAAGTAGTTCACCCCTGTCGCCAGTTCTTTACCGGGGATCACCAGCTCTTTTTCATCATTGTGCCAGTTTTCAATCGGCACCGGGTTACAGCCACCGGCCTTGCCGATAGATGGAATAAAAATATGCACTCCGCAGGCGACGCAGATAACCTGATTGCCCTCCATGACATAACCCTGATCGCCGCACAGCAGGCAGGCGTCGAACACCACGCCAAAACGCAGCTTGTCGGGATAGCGGTTAATCACGAAGAAGCGCACCGCTTTGCCATCGTCCGCCACCCAGACGAAACGATGCAGTTTACCGTCACGAAGCTGTTCGACCGGCAGGCGCACCATGCCATCGCTCCCCAGCGTTACGGGCACGGCTTCAGAGAGTTGCGGCGGCTGCGAGGCCACTTTATCCCACCACAGCTGGCCTGCGATAACGACCACCGCGCAACCGATTGTGACCAGCCACAGCCGCAAAGCGTTGCGACGCTGCGCCAGCGCCAGACGGTGAGCGATCGGTTCTTCGGTTTCCCGCGTCTGTCGAAAAGCCCGCAACAGCGCCGGAAGCCAGCACAGCGCCAGGGCCAGCAGCAGCGCGGCTCCCGCCCAGTTATACAGCGCCGTGTTATTTGTGACTTTCGCCACGAAGCTCAGCAGTGATTTTCCCAGCGGAACAACCTGTAATTTCATCAGCAACAACAGCAGGTTGCCGCTCAGCGGCAGCCAGATCATCACCAGTAAAATCAGCGTTAACGGCCAGTACAGGCCACGAATACGCCGCAGCAGCATCGCGCAGAGTACGCCCGCCAGACAGAGGATCGCAAAAGCGAGAACGACGGCCGTCAGGTTTAACAACAGGTCAGTATTCAGCACATGCGTACTGGTCAGCCCGCCCAGATTAGGGTCCAGCGCCCAATGGCGGGCAGCGCCGAAAATCAGAATCCCCTGCCACAGATAGCGGATACGCGTTGAAGCCCACCAGAAACTGAGGACAAACAGCAGCGATACCATGACCTCCGCCCCAACCAGCAGCAGTTGTACCGGTTGGCTGCCGTGAATAAACAGTCCCGCCAGCACGCCGGCAATCAGCCCGGTCAGCAGCGTCCAGGTCAGTGGACGTAAAGAGGGAGGATCGTTTCGACTCCAGAGAACACCGGAAAGAAGCGCAATGCAGAAAAAGACCTGTAGCGTCGTGACGAAAAAGTAACTCATAACTTCGACTCTGTACGGCGGGTTGAATTAGGCGACGGGCATATGATCGGTCTGACCAACGCGCCAGAAGGGGGAATCCTCCAGGCGCGTTGGTTAGTCGGTTTTAGTTCAGACCGACATATTTAAACTCGTAGCTCACATCAAACGGTTTCCACCAGCGGCCTACGCCTGTTTCGCTGTCAGTATGGCGATGCATCCCGGCTTTTGACGGCGGTTCAATGTGGTAGGTCACTTTATAGTTGCCCACGCCCATCATTTTGATGTTCGCGCCATAGTGCGGGCCGTCGCTGGCAACCATCGGCATGAAGGTGCCTTCCTGTTTTTCGCCCGTGTCGTTGTTGACCAGGGTGTAGCTGATGGTCAGGTACGGGATCCATTCCCCTGCGCCAAAACCGTTTTTATTGCCTTCTACAGCGTGGATATCCGCTTCAAGGTGAACATCGGCTTTTGCTGCCGGTAAGCCCATGCCGCGCGGTTCCATATCAATCGGTTGCAGGTAAACGGCCGCCAGCTCCATTTCATTCATGGTGACAGGCTCGCCTGCCGGGTACTCTTTAAAAGCAAACGCGGCTGGCGCAGTGAAAATGCTGGCCATCACTGCGCTGGCAATCAGGGTTTTCTTCATGGTCATCAAACGTATCCTCTCGTCTAAAACAACGGCTATACAACGATTATGGGTTATTTTTTATCGTCTCCCCGGGAACCGCGCTTTTGCGCCGCATCACCCACAGCGCCACCAGCGCCGCGAGCAGCAATACGACCTGCGGTAACAACGTTTCCACGTAGGGATAAATCCCCAGCCAGCTGATTTCAGGGAAGCCGTTAATCAACGTAGGCTGGAACAGTTTGCCTTCCACCAGTTCCAGAACACCTTTGCCCGCAAAGACGAAGGCCATCAGATACATGAAACTGCCGGTAAACATAAAGAAGGGTTTCAGCGGCAGGCGTACCACTGAGTAACGCATCACCAGCCAGGCGAGCAGCAGCAGCACGCAGCCAATCACAAAACCGGCGCCAATCGCCATATGGCCGGATACCGTGTTTGCATCGCCAATCAGAGCGTAATAGAACAGCACCGTTTCCGCCCCTTCTCGGTACACCGCCAGGAAGCTGGTCAGCCATAGTCCGACCAGGGAGCCTCGCGACAGGGAATGAGACAGTTTGCCTTCCAGCCAGGCTTTCCAGTGGCGCGCTTCCACTTTGGACAGCAGCCAGTAACTCATAAAGAACAGCATCACGACGGCAATCAGCATCGTTATGCCTTCCAGCAGTTCACGGCTGGCGCCGGAGTTAGTAAACAGCATCTGGAAGATAGCGGCGGTGATGACGCTGGCGATCAGCGCCACAATTACCGACTGACGGATAAGCGGCAGCTTATCCTGATGATTGTTTTTCACCATATAGGCCACGATTGCCGCCACAATCAGCAGCGCTTCCAGCCCCTCGCGCACGATGATCATCAGACTATAGAGCAGCAGACTCCACTGGGTTTCTTCGCCTTCGCCCAGCATCGTCACGGCTTTTTGCAGATCCTGCGCCAGCGCGCTGGCCTCTGCATTCAGGCGCTCAACCGGCTGACCGGCCTTCATCAGACTGACCAGGCGGGTAAAATACGCCTCCAGCGTGGTTTTAAATGCCGAATCGCGAGAGCCGATTTTGTTTTCCATGCCGCTGGCTTCGAAGCGGTCGAAGTAGGTATCCTGGATATCCAGAATCGCATTCTTCGCATCGCCGCCCTGATAGCGCGCTATCGCGTCCTGAATGCTCTGGTTAATTCCCGTCGTCACCTCAGCCCAGTCGGTGCGGTTATTTCCCTCGTCCGCCGCCGGAATGTTGTCTGCGCTTTGCGCTGCGGCAACCTGCTGATCGTCACGGGTAGTTGGCAAGCCGGGTAAGATATCCTCGATATCCTGTAACAGCGTAGTGACCTGATAAGAGACATCGTTGATATGGTCAGGTTGCGCGGTCAGCGCAATCAGGGATGAGAATTGTTGGTTAATGGCGGCGGCATCTTTTGCAGAACGGTTTTGTCTGAGGGACATCTCCATCTCAGAGTTTTTAAAGCCCTGATAGTGCGCCTGTTGAACGTGCTGACTGGCAACGCTGTAGTTCCCGGCCTGATATTCAGTGACCGCCTGCGCCAGCAGATCGTCGATCGTCCTGAAACTCTCCTGCCAGTGAACGGCAATGTCGTCCCTGGACAGCGCGTTGTGCTGCTCTTCGGCCACCAGACGATGTCCGCCATCCAGCACCGGTTCCACTTCGCGCAGTGCGGCTTTCAGCCAGTCAATGCGCGCCTGAACGTCAGCGAGCGGTTTTTTCTCGCCAATCATTCGACGGATCTCGCCGAATGCGCTCTCCATCTCGTAACTTTTGCGCGCAGAAATGTTGATGCGGATCGGCCCTTCCAGGTTCTCGAACACCTCAAAATAGGCCATTTGTACCGTGCGGCGCGCCTCGTCGGTATGCTGTTGCTGATAAAGTTCCGCTGTTTTATCAAGACGTTGTTCGATATCTTCAATCAAAGGCGCATAATTCGTCGACGCCCAGACACTCATGCTTATAAACAAGCCAAAGAGAGTAACCAACAAAGAGTTACGGAAGTTACGCACGTGCACACCGCCAAAGAATACAAATGATAATTATTATCATTATATCTTTTTGTCGCGTTGTACATGACCTGGATCATAAAAATGTCAGCAGACGACAAGTTATGTAAACTTATTTCATCAAATCGTGATGAACACACACATTATGCGTTGATAAAAGGGACGTTATCTCCCTGTTTTTCTCATGGAATTAACGGCAAGGCAGGCGCGGTAACAGAGGAATAAATCCCCCTGCCGACAGTGATGTTATTCATTGTCGGCAGGCAGAAATAAAACGCGTTATTGCGTACAGCAATATTCAAAGATTAAGGTTATTTCGATCGCTGGCAAGGCGCTGTAAGAATTGACCATATCCCTGCGGCCCCATCCAGTAGTTAATACTTTTCTCAACGCCGGTTGATGTCAACGTCGCACCGGAAATACCGTCAACGGTATATTCATCGGCATGTTCAGGTTTATCCTGTACTATTTTCAATGCAGGATGTCCGCTGTTATCTAATAATCGTTTCCCTGGCCACTGTTTGCGCCAACTGGCGTCTTCCACCCTAGCCCCCAGAAACGGCGTTTCCCGTTGCTGATAATAATACAGATTTCTCACCGTACGACCGTCCAGCCCCAGAGCAAGAAACGCATGCATCATAGATTTCGCGCCCTTACCGGTAACTGGAATGATAACCTGCTGAATTTCATTATTTTTATCTTTCACAAAGAACACATCCGCCACCGTACAGCGCTGACGAACCTGCGCTGGGTCGCGTTCAGGGGCAAGTTTTTCACACTTCTGGCGCGCGGCGTCCGTGCTGCTTTCAGCCACCAGCTCGCCGGAATCTAAATTAACATGGCGTTGAATAATATAACGATGATAGAGCGTTTCGACTGATTTTTTATCCTGGGCCTCTGATTTCATCAGGCCCGCAGCGTGTAAAATCGCCGCCTGTTTTTCCTCCCCTGTCGGCTCCGTCATTTCTCCCTGGAACAGCATAAACCATGCTGCCGCCGCAACAAAAATAAGGACACAAAGCACCATCATTGATGCAACAATAATTTTACCCTTGCGCATTGAATTGTTATCCCTGTCAAAATGGAAATCGAAAAAATCGCCTGAACGTATCACAGACTTTCATTCAATTAAAACAGATATGCCATTATCAATTCAGGTTTGCAACGTCAGGCAGCGGTAAAAAATAATAACTGGCGTCGGTAAAAGAGCAGCAAAAATAACAGAAAACGCGCTCTCCGCTCGTTTTACACATCCTGACAATAGGTTAAAAAATGCCGGGTTTCCCCGGCACGCTATCAAAACATGGCTGCCCGCCACAGACGTAACTTCATGCCCCAGTAGCTGGTCCAGCCGCTGGTCGTGGTTACCACCTGCCCCTTCGACACCACCACCAGCGTTGGCGTGACGCTGATTTCCCAGTTTCGTGATATCTCACCGCCGCTATCATTCACGACGGGGAACGTCACCCCTTTACGCGATAACCAGCGGGAAACCTCCCCATCATTACCGGAACGCAGCGCGATGGTCATGACGTTCTCCCCTTCCGACTGCAAACGGGCGACATCCGGCGTGGTGAAACGGCAGATACCGCACCAGCTCGCCCAGAAGTAGAGCAGCACCGGGCGTTCTTCACTGATCGACGCCAGCGTTACGGTTTCCCCGTCCAGCGTATGCAGCGGCGTGCTGTCAAACATGGCCGGCATCTGCGGAGAACGCCAGACATCCAGCAGGATTATCACGCCAGCCAGCAGAACCAGTAAGATCGCGCCTTCACGCAGCCAGCGGCGCAGTTTACTGAGCATGGGCCACCGCCAGTTTTTCTTTCACCACTGCCTCAAGGGTCTCCCACGATACCGCACCGGGGATCATCTCGTCGCCAATGATGGTTGCCGGCGTCCCCTGAACGCCAACCAGCCGGGCAAGTTGCAGATTGGTGCTCAACGTCTCCATGCTTTTCTCATCCAGCGTAACCGGCGTGGCGGCGGACTTTTCCTGCGCCTGTTTAATACTGGCGGCGGTGTGGTAGCCCTTTTTCTGCATCAGTTTCTCATGCAGCGCTAAAAACTGCTGCGGATGCTCACGCCAGGTGGTTAACGCGGTACGCGCCGACAGTACCGAGCTTTCGCCCTTAAACGGCAGCGGCTTAATCACTACCGCGACCTGCGGATACTTTTGCACGATCTTCTCCAGCAACGGATCAAGCTGCTTGCAGTACGGACAGTTGTAGTCCGTAAAGTTGACGAGCGTCAGCGTCGCCTTCTCCGCGCCTATCCGTGGGCTGGCAGGATCGTTAAACAGCGCTTCCTGGATCAGCGCTTCAATTTGCTTTTCCTGCTCCGGCGTAAACGGCGCGGGTTCTTTCGCCGCGCTCAGACCGGTAAACAGCGCTAACAGCATAATCATCAGATATTTCATGGCGTAACTCCTTTCGCATCGCGCAACGTTTGCAGCACCGCATCGCGCGTCAGCAGCGTGGGCAATGACTGACCCTGCGGTAAACCGGGGCCATAAATCTGGTTAAACGGCACAGCCACCTGGCCGCGTTTTTTCAAAAAGTCGGTGATGTCATCCGCAGGTAGCGTCCAGTCGCCGCGCAATGCGACAACATCCGGCTGTTGCAGCGCATCCTGTATCTCTTCTCGCTGTAACACGTTGTACTTATTGACCTTGCAGGTAATGCACCACTCAGCAGTAACGTCAATGAATACACGTTTGTGCTGCGCAAGCGCGTCCTGGATCGCCTGTTCGCTCAACGGCTGCCAGACGACGCGCTCTTTCGCCGGGCTGCCTGTCGCGTATCCCAGATGCGGCAACAGGAGCGTCGCCAGCCAGATCGCCGAACCGAGCATCATAACGCCCAGTACGCGCCGCAATCCGTTCATCCAGCGTCCGGGGCGCGGCAGGCGCAGCGCCAGACCAGGGCGTAGCGCGACAAACAGCCACGGCAGGCTCATCCCCACCCCGAGCGCCAGAAACAGCCCCCATAACACCGGGAAGGAGGCCGTCAACGCCACCGCAACGGCCGTCCCGAGAAACGGCGCGCTGCACGGCGTCGCCAGCAGCGTGGCAAACGCGCCCTGCCAGAAATGACCGGCCATCCCGTTGCCGCCGTGGGTAGCAAGTCGGGTTGTCATCGCGGAAGGCAGACGGAATTCAAACAGCCCGAACAGGCTGGCGCTGAAGATCAACATCACCAGCACCATAAACCCAATAAACCACGGACTCTGGAACTGAATGCCCCACCCGAGCGCCTGATGGGTCAGCCGCAGAACGGTCATTAGCATCGCCAGCGCCATAAAAGAGGCAATAATCCCGGCAACCGACGCCAGAAACTGCCGCCGTATCCGCTGACGACTTTTCTCTTCGACGAGCAGAATCGAGCCGAGCTTCATCCCCAGCACGGGCAGCACGCAGGGCATCAGGTTGAGAATTAACCCACCCGCCAGCGCCATCAACATCACCTGCCAGAGCGGCAGTTCGGCGCTATCGGCCATTTTTGCCGTCGTACTGCCGATCGCCAGGGTACTTTCCTGAGCCACGCCGTCATTCGCCAGTACCAGCGTGACCGTTTGACCACGCAAATCGGGTGCCCCTTCTCCCCAGCCGTCGCTGACAGGAACCGTCGCCAGCAGTTTTTCGCCCTCAACACGCAGTTGCGGCTTGCCAAAATCAGCGTTATCAACGGCGTCGAGAAACAATGCTGGTGATGGCCAGCCTCCGGCACGCGTGGCTTCAACCACCAGCGCACCAGGACGAGCGCCCACGCTGAGCGTCTGCGTCAGCCCCCGGGAGAGCGGGATCTGCCCCATCGCCTGGGCATAGTCATGCGCGAACGCCGGGTCATGCGCCGAAGGTTTGAGGGTAAAGGGGTAATCGGTCAACAGGCAGACATTGCTGCAAGTGGACAAGGTCAGCACGCCGCTGAGCATCGCGGGTGACGGACCGCGAACCGTCATTGGGAAGGTCACGCGGTGGTGATAACCCTGAGTGGTCATACCGGCGACGTCAAAGCGCGACGGCGTCGGCCAGAACCAGTCAACCGCAGGCATATTTTCTTTCCAGGCAATGGCGGGGGCCACGCCCCCTTCCCCCGGCGAACGCCAGTAGGTTTTCCAGCCGTTTTCCAGTTTTACATCCAACAGTAACTGGGTTTCGCCTTCCGGGGACGTGTCCGCGCGCAGGCGGACGCTGGCATGGTCGTTATCCGGCGAGCGCAGCCAGCCGCTTTCTGCCGCCCACGAGACGGGCAGCCATAGCAATAACAGACAGCACAAAGTCTGCCTGAAAACAGTGATCATATTTTTTCTCCGTGAACAGGTAATTAACAGTCAGCAACGGCCAGACTGTCATTCACGGAATACGCAGAAGCGTAGATGGACTCTGAGTGTGGGAGGCGAGATTGCTCGCGGTGGAAAGAATGGCAGGCGTACGGCGCGTACGGGCGCCAGCAGGGACAACAACAGACACAGCGCGAGAATCGCCCCTTCAAACAACACGGGCGGCACGGCAAGCAATGATTTCGCGCTGAGTTCGCATGGCGTCACGGGCGAGGCATCATCAGCAGACGAGCTATCCGCCTGAGTGACGACCGCCGTCGCGGCTGGCGCCATCTGCAAGGCGTGCAGACCCGCCATGCGCTGCGCGGTGCAAACTATCACCACAACACATGCCAGGCAGAGGAACCACCATCCCAGTTGTTGACGTTTCGCCATGACATCCTCACTGATTGACGCGAGTTATCTTAGCCACTGACAAGGTTTTAGCAACCTTTGCGCTGTAAAGTTATGTCGGCGTCGCCCCGCTTATTACAGGCGAAACGCATTAGTTTTAATAATGATTTTGCTGTTTTCATACGCATCTTTCGGGTTTACCCTACACTTAACAACGATGACTTTTCCGGGGATTCCCTGCCGTATGTATTGATTTACGCGAGATAACGCTATGGAATTAAAGGATTATTACGCCATTATGGGCGTGAAACCGACGGACGATCTCAAGACTATCAAGACCGCCTACCGCCGACTGGCCCGCAAATACCATCCTGATGTCAGCAAAGAGCCTGATGCCGAAGCCCGCTTTAAAGAGGTGGCGGAAGCATGGGAAGTGCTGAGTGATGAACAGCGCCGCGCCGAATACGACCAATTGTGGCAACACCGCAACGATCCGCAGTTCAACCGACAGTTCCAGCAGGGCGAAGGCCAGAGTTATAACGCCGAAGATTTTGACGACATTTTCTCGTCCATCTTTGGGCAACACGGCCGACAATCCCGCCAGCGTCAGGCGACGCGCGGCCACGATATTGAGATTGAAGTGGCGGTGTTCCTGGAGGAAACCCTTGCCGAACACAGCCGGACGATCAGCTATAACTTGCCGGTGTATAACGCGTTCGGTCTTGTGGAGCGTGAGATCCCTAAAACGCTGAATGTGAAAATTCCCGCAGGCGTTGGCAACGGCCAGCGCATTCGTCTGAAAGGCCAGGGAACGCCGGGGGAAAACGGCGGGCCGAATGGCGATCTGTGGTTAGTGATTCATATCGCGCCGCATCCTCTGTTTGATATCGTCAATCAGGATCTGGAGATTGTGGTTCCTCTCGCCCCGTGGGAGGCCGCGCTGGGCGCGAAGGTCGCCGTACCAACGCTAAAAGAGAAGATTCTGCTGACCATCCCGCCAGGCAGTCAGGCCGGGCAGCGCCTGCGCATCAGAGGCAAAGGCCTGGTCAGCAAAAAACACACGGGCGACCTGTACGCTGTGATCAAAATCGTGATGCCGCCGAAACCCGACGACAGTGCCACAGCCCTGTGGCAGCAACTGGCGGACGCGCAGTCCTCCTTTGATCCACGCAAAGAGTGGGGGAAAGCATAATGGCTAACGTAACCGTCACCTTTACAATTACCGAATTTTGCCTGCATACCGGGGTTTCGGAGGAAGAGCTTAACGAAATTGTCGGGCTTGGGGTGATCGAGCCCTGCGAGAACGAAACCGCATCCTGGTTATTTGACGATCATGCGGCGATCGTCGTGCAGCGTGCTTTACGCTTGCGCCAGGAGCTGGCGCTGGACTGGCCAGGCATCGCGATGACGCTGACCTTGCTGGAAGAAAATGACCGGCTACGCCAGGAAAACCGCTTGCTGATACAGCGTCTTTCCCGCTTTATCAAACACCCATAAAATAATAAACGGGGGTTGGCACACTGCCAGCCCCCTTATTTTTATCACCGCGATACGGTAAAAAACTCACATTAACGTCACAGGGAAGCTGCTGGCCTCAACGGTTAAACCTTGCAGCCTTTTCCATTCTTTCGGCTGGTCACGCGACTTTCTTTTCTTGTTTCTGACGTTCCGCAAGAAAATCGCTCGCCGTAATCACCCTGCTCATCTCTACCTGAAGGCGGGCATTGTTTTCAGTTTCCCATACATCTACAGCAGTTTGCAGGTTCATCCAGAACTCTACAGAGGTATCGAAAACTTTAGACAGGCGAAAAGCCATGTCAGTCGTGAGTTTACGATTGTTGTTAACCAATGCGCTGGCGGTATTACGATGCACCTGCAACATTTCCGCGAGATCATTAATTTTGAGGTCAAGCGGTTCCAGGTATTCATACAGAAGGATATCACCAACTGTCGTGGGTTTTCTGGTTGCCTGGTTCATGAGTTAGTCCATCCATTTTGAGGGCAATTAAGCCGCTGACTCGGCTTAACCTTGTACAAATGGCTAAGCCGATAGTTTCACGCTTGTTTAATACTCATGTGGATCAAGGTAGAGGTCTTGTGCCTTGCCGTTCACCCATTTGAATATCAAACGATATTGCTTGTTAACTCTTATCGAAGAATATTCCTGCAATTTACCTTCCAGTTCTTCGTATCGGTTACCCGGCGGTGACTTCAAATCCTTGTAGCTCACTGCCGCGTTTATGATATCGAGCTTACGGGCCAATGCTGAATGTATATCCGGGGGAATTTTCTTATGTAGTGCAGAGTACATAAAAAAATCATCCAGCCACTGGTCACGGAAGTCTTCAATACTGACAAGTTTCTTTGGCATTCCAGGTTGCCTTCCGTTTCCTCAGGACAGGATCATTGTAACGCACACATGCACTGTGCACAAGTGCATCCATTTTAACTCAACTCCAAAAGCAGACGCTCGCAAAACTGCTCCATCATTATTATTCCGTGGCAAAAGCCGTTAATCCGATATAAATCAATTCCTGCCCCCGGGAACCGCCGTAGCATAGTGGCATTCTGAATACATGTTCACAGGGAAATAAAGATCATGGGTGGGATGAAAAGAACGCGCTGGCAGCGTCGACCAGGCACCATCGGCGGTAAATTGCCGTGGAATGACTGGCGAAATGCATCAACCTGGCGCAGGGCGACACAATTTCTGCTCCTGCTGATCAATATTTATATTGGCATCACATTCTATTTTTGGGTCCGGTATTACGAAACTGCCGCCGCCAGCGTTTACGTCCCCAGACCCGGTGGTATTGAAGGCTGGCTTCCTGTCGCCGGTTTGATGAACATCCGATACACCTGGGAAACCGGTTTGCTCCCTCCTGTTCACGCCGCCTCCATGCTGCTTCTGGTTGCATTTATCGTCATCAGCCTGCTGCTAAAAAAATCTTTTTGCTCATGGCTGTGCCCTGTTGGCGCGTTGTCAGAGCTGATCGGCAAACTCGGAGAAACGCTCTTTGGGCCGTCGATAACCCTGCCCCGCTGGCTGGATATTCCCCTGCGCGGTCTGAAATATCTGTTATTGAGCTTTTTTCTTTATATCGCGTTATCCATGCCTGCACAGGGTATTCAGATGTTCCTGATGTCAGCTTATGGCATTATTATCGACGTTAAAATGCTCGATTTTTTCCGCAATATTGGAACAACCACGCTTATCTGCGTCATATTTTTCGCCGTCGCCAGCTTATTTATTCGTCATTTCTGGTGTCGTTATCTGTGCCCTTACGGCGCTCTACTTGGTCTGTTTTCGTTTTTTTCTCCCTTTAAAATCCGCCGCAATGCCGACAGCTGTATTGATTGTGGAAAGTGCGCTCAAAATTGTCCCTCCCGTATCCCGGTAGACACGCTGATTCAGGTCAGAACCGTTGAATGCACAGGCTGCATGACCTGCGTGGAGTCCTGCCCGGTTGCCTCAACGCTCAACTTTTCACTACGCACGCCTTCTGGCGCGCCGGAAGGAAAACGCGAGGCGATAAAACCGTTATGGCTACAGGCCGCGCTTTCGGGCGTCGCCATGACAATATTGATACTCGGGATACTTTTTGCCGCTATCGCGATTGCGATGTATGCCGGCGCCTGGGATAGCCCGGTGCCGGAGCATCTTTACTTCCGCTTAATTCCCCAGGCGAGGATGATTGGGCATTAGTTAAGAAATAACGCGCCCACGCTGGCGGTGTTTTCATCCTAAATGGCGCTTTGCCTCCTGACGCACCCGGTGCAGTACATGATGTTTGATCCCACTGTAAGCCGGGTGTTCAGCCAGAGTTTCGATATCGCGTTCGCGGCCAAAAGGCAGGATGACCTCCTCAACGATTTTTCCGGGCTTCGCCGACATAATCAGAATACGATCGGCCAGGAACAGCGCCTCTTCTACGTCGTGAGTCACAAACAGCAGCGTGGTGCCGGTAGCAAGCCAGGCATCGCGCAGGAGTTCCTGCATCATCAGACGCGTTTGCGCATCCAGCGCGCCGAACGGTTCATCGAGTAGCAACACCTCCGGCTCCGGCAGCCATGCGCGGGCCAGCGCCACGCGCTGTTTCATCCCGCCGGAGAGTTGCCAGGGCGCATGATGTTCAAAGCCTTTCAGCCCTACCCGCGTCAGCCAGTCCAGCGCCTGGGCGTTGACCTCATTTTTGTGGTATTTCCCCAGCCGTGGGCCAAAGGTGACGTTTTCCAGTACCGACAGCCAGGGAAACAAATTTGGCTGCTGGAAGATCATTCCCCGGTCTGGCCCTGGCAGCTTCACTGTCTTTCCGCCTGCCGCCACGCGCCCGCGATCCGGCTTGTTGAATCCGGCGACCAGATTCAGGATCGTGGACTTCCCGCAGCCGGACGGCCCCAACAGAACAACAAATTCCCCTTTCTCCAGAGACAGGCTGATATCGTCCAGCACCGTGAACGGCTGCGGTTTTGCCGCAAAAGAGAGCGATACGTTTTCCAGTGTGATGGCACTCATTACTCTTTCCCCGCCCAGGGCACAAAAAAGCGTTGCAGCCCCAGCAGCAATAAATCCAGTAAATAGCCGATACCGCCGAGCAGCAGAATCCCCAGCATCACGATATCGGTTCGCAGATACGAGCTGGCGTTAATCACCATCCAGCCGAGACCCGAACTGGCCGCCACCATTTCCGCCGCGATGAGCGATGTCCAGCCGATCCCTATCGACAGCCTGACCGTGGTAAACAGTTCCGGCAGCGCATCCGGCAACACCACGCGCAGAAAAATCTGTTTGCGCGACGCGCCGAGCGTTTGCGCCACACGAATGCGCGAGCGGCCAATACGATCGACCGCAGCAGATGCCCCCACGACCACGCTCAGGAAGGTGGCGATGAAGATCAGAAAGAACTTCGACGCCTCACCGATCCCCAGCCAGACGACCGCCAGCGGAATAAGCGCAATCTTGGGTAGCGGGCGCAAAAACTGCACGAACGGATTCAGTACCGCCGCCAGACCTTCCGACAACCCCATCAGCAACCCCAGGGGGATGCCGATGATAATTGCCACAGAAAAAGCGCTTAAGGCCCGGGCCAGGCTGACTGCGACATGCTCCCACAACGGCACCTGACGATAACCATCAGCCAACAGCTCTTCGGTTGTCAGACCGATATCCTGTAGCGACGGCAGCAGCAGCGGGTCCACCCATTGCCGCATCGTCGCCACTTGCCAGACGATAAAGAAAATAGCCACCGAAACGACGCTGATGGCGATGTGATAACTCAATCTCATTGCGCTGCTACCGCCGCGTCACGGATGTAGCGGGAGTTAATGGCGCTGTCCCAGTTCGCCGGGATATCACGTTTGCGGATCTCGCCAATCCCCGCCAGGAAGTCAGAGGTTTTGGTCAGCGCTTTACCAATACCGCTGTCAGTCGTCTGGGTTCCATTGCCAAGCCAGTCCGCCGTACCCTGCTGCGTCAGGGTTGGGTATTCCAGCCCACCCAACGTATTCACGGCAGTCGTCACCGGCGCGCCCACCTCTTTCGCCACAATCGCCGCCGCGCGTTCCGGGTCTTTCTTAAACTCATCAACTTTTTCCTGATGAACGCGCAGGAACGCGCTGACGGTTTGCGGATACTGTTCGGCAAAGGCTTTACGCACGACGTAGTTGTTGTAAATCAGGTAGCCGTCCTTTTGCAGATCTTTGGTCGCGAATACCTGATGCCCGCCGGAGGCTTCAAGTTCCTGAGCAAACGGCGCCCAGACATAGCCCGCGTCGATATCGCCGCGTTTCCAGGCCGCGACCATTTCCGCCGGACGCAGCGGCAATAAGGTTATTTTGCTGCGATCGAGATGGTTAACGCTGATGGCGGCTTCAAGCGCATATTGCGCCGTCGAGTTTGGCGGATAGGCTACGCGTTTGCCTTCAATATCGTTAATACGGGTAATGCCGTCTTTACCAATTAAACGCTCGTAGCTGGCAATCACCCCGGAGACGCCGACAATCTCCACCGGCAGTTTTCTGACAATGCCTGCCGTTGCCGGGCTGGAGCCGAAATTGGCAATATCAATCGCGTTACTGGCAAAATAATTTAACGCATCCGCACCGGACGCAAATTGCACCCATTTGACCTTGCTGTGTAAAGCGTTATCCAGAGAACCATCGGCTTTTGCCAGCATCAGCACCTGAGAACCGCCGCTGTATGCCACGCGGACTTCTGCGGGTGTTTCGGCAACGCTGGTATTGACCCACAGGCCACCCGCTGCAAGTAATACGCAGAGACTTTTTTTCATTTAATTTATCCTTTAAATAATAACGTTATTAATGCCATGCTTCGCGCTGCGTTAGCCATAACCGGGCACACTGTTGCGCCAGCGCTTCTGCGGGATCAATCGACACGGCTAAATGCGGGGATGTCACCTCTGCCAGCGCAACCGGCACTTCCGTACAGGCCAGCACCAGCCTCTCTGCGCCGCGATCGCGCAATGCCTGAGCCTGTAAACTCAGCAGCTCACCGCCAGTACGCAGTTCGCCGCGTTTTACCGCATAGCACCCCGGCACAAACCACTGCCGTAGCTCCTCTGGCGTCGGCTGCACGCTTTCAATCCCCATAGAGGCGAAACCATGCTGGAACCAACCGGCATCCAGCGTGCCCTGCGTAGCGATAAGCCCGACCCGGCGGGGCTTCTCTTTCCCTTCAAATACCGCCAGCGTGGCGTCCACAATATGCAGCAACGGCGCGTCGCTGTGCTGCGCCAGCGCCTCATACCAGTGGTGCGCCGTATTACAGGCGATCACAATGTGGCTGGCGCCCGCGCGGTTCAGCTGTTCCACACCGAGCAAGAGCTGCGGCAACGGCGAAGGCCCCGTTCCCGCCAGCGCCTGTTGGCGATCCGCAATTTGCGGCACATTCCACACCACATGGGGGATTTGCTGTTGATCGCTGCTGGCGGGCGTTGCGCGCAGCAATTTATGCATCAAATCAAGCGTCGCCAGCGGCCCCATGCCGCCAAGAATCCCCAGCAGAAAAGGTGTGCTCATGATGACAAAGAATCTGCGATGACCTGACGATAGCCAAACAGACCTGCGCTTCCTCCCGTATGGATAAACACCACATTCTCATCCTTGCGGAAATGGCCTTGACGGATCAGATCAATCAATCCGGCCATGCCTTTACCGGAATAGACAGGGTCGAGCAGAATCCCCTCGTGCTGCGCCAGCAGTTGCAGCGCTTCAAGCATCCCCTCGGTGGGCAGACCATAGCCTTCGCCCACATAATCACTGTTGGCGACCACCGCCTCACGCGGCAATTCACCCGGCACGCCGAGCAGTTCCCGGGTCTGCTGCGCCAGACGCCAGACGTTGTGTTCCTGTTTATCGCGCGGGGCGCGTACGCTAATCCCGAGGAGAGGAATGCCGCTGTGCGTGGCGGTTAAACCCGCAATCAGGCCAGCCTGCGTGCCAGCGCTGCCGGTGGCATGGACGATATGATCGATACGCAGCCGTAACTGGCTGGACTGCCAAAGCAACTCTTCCGCGCAGGATACGTAACCCAGCGCCCCGATTGCGTTCGAACCGCCACCGGGGATGACATAAGGGGTATGGCCCTGCGCACGCAGGCTTTCCGCATGATGCTCCATTGCCTGCTGCATATCCGTACCGCCGGGCAAATGGGCAATAATTTTGCCGCCGAGCAAACCGTCCAGCAGCACATTGCCGGATTGCTGATACTCATCACCCAGCGTCGTGACGCGTTGTTCGAGAAAAATATGCGCTTCCAGACCCAGTCTGGCCGCCGCCGCGACGGTCTGACGCACATGGTTAGACTGCGTGGCGCCCTGGGTAATGATAATATCCGCCTGTTTCGCCTGGGCGTCGCCGAGCAAAAACTCAAGTTTGCGGGTTTTATTGCCGCCAGTGGCAAGGCCGGTGCAATCGTCTCGTTTTATCCAGATATTTGGCCCCCCCAGCAAGCGTGAAAGTTGAGTGAGGGGCTCCAGTGGAGTCGGGAAATGGCCAAAATGAAGCCGGGGAAAACGCGCCAGATGCATAATAACTCCTGTAAAGAATAACGACGCCGCACATTAAAATTCGGCAGCGAGAGTAAGAAAGGTTCATGGAATATAAGAATGACTATATTGATTTTCTCACTCGCGGCTTACCAAGTTTTTCAGCTATGGATATGAGGAAAAAAGATAAAACAAAAAACGATCGCTTTATTTATTCTATTCGCCAGCATTCATTAACTGACCATCATGCCGATCCGTTTAAACAAATAACCAAATATGTCTTTTGGTGCGCAGGCACGCTCAGGTATTTAATGCTTCCAGGGCGACAAACGCCTGCCAGTTGACGTCATCAATCCAGATGCCCTCTTCCTGGCGCCGGGCATACGCGCGCAATTCCGGTTCTCCGGGGAGCTGCACATCGTGCCCTTCCTGCCCGTTACAAACCCAGTCAACCTGCGCTAACAGCGCCTGTGAGTAACGTTCCTCCGCGCCCAGCCGCGCGGGGTCAAATAGAATCGACAGCATATTGTTGATGATTCCGGCACGCGGCGGAATCTGCTGGCTTTCGGTCTCGCCGCCGGTCAGCGCAGCGCCGAGTAAGCTACATATTAGCGACAATCCCGCGCCTTTATGGCCGCCAAAAGGCAGCAAAGCGCCGAGCGGCTCAGTCATTAATACGGCAGGGTCGGTTGTGGGTTGCCCGTTCGCATCTACCGCGCATCCTGCCGGGATGGCGTGCCCTTCATTCCAGGCGATGCGCGCTTTATTGCCCGCAATGGCGCTGGTCGCGAAATCAAGGATAACCGGAGGGCGGTTTTGTAACGGTACGCCCACGCAAAAGGGGTTTGTACCAAGCCTGGCGCGCAGCCCATCGAACGGCAACACGGCCGACGGCGCCGCCACGTTAGCAAAATGGATCGAGACCAGCCCGGCGCTCGCCACCTGCTCTGCCCATGCGCCGATCCGCCCGAGATGGTGGGTATTAGACAAGCCAATTATTGCCACCCCAAACTGGCGCACACGCTCAATACCCACGCTCATGGCCTGTTCGCCCAACGCCTGGCCGAAGCCATGTCCCCCATCAAAAGAGACAATCGGCCCGGCATCAGACAAGGTGGTCAGCGTGGCGCCAGGGTTCAAATCTCCCGCCAGAATGGCCCGAATATAGCGAGGCAACAGGGTCACACCATGCGAGTCGTGGCCTTTTAATGAGGATTCGACCAGGTTATCCGCTACTTTTTGCGCGATATCAGATCCCGTACCCGCCCGTACCAGATGGCGTTGTAAAAGCGAACGTAAGTGATGATGTGAAAATAATGGCATGATTCTACTCACGGACATTGCCCCTGCAATGGCAGGGGCTATTAAAGAGGTGAGTCCGACTATAGCGAGGATGTATTTGTTACATAACCATGAATAATAACTAAGCTTTTCCGCTTATTAACTAACACGCCATGAATATCGTTATTCATTTTCCTGATATTCATTGCCATTTAAATCATTTCCTTTCCCTCTCGCCTCTGCCCATGATTTTTTGCTGAGAAACACCTTTCTGGGGAACAGATATGAATAAAAGAAACAGGGTATTTGCCTGGACGCTGGCGTTTTCCGCCCTTGGCGGAGTCAGCCAGTCGGCATTTGCGGAAGGGAACATTAGTATCGCGCAGCAATTTGGCATTGGTTATTTAATTCTTGATGTGGTGCGAGACCAGCAGCTTATCGAAAAAGAGGGGCAAAAAGAGGGGCTGGATATCAAAGTAGAGTGGCGCACGATTTCAGGCGCAACCGGGATGAATGAAGCATTGCTCTCTGGCGCTCTGGACGTTGCGTCAGCAGGCGTTCCCCCGGTACTCACCCTATGGGATCGCACCAAAGGTAAGCAAAATGTGAAAGCGATAGCCTCGCTAGGATCGATGCCCAATTATTTATTGAGTAATAACCCGGCGGTAAAAAGCATTAAAGATCTGACCGAAAAAGACCGTATTGCCGTTCCGGCGGCTGGGGTCGGTTTTCAGTCTCGGACATTACAAATCGAGACGGCGAAATTATATGGCGACCAGGACTTCAAACGCTTCGATAAGATTAGCGTCAGTTTACCGCACCCGGACGCCAGCGCGGCCTTAATTGCCGGTGGCTCGGAAATTACCACGCATTTTTCCAGCCCGCCGTTTCAGTATCAGGCGCTGGAGCACAGCAACGTGCATAAAGTGCTCAGTTCCTATGATGTGCTGGGTGGGCAGGCGACATTTAATGTTCTCTATACCACCCAGAAATTCCATGATGAAAATCCAAAAACCTATAAAGCGTTTTATCGCGCCCTCAGTGAAGCCGCAAATATCATTAACCGTGACAAAAATGCGGCTGCCGAAACGTATATTCGCGTCGAGAAATCACGGCTGCCCTTACCGCTGGTACAAAAAATTGTTAACGATCCAGAAATCAGCTTTACGGTTTTCCCTGAGCGTACTGGCGTATATGCCGAAAAACTCCATGAGCTTGGCGTACTGAAAAATAAGGCCGACTCCTGGAAAGACTATTTCTTTAACGAAGCATGGGAAAACCCAGGCAGTTAAACCGCGACACCGGAGGCTCTGATGGTCACTCAGCAAATCGACGGCCCGCTGCTACAGGTCAGTAATGTCGATATTGAATACCGTACCCGTGAACGGCAAGTGCGCGCGACGCATGATGTCAGTTTTGATGTCTGGCCTGGCGACCGCTTTATTTTGCTTGGGCCGTCAGGCTGCGGGAAATCAAGCCTGTTGAAAGCCACTGGCGGTTTTCTCGCCCCGCGCAGCGGCCACATTTCGCTTGCGGGAACGCCGGTTAGCGCTCCCGGCCCGGAACGCATGATGGTATTCCAGGAGTTCGACCAACTGCCGCCGTGGAAAACCGTGCTGGAAAACGTCATGTTTCCTCTGCTGGCCAGCCGGAAAGCCAGTCGTTCACAAGCAAAAGAGACGGCGCTGCATTTTCTCCACAAAGTCGGGCTGGCAGAATTTGCCGACGCTATGCCCCATATGCTCTCCGGCGGGATGAAGCAGCGCGTCGCCATTGCGCGGGCGCTGGCGATGAAACCACGCATCCTGCTGATGGACGAGCCCTTTGCCGCGCTGGATGCGCTGACCCGACGCACAATGCAGGAAGAACTGCTTGCGCTCTGGGAAGAAGAGCGCTTTACCCTGCTGTTCGTCACCCATTCGATTGAAGAGGCGCTGGTGGTGGGCAGCCGTATCCTGGTGCTTTCGCCGCATCCAGGGCGCGTCAGGGCGGAGCTTAACTGTCATCAGTTCACGCTTAATGATTTCGGCAGCGAGGCGTTTCAGCACGCTGCGCGTCATATTCACCATCTGTTATTCCCGACAATCGGGAACAGTCCGTCTCACTCATCCGGCGAGGAGCCAGAGTATGTCCCAGCCACCGTACATTCGTCCTGAATTCGAACGCGAATTACCGCCGCTGCGCAATCTGCCGGTGGAAACGCCGCTACCTTTAAGCCAGCGCCTGTGGAATCAGACGTGGCTGCGCAAGTGTCTGATTGTCGCCCTGGTGCTGGCGCTATGGGAGATCGCCGCGCGAATCCAGCAAAACGATCTGATGTTGCCCGGAGTACTTCAGACGTTGCAGGCGTTTAGCGAAGACATGCGCAATGGCGAACTGCCGGAAAAAATCGTCAACTCACTCAGTACCCTGCTGAAAGGGTATCTGGCAGGCAGTGCGCTGGCGCTGATTGCCAGCGCGCTGGCCGTGACCACCCAGTTTGGCCGCGATCTGCTCAGCACATTAACCGCGATGCTAAATCCGCTGCCGGCAATTGCGCTGCTGCCGCTGGCTTTGCTGTGGTTTGGTCTGGGGAATGCCAGCCTGATATTTGTGCTGATACATTCAGTGATGTGGCCAATCGCGCTGAATACCTGGTCCGGCTTTAGCAGCGTACCGGAAACGCTACGCATGGCGGGGCGCAACTACGGCCTCAGCGGGCCACGCTATGTGATCACGATTCTTATTCCGGCATCGTTGCCCGCTATCCTGTCCGGGCTCAAGATCGGCTGGGCGTTCGCCTGGCGCACGTTGATTGCCGCCGAACTGGTATTTGGCGCGTCCAGCGGCGAAGGAGGCCTGGGCTGGTATATCTTCCAGAATCGCAATGAACTGTTCACCGACCGGGTATTTGCAGGACTGTTAACGGTAATCGCGATTGGCCTGCTGGTGGAAGGCGTGGTATTCGCCAGTCTGGAAAAGATCACGGTGAAACGCTGGGGGATGCAGCGTTAACCCCTCCCCGCGTTCTTTGCAGCCGGACGTTGTCCGGCTTAGCGCGAAATGGTCTTAGTTCCCTTTTTGCTTTTCACGTAGCCACGGCGTTCTGGCGATCAAGACCTGCTCACACTTTACCGATAGCGGTTTCATGAAAGACGACAGCCTTTCGATGCAAATCAGAATCCCAAAATACAGCATCACCGCCTGGGTCGCATTCAGTACCGACATATCGATATTGGCGCTGACAAATATCACCACCACATGCTGCAACAGCATAATAATGTAGGCCCGCGACGCCAGGCTGGATAACCCCTGCCGGAAGCGATCCAGATTAAACAGAGGATGAATCAGCGGGTATCCCGCCAGCAGAATGAAGAGGAAGGCCGCAGCAAACAGCAGGCTTGAGGGTTTCAGAGGAAACAGCACTTCCCGAACCGGTAGCTGATCGATATGCGCCACAATCACCCCGGTCACCACCAGCAGCAGACTGACTGACGCCGCCTGAAGACGGTAGCGCGTGAACCACGGCTGAAAGTGTATGAACAGCATCCCGAAGGTAAAATCACTCACCCGAACCTGTGCTGACCAGTAAGGGTTCACGATGCTTTTATCATATGCCAGTAGCGTAACGACGACCGCCGCCAGCATCGTACAGACAGGAAAACGGACAATGGCCCAGTAAATCACCGGAGAAACGGCGTACAGCAGGATAATACAGCCAATAAACCACTCTCCGGTGAAGTACGCGGTATTGATGTCGTAGACACCGTGCAGATAATGGTCAAACCCGAGAACGGAAGGCAGCAGCGAGTGAAATGCACGCTTCCCGGCGAGCACGTCAGCCAGCGGATTGCCTGGATAGAGGAAAAACACGCTCAGGATGAGGAACAGGATCGCCATTGAGAAATAAGCGATGTTGTAGGGAAGCAGGATCGAATAGACGCGTTTCAGGTAATACTCCTGCACAGAGTATTTACGCAGCGACAGGTAAGCCAGCGCGCCGGATATCATGAAGAAGAAAGAGACGCCCAGCCGCCCTATTCCTCCGGTCAGGTATTCGCGCGGGAACGTCAACACGGTACTGGTATCGAACATGTAGCTGTAATGCGAAGTAACAACCAGCAGTACAGCCAGAATGCGGAGAATATCAAAAAAATAATTACGTGTTGTTTGCATACTCTTTCTTGTTAACAAGCCAGCAGACAACATGACAAAGGTCCGGTTGCATACTGGAAAAATGACCAGGCCTGTTCAAGGATAACGTGTAGATTACGCTTGCGTGATACTTTGCAGATCCCTCAGCATCCTTCTGAGGCACTTAAGTTTGTTTTTATCCCGTATAACGCTCCAGAACTTGCTCAGTTGAAAGAGCGTCTTATCCCCAAAGCCGTCAATAACTTTGAAGCGGTACTCCTGACGAGCATCGTCCCAGGCATAAACAATATTTTTGCAATGCAGCGAGTTGATAATGACGTCTGTATGAATAAACCACGCTAAAAAAGCGTTGAGCTTACTGAATTTCTCTGCGTCCAGTTCGTTGTGCTTTGCAAGGTCATACAATGTTCTGGCAATGTTGCCCTGCTGGTCATGCTCTTTGACGATAACCTGCCCAATCCCTTTATCTGTCTCCACTAGCCCTTCAATTTTCTGGATGAAGAGCGAGTCAGTTTCGTCGCGCGGCTTGCACTCTTTGACGTCCCGATAGACTTCACGAAGCTTACTCTTATATTTGGGAATGGTCGGGATGACGACTTTGATCAGTAGTTGATGATTGTGCGGATGCTGAAAGACGTAACGATCGTTCCCTCTGGCCAGTAAATCATTTTCGGTCAAGGTAAGCTTTTTCATACAGTGTTGACTCATAAAAGAAAAAAACAGACTGGCCCATGCAAACGAAGAGATGGCGTTACGTCATGTCCTGGTTACAGCCGAGACAGTTTAATGTTAATAACCTAAACGGCAGGTCAATGAGTCATGAAGTCGGCGGACGGTTCACGTCCGCCGGAAGGCTATCAAAACGTCACGTTCACTTTTCCCCAGAATGTTCTTCCCGGTTCATTCACCGACGTATTCGCGGAGTAACCAAAGCTGCTATTACCGGCAAGGTTCAGATGTTCGCTGTAGGCTTTATCAAACAGGTTATCAACGCCCGCGCTGAGTTTCACAGACTTGTTCAGCCGGTAGGCCGCATTCGCGGAGAATATGGCGAACCCCGCGCTGCTATCAAAATCTTTACCCACGACGTTCCCTTCGTTAATCGCGACGCGATGCTGGCTGCTGACCAGACGCAGCAGACCGGTACTGCTCCAGTCGCCGCGTTCCCATGTCAGACCCAGGCGCGCTTCAAGCGGTGGAATCTGCGGCAATGGCTGATGGTCGTCGGTATTTCGCCCCCAGGAATAAGCAAGGCTGGCATCGGTTTTCCATGTTTCGGTCAATTGATAGCCGATGCCCGCTTCTCCCCCCATGATGGTCGCATTGACGTTATCAACCTGACTTATACGAGGATGATGAGGGTCGTAACGGAACAGAATAAAATCATTAACCCGGCCAATATAGGCAGAAACCCAGCCGTTAAGACGCTTACCGGTATACTGCGCGCCAATATCAAGCTGAGTCGTCTTTTCCGTTTTGACGTTATCGAAAACATCTGCCGACCCGTCAGGACCATAGGTGGGAGAAAAAAGCTCCCAGTAGTCGGGGAAACGCTCGGTATAGCCGATCCCCGCGTAAAACATCACGGGCATCTCCGCCAGATTATGCTCAACGCGCACAAACCCGGCCGGTAGTAGATCAGTGCGCTGCGAGGAGCCGGTGTCAGTGAAATTGTCCACCAGTACGCGATCAAGACGCGCGCCGCCTGTCACTTTGCTTTGCTCCGTCGCAAGCCAGGTCAATTCACTGAATAAACCATAGTCGTGAAAACGGGCGTCTTTGTCCCAGCGGTCATCGTCTTTACTGCGATGCGTGCTCAGTTGCGTATCAACGCCGCTGCGTAACTCATAGTCTGACCACAACCACGTTCCCATCATCCGTCCGCCAACGGTACGGCGATCCAGCTGCATTGCCATTGGCATACTCATCGAATGCATGGCAGAACCGTGTTCCATTGCCGACCCCATCGCCGAACCCATGCTTCCTGACATATTCATGCCGGGAGCGCGCAGCGAGTAGTTATCCATAACGTGATTCGCATAGTTGTAGTAGATATTTGCTTCTAACTTATCAAATACCTCGCCGATGCCGGATTTTTCAAACCGCATCCCCAGGCTTTCACGCCTGAACCGGGAACCGTCCATACTGCGCCCGGCATAGCGAGCTTCACCGTCGCCTTTACCCGCCGTCATTTCCAGCAGCGTGTCTTTGTCTGGCGTCCAGCCCAGCGCCATATCGCCGTTCCATTTATCCCATTTCGACGGCACGCGGTCGCCATTGCCATCTTTGTAGTCACCCGCCCGGGATTTGTTGCCGATAAGCCGCAAATAGCCGTCCTCACTTCCCAGACTGATGTCCGCATTTTCATCCCTGCGGTTATTCGAGGCGGCAAGGACGCTGGCCGTCCCCTGAATACCGGGTTTATCAAAACGCGGCTGTTCCCGGTCAAAGCGGAGGGTTCCCGCAGAGTTGCCCGGCCCCCAGAGCACGGTTTCCGGCCCCTTTACCAGGGTCAGCACATCAAAACTTTCCGGGGAGATATAAGAACTCGGCGCATCCATACGTGCCGGGCAGGCTCCCGGCATTTCGCCGTTATCGGTCAAAATTCGCAGACGAGAGCCGAACATCCCGCGAAAGACCGGATCGCCGTTTGTCCCGCCATTGCGAATTTGCGAGAACCCAGGGATCGTTTTCAGATAATCAGAGCCATCGCTGGCGGGAACGGGCTGACGAGGCGTTTTTGGCGACGTGACGATTTCCAGCGGAGAAGCGACCGGCGCGGTCACAATCATTACCGAATCATCCGCCATTTTTGCATGATCGTGCTGTTCGCTTGCCCACGCCGCCTTTGCGGTCAGCGCGATCAGGACCAGAGAAGCCAGAGGAGTAAGCCCGAAGTATTGCCGTTTCATAACATTCCTTACTGTTTTTCAGGCGCAACGACGCATTGCCCGTCAAAAGGGCAAAACGCTACGCAATGTCTGTTTTTTTATTGTTTAAAACGAAAACGGAAATACAGCAGGCGGCGCGCGAGCGCGCTGAGGCGCCCACGGGCGGAAGATAACGGAAAGGTGTAATGGCCGTACTGAACAACAGATAACAAACAGCAGCAACAGCCAGAGCAAGAACACCAGCGCAAACTGGACAAACGGCAGATGTACCAGCAACTGGCAGTACCCGCAGACGATCTCTTCCACGGGCGACATCGCTTTGCCGGACATCATCTGGTGAGCGACCGAAAGAGAAGTCTCACACGGCGCAGAAGCCGCCATGTCATGGTGCGAGCCTGACGACATCATCACCATTGAGTGCGACGAGTGCTCACAGTCGGCCTGGCGGGCAATTGATTTTGAAATAACGGGCGCAATAAACAACATGGCGACGGCAAATAATGCCAGCCATGCTGTTATTCGGTTGATTCGCGTTCGCCCGTGCAAAACGTTACCCGGAGTTGAGGTGTTTGTCAGATTGTAACTGATTTACATTCGCAATATCACAACTAATTACAGGGGAACAGGTGATTCATAGCCCCACACATCACATCTCGCTCCCCTGACCTGCGCTAAAACTTATAGTGCTCTTTACTCAGGCCATATTTCTTCATTCTGAGATAGAGCTTTTTACGGGGAATTTGCAGGTACTCTGCCACTTCGTTAATGCGCCCCTGATGGATATTCAGCGCTTCGGTGATGATCTGCCGTTCAACGTCTTCGACCCGCTGGTCAAGCGGCGTCGGCTCACCGACGTGCATCTGTGGATTCGCCGTTTCCGCGAGAGGCAATACCCCCACGGCAAACAGTTCGGCGGCGTTCGCCAGTTCACGGACGTTGTTCGGCCACACCCGGCGCATCATTCCCTTCAGCAGGTCGTTATCCACCTCCGGCACCGGATGATTCAGCCGTTGACAGGCTTTCTGCAAATAGTGATGAAACAACGGCCCGATATCATCAGGTCGCTGTGACAGGGGCTGACAGGCGATTTGCGTCATGGCAAAACAGTAATAAAGCTCCGCTACAATCTGGTTGCTGGCCGCCAGTTCCACCAGCGAAGCGTTGCCGATACCGATCAGGCGAAAAGGCCGCCGCTCCAGACTCTGCAACTGCACCAGTTGATGCTGCTGTTCACGGGTCAGATTCTCAGGGTGACTTAATACCAGCGTCCCGCCCTGAACCTGCGCGATAAGCTCATTAAGTTTTTGGGCACTGGCAGGGGTCAGTTCGCAGTAAATAAAAGGGCCCCCGGCGTTACGCCCCAACTGGTGCAAATAGCGCGCGCCGGTCATGCGACCGGTTCCCGGTTCGCCGTAAAGCCAGACCGCAATATCCGTTTCTGCCAGTTGCTGTAAGCGCTGACGATACTGATGCGTCCATTGGCTGCGCCCAATTAGCTCAACCTGCAACTTCTGCTGGCAGTACTGGCGACGCGCTATCACCGATTGCCTATGGCGTAACGCCGCCTCAACCAGCGAGAGTAACTTGCCCGGGTCTACCGGCTTTTGCAGGAAGTCCCAGGCTCCTTTTTTCACCGCATCCACCGCCATAGGCACGTCGCCATGTCCGGTGATAAGCAGAATCGGCAGCTGCTCGTCATCCTGATGAAACAACGTCATCAAATCGATGCCGGAGCAGCCAGGCATGCAGACATCGCTCAACACGATACCGGGCCAGTCCTTCTGCACCCACTCCCGCGCATCAAAGGGATTATTGCAGACACAGACGTGATAACCCGCCTGCTCAAGCAGCTGTGTATAGGCATCAAGCACATCGGCGTCATCATCAATCAGCAGAATCGAACATTCATTACTCAACATCTTTTACATCCGTCACATTGAATTGCAGCACCACGCAGGCATTTCGCGTCAACGTGGACGCCAGGCGCAACGCGCCTTCCATTTGCGTCATCAGCGAAACACAAATCGAAAGCCCAATGCCCAGCCCCACATCTTTACTGGTCGTAAACGGCTTCAGTAATGAGGGTAGCAAGGCCGCAGGCCAGCCGGGGCCATTGTCGGCAATCAACACGCACAGCGTGTCGCCCTGAATTTGCCAGCTCACCGTAATTGCCGCCGCGTTCGGGCAGGCGTCGAGCGCATTCGCCAGCACGTTCACCAGCACCTGCTGGATGCGTACTTCATCACCGCTGACCCAAACGGTTTCATCCGGTATCGCGAGCGCCCCCTGCTGAGGCTTATGGCGCATCGCCAGCAGTTCCCACGCCGCCGTAAACGTCTGGCGCAAATCAACCGGATGCAGCGGCGTTTCCAGTTCAGCACGACGGGTAAACTGGCGCAGCGAGCGGATAATCGCGTCAATGCGGTTAATCAGCCCTTCCGCTTTGCTTAACGTCGTTCGCGCCTGTTCCGTCTGCCCCTGTTCAATCGCCCGCCCCGCCGTAAACAGATACATCGACAGCGCATTCAGCGGCTGGTTGATCTCATGCGCCAGCGTGGTCATCGTCTGCCCGACCACCGCCAGTTTTGCCGTCTGGATCAGCTCGTCCTGGGTGGCGCGCAGATCGGCCTCAATCGCTTTTCGTTCGGCGATCTCCTGCTCAAGTTGCTGTTTTTGCGCGTTAAGCTGCCCCAGCGTGTGGCGAAGCAAACCCGCAATACGCCCCAGTTCATCCCGCCCATACACCGGAATCGTGGCATCCGTTCGCCCTAAACCAATCTGCACCACCGCCTGATTCAGCGCGGTAAAGCGTTTCACCAGCCGCGAACGGATAAAATAATGGTTCAACACCCACGCCAACAGCAGCGCCAGCAGCGTCGCCACCAGAATCAACCCGCCGCTAACGCGGACAATCTGCTCCATACGCTGATTAAACATCTGCATTTGCTGGTGACTGCTGCCAAGCTGGGCCTCAAGCAGCGTCCTGAAGCGCCCCAGCGTCGCTTCTCTGGCACGGCTGGCATCCACTAACGCTTTTTGCGCGGCGACATAGTCGCGCATGGTGTCCGGCATTTTATTTTTCACCATGCCAATTTCCAGCAGCTCATCAATGGTTTGTCGCAGGGTGATCGTACTCGGCCAGTCATTCAGCGCACGAATATTTTCATCCGCCGTTTTTTTCAGGTTTTCGAGATAGCGGATATGCGTCTCAACCAGCATGCCATCATCATTTCCAGACTTCAGTTCATTGAGCCTGTCGCGCAGGTCGTCAACAATTTGATTCTCAATGCGCGCCAGCGTATAGACCTGCTGCTGCTCGTTCTGTACTTCACGGGAGCGTTTCAGATACTGCGCCGCATCGCCTTGCCGGGCTTCAATCTGATCCAGCAGCGTTCCCTGCTGCCAGGTGAAATCCTGCACCAGAGAATTCAGTTCAGTGGTGAAATCGTCGTGCAGCCAGTCAATACGCGCAGACAGTTCCCCCACCTTTTCACGTACCAGAAACATGTTGTAGAGCACGCGATCCAGTTCCGACAGCAGCGCGCGGCTGTCCTGCAAAATCACCGCCAGCTGCTGGCGTTCTGCGGGTGACAGCCCCTGGCTCAGCCGCTCGATTTTATCCAGATGCTGAATAATCTGGTTGCGCAGTTGCAGGCGCACCGTGGTGTTCGGCGCCAGCAAAAACTCATTCAACTGATCCACCACCAGATTGAGATTCCCTTCAATCAGAAAAGCAGAATGGATGCGGGGAAAATATTCATCCAGCGAATAGCGTATTTGCGAGCTTTGCTCATGCCATGAATAGAGGCTGACGCTGCTGACTATCAGCGTCAGCAGCGCGCCCATCAGGAAAGCGCCCCGTAAACTGCTGCTGATGCTGATTTGCCGCAGACGTTGCAGCATTGACCCGCCCTTCATTTCAGTTCTTCCAGTTTATTGATCGCCTGACGCTGGTTGTTGAGAAACCAGATCTGCCACTCCATCATTTGCTGCTCCGCAAAGCTCTTATTGTCGAACTGCGCCAGCCAGGCTTCATCTTCGCTGCTTGCCGGATCGACCGGCACACGGGTTAACAGCGCGCGTATTTCAGGCAACGGACGCTTAAGACGGGCTTCCGCGCTGTGCAGCGCTCGCCAGGCATCTTTCAACTGGGCGAGACGAAAGCTGATTGCCGTATCAAACATACGCTGAACCAGACGCTGACGTTTCAGGATCAGCCGATAATTTAACGGCGGTTGATTCATCAGTACCGCCTGTTGCGCTGCCCGTGGGTTTCCTGCCGCCAGCGGCGTAACCGGATATTTCCCCGTATTGGCGTCAGCGAGGATCCGCTGCCCTTCCGGGCTTAACAGATAGCGAATAAAACGCCGCGCTTCGCTGGCATGCTGGCTGTTTTTGAGTACCGCGACATAGGTAGGCGAAACGGCCGACTGCGGAAAGTAGGTAAAGGCCAGATGAGGATCGTTCAGCAACAGATTGGCATAGTTATCAATCACCGGGCCGGCCACGCCCAGCCCGCTTTTTATTTTATCCGCCACGCCAAAGCTGCGTGATGAAATCGTCACGAGGTTTCCCGCACTCGCCAACAACGTTTCCCATCCCTGCGCCCAGCCTTTTTGTTGCAACAGCGCCTCCACCATCAGGTGGTTGGTATCCGAGCGCGATGGGCTGCTCATCAGCAGCGCCCCCTGATATCTGGGATCGGTCAGGTCGTCCCAGTCCGTTGGCGAAGGCAGATGCCGTGCAGTCAGCGCCGAGCGATTAATCAGCAAACCGAATCCCGAGATAGCCACGGCAACGGAGGTTGAACGGATGGATTCCGGCACCAGATGTTGACTGACTGACGGCGCACCGTTGAACGGCGCCAGTTTTTGATGTTCCTGAAGATGCTGAAGCAACATCGGCGACGAGGTCAGAATCAGATCAACGTTTTCCGCATTTGCCGTATCAAGCAACTGTTCCAGCGAGGCGCTGGTGCGATTGAGCGTGCGGATCATCACCGACCCCGGCTCCGTCTGCCAGCGCTGGATAATCCACGCGGTGGCGCTGGGGGAAAATGTTGTCGCCATCACCAGTTCATTGCTTTGCGCCGCACAGGGTCTGAACAACGCGGTCAGCAGCAGCAACGCGAACGTTTTGCTAACCATCCCGCCCCGACGAAGAAACATGTTTGTGATCCCGTTCATAAATATTGAGATATCGAAAAAATAGCGTTGAGACAAAACTTACCCGTTTGTGACAATTAGCGGATGAATAACCACTATCGTAAAAATATTCGTGCTGGCATCCGAAAATACCAGCAAAGATTACCAGATAATGAATGTGGAATTTGTTAATATCCGCACAAGCCAGACATAAAACCAGCGTCTGATTAATTACGCCGCATTTCACTCATTCAAAACGTGTCAAAAATAACCTTTCAATTCATCATTTTGAGTCAATTTTGACACATTTCATCGACTTGAGTTTCATGGCCGCTTATTTCACTCTTCATGCCGAATACTCCTGATGTTCATACCAATATAAAATACAGGTGACGACATGTTATCAATATTTAAAACAGGGCCATCGGCGAATAAAGTTCCTGCTGAGAAAATTCAGGCAACTTATGGTCGATACCGTATGCAGGCGCTGCTTAGCGTATTTCTGGGCTATCTGGCGTACTATATTGTGCGCAATAACTTCACATTATCCACGCCTTACCTGAAAGAACAGTTAGACCTGAGCGCCACGCAGATCGGTTTGCTCAGTAGCTGTATGCTCATTGCGTACGGAATCAGCAAAGGCGTCATGAGCAGCCTCGCAGATAAAGCCAGCCCGAAAGTCTTTATGGCCTGCGGCCTGGTGCTGTGCGCTATCGTAAACGTCGGATTGGGGTTCAGTACCGCATTCTGGATCTTCGCTGCGCTGGTTGTCCTGAACGGCCTGTTTCAGGGGATGGGCGTCGGCCCCTCTTTTATCACTATCGCTAACTGGTTCCCGCGTCGGGAGCGTGGACGTGTGGGGGCGTTCTGGAACATTTCGCATAACGTTGGCGGCGGGATTGTCGCCCCGATCGTAGGTGCCGCGTTTGCAATCCTCGGCAGTGAACACTGGCAGAGCGCCAGCTACATTGTTCCGGCCTGCGTGGCGGTGGTTTTCGCCCTGATTGTACTGCTGCTTGGTAAAGGCTCGCCGCGTGAGGAGGGCCTGCCTGCGCTGGAAGAGATGATGCCGGAAGAGAAAGTGGTGCTGAAGACCAGACACGCCGTAAAAGCGCCGGAGAACATGAGCGCATTCCAGATCTTCTGCACGTACGTGCTGCGTAACAAAAACGCCTGGTATGTCTCCCTTGTGGACGTGTTCGTCTATATGGTGCGCTTCGGCATGATCAGCTGGTTGCCTATCTACCTGCTGACGGTGAAACATTTTTCCAAGGAACAGATGAGCGTCGCCTTCCTGTTTTTTGAATGGGCGGCCATTCCTTCTACCCTGCTGGCCGGCTGGCTCTCCGACAAACTGTTCAAAGGGCGTCGGATGCCGTTAGCCATGATCTGTATGGCGCTGATCTTCGTCTGCCTGATCGGTTACTGGAAAAGTGAATCTCTGCTGATGGTGACGGTTTTCGCGGCGATTGTTGGCTGCCTGATTTACGTCCCGCAGTTTCTGGCCTCCGTCCAGACGATGGAAATTGTTCCCAGCTTTGCCGTAGGTTCAGCCGTTGGCTTACGCGGATTTATGAGCTACATCTTTGGCGCCTCGTTAGGCACCAGCCTGTTTGGCGTGATGGTGGATAAAATGGGCTGGCACGGCGGTTTCTATCTGCTGATGGGCGGGATCGTCTGCTGCATTCTGTTCTGCTATCTCTCTCATCGCGGCGCGCTGGAACTTGAGCAACAGCGTAAGAACACTCAGCAGGAAGACGCCTCTTTAACACTGGCCGACGCACAATAATCACCTACACCAGGGAAAAGAAAACCCCGGATAGCTTTTGTTATCCGGGGTTCGGCATGATCTGAAAGAAGCGGGATACGATATTCTTTGATACAAAAACAAAGGGGCTACCTTTCGGTAACCCCTTGTTTAATCTGGCGGAAGCGCAGAGATTCGAACTCTGGAACCCTTTCGGGTCGCCGGTTTTCAAGACCGGTGCCTTCAACCGCTCGGCCACACTTCCGGAATGAGGCGCACTATAAACATCCCAATGCGCCGTGTAAAGCCCGAATGTGTTCGTTTGCCTGAAAAACAGGCAAAAAGCTGTTAATAGCCTGAAATAACAACAAATTGACCATTTATTCAGCATAAAAAAGAGGCCCGGCGGCAAATGTTCCGTTGCGCCTCTTTTGTTATGCGCTCATCATCAACCTTTACTGCCGCCTCTTCTCCCCCGTCACGTTTTATGTCGGGTGGGTTTCGCGACAACGCCTGAAATAACATGCTTAACCTGTTAGAGATCAAATGCGTAAAGATGGGTAAAACCGCTGTGTGATTATCAGCGGTTTTATTATCCTCTTTCGCTAACTACATCTGTCATAAGAGAGTGACTCATGGATCGTATTATTACTTCTTCACGCGACCGCACATCGCTACTCAGCACCCATAAAGTGCTGCGCAATACCTATTTCCTGCTGAGCCTGACGCTGGCGTTCTCTGCGATCACCGCCACCGCCAGTACGGTACTGATGCTGCCGTCTCCGGGTCTCATTCTGACGCTGGTAGGCATGTACGGTCTGATGTTCCTGACCTATAAAACGGCGAATAAACCCACCGGTATCCTGTCGGCGTTCGCCTTTACCGGCTTCCTGGGCTACATTCTTGGCCCGATTCTCAACGCCTACCTCTCAGCGGGTATGGGCGATGTTATCGGCATGGCGCTGGGCGGTACGGCACTGGTCTTCTTCTGCTGCTCCGCTTATGTCCTGACAACGCGTAAAGACATGTCCTTCCTGGGCGGTATGCTGATGGCGGGTATCGTTGTGGTGTTGATTGGCATGGTTGCGAATATCTTCCTGCAACTGCCTGCGCTGCATCTGGCCATCAGCGCGGTGTTTATCCTGATCTCTTCCGGGGCAATCCTGTTCGAGACCAGCAACATCATCCGTGGCGGTGAGACGAACTACATTCGCGCAACGGTCAGCCTGTATGTCTCGCTGTACAATATCTTCGTCAGCCTGCTGAGCATTCTGGGCTTCGCCAGCCGCGATTAAGATATAAGAACGCATTAACCAGGCCCCGCTTATGCGGGGCTTTGTTTTTTGGTAAACTGGCGCCAGTTTGACTAACGCTGTGAAGAATTTATGTTGATCTTTGAAGGCAAAGAAATCAGTACGGATAGCGAAGGCTATTTAAAAGAGACTGCGGAATGGAGCGAACCTCTGGCAGTCGCGATTGCTGAAAAGGAAGGTATTACCCTCTCTCCTGAACACTGGGAAGTGGTGCGTTTTGTACGTGATTTCTACCTGGAGTTTAATACGTCTCCGGCCATCCGCATGCTGGTGAAAGCAATGGCAAATAAGTTTGGCGAAGAAAAAGGCAACAGCCGTTACCTGTATCGCCTGTTTCCGAAAGGCCCGGCAAAGCAGGCAACGAAGATTGCTGGCCTGCCTAAACCGGTAAAATGTATTTAATAGCGGATACGGAAACCTGTTAACTCCTCGCCAGGACGATGTGGCTCACTCAGAACCCTGTCTACCCTGGCGCTACGCGGCCCGCCATCCTTCAGCCACTTCATCAGTTTGTCCACCTGTTCACTTTCGCCACAGGCCACCACCTCCACGCTTCCATCATCCAGATTGCGCGCATAGCCCGTCAGCCCCAGGCGCTGCGCTTCATGCTGCGTGGTATAGCGAAAACCAACGCCCTGAACCCGACCGTGTACCCAGGCGATTATGCAAACTTTCGACATTGTTGTGCTCCTTATCATCGCGGGGCGCGTTGCAAATCCTCGCAAAACTCAGGACAATGGCGCCCATTTCTTTGATTCGACAGAATAGCAAATTATGAGTGTACGTTTAGTGTTAGCCAAAGGGCGCGAAAAATCTTTACTTCGTCGCCATCCGTGGGTCTTTTCCGGTGCCGTAGCCCGAATGGAAGGTAAAGCCAGCCTCGGTGAAACCATCGATATTGTTGACCATCAGGGTAAATGGTTAGCGCGCGGCGCCTATTCTCCCGCCTCGCAAATTCGTGCACGCGTCTGGACATTCGATCAGGCGGAATCCATCGACATTGCGTTCTTCACTCGTCGTCTGCACCAGGCGCAACAGTGGCGCGACTGGCTGGCGAAAAAAGACGGGCTGGACAGCTACCGTCTGATAGCCGGTGAATCCGATGGCTTGCCGGGCATCACTATCGACCGCTTCGGTAACTTCCTGGTTCTGCAACTATTGAGCGCAGGTGCGGAATATCAACGCGCCGCGCTGATCAGCGCGTTGCAAACACAGTATCCCGAATGTGCGATCTACGACCGCAGCGACGTCGCCGTGCGTAAAAAAGAGGGGATGGAACTCACCCAGGGGCCCGTCACCGGCGAACTGCCGCCTGCCCTGCTGCCCATCGAAGAGCATGGCATGAAGCTGCTGGTGGATATTCAGGGGGGTCATAAGACAGGCTATTACCTCGATCAGCGTGACAGCCGCCTGGCGACGCGTCGCTATGTGGAAAACCAGCGCGTACTGAACTGCTTCTCCTATACCGGCGGTTTTGCCGTGTCGGCGCTGATGGGCGGTTGCCGTCAGGTGGTGAGCGTCGACACATCACAGGAAGCGCTGGATATCGCGAAGCAAAACGTTGAGCTGAACAAACTGGATCTGAGCAAAGCCGAGTTTGTGCGTGACGATGTGTTCAAACTGCTGCGCACCTATCGCGATCGTGGAGAGAAATTCGACGTCATCGTGATGGACCCACCGAAGTTCGTCGAAAATAAAAGCCAGCTGATGGGGGCCTGTCGCGGCTATAAAGATATCAACATGCTGGCTATCCAGTTGTTGAATCCGGGCGGCGTGCTGTTGACGTTCTCCTGTTCCGGCCTGATGACCACAGATTTATTTCAGAAAATCATTGCAGATGCCGCAATAGATGCCGGTCGTGATGTACAATTTATAGAGCAGTTCCGTCAGGCTGCCGATCATCCGGTGATCGCTACCTACCCGGAAGGGCTGTATCTGAAAGGGTTTGCCTGTCGCGTCATGTAACTTGAAAAGTGGAATGTTACCCTCATATTGAGAGTATCTATTTCCCGGGAGGTGACTATGATTGCCAGCAAATTCGGTATCGGCCAGCAGGTCCGCCATTCCCTGTTAGGTTACCTCGGAGTGGTCGTGGATATCGACCCGGAATATTCGCTTGATGAACCGTCACCTGATGAGCTGGCGGTTAACGACGAACTTCGCGCCGCTCCCTGGTATCATGTGGTGATGGAAGATGATGAAGGCCAGCCTGTACATACCTATCTGGCTGAAGCCCAGTTAAGCAGTGAAACGCAAGATGAGCATCCCGAGCAACCCTCGATGGATGAACTGGCGCGCACTATTCGCAAACAGCTGCAAGCGCCGCGTCTGCGCAACTGATTCAACGTAAAATGCCCGATAGCGCGACGCTTATCGGGCTTACACGCTATGTCTGAGCCCTTATTTCGCCAGCCCTAAACGCGGAATCTCTATTGCCGGACAGCGATCCATCACGACTTTCAATCCCGCATTTCGCGCCAGCACGGCGGCCTGCTCATTAATTACGCCCAGTTGCATCCATAAGGTCCTCGCGCCAATGGCGATAGCTTCCTGCGCGACGCCCCATGCGGCTTCTGAATTACGGAAGACATCAACCATATCGACCCTTTCCGGTATGTCCGTCAGCTTCGCATAGCCTTTCTGCCCCAACAACGTGGTTCCGGCCACCTTCGGCGAGACAGGAATAACGTGGTAGCCCTGGTCGAGTAAATATTTCATCACACGGTAACTTGGGCGCTCGGGCTTATCACTTGCCCCCACCAGCGCGATGGTACGCGTGGACGTCAAAATGCCAGCGATATCGGTCTCTTTCATCATCTTTCTCCAGGCTGTTTTGCAAAGTGTACGACAAACCTGACATTGCAACCATTCATCCCATACGGACGTATGAGAGCAAAAGCTAAAAATATGTCTATATGTTAGTAAACATGATTAGCGAAAAATTTTGATACATTATTAACCGGGCGGTTTTTGGACAGGAGAACCCTATGAAAACCGGCATTATAACCATGTTATTCGTTCTGTATTTGCCGGTAACCGCCTTTGCCACGACCCTTCGTCTTTCAAATGACATTGACCTTTTAGTGTTAGACGGCAAAAAAGTCTCCAGTTCATTGCTGCGCGGCGCGGACAGCATCGAACTGGACAATGGCCCGCATCAGCTTGTGTTTCGCGTTGAGAAGACCATTCGCCTGTCCAGCCACGAGGAACGACTCTACATTTCTCCCCCGCTGGTGATCAGCTTTAACACGCAACTCATCAGCCAGGTCAATTTTCATCTTCCGCATCTGGAAACCGAACGAGAAGCCGCGCATTTTTCCACCACGCCGCGTCTGGAACTGCTGGACGGCGACGCAATGCCGATTCCGGTCAAACTGGATATTCTGGCAATCACCTCGACCGCCAAAATCATTGATTACGAAACCGAAACCGAGCGCTACAACAAAGCCGATAAACGCGCCTCCTTGCCGCAGTTCGCCACGATGATGGCCGATGACAGCACGCTGCTTTCCGGGATCTCTGAGCTGGACGCCGTTCCGCCGCAGTCTCAGGCACTCACGGAGCAGCGACTCAAATACTGGTTCAAACAAGCCGATCCGCAAACGCGTAATAACTTCCTGCAATGGGCGGAAAAACAACCGCCCTCCTGACATTTTATGTCGACGCTGGCGAGTATGACGAGTCGGCGCGCATTTTTTTCGTCTTTCTCTTGCAGCGTCAAGCGCTTCCAGTACTCTGTAGCAAGGTTAACTACGGAATTGAACTATGGAACTGACGACTCGCACCTTGCCTGCGCGCAAACACATTGCTCTGGTGGCGCACGACCACTGCAAACAGATGTTAATGAGCTGGGTGGAACGCCACCAGCCGCTGCTGGAAAAGCACGAGCTTTATGCCACAGGCACAACCGGAAACTTAATTCAACGCGCCACGGGTATGAACGTTAACGCAATGCTGAGCGGCCCGATGGGCGGCGATCAGCAGGTCGGCGCCCTGATCTCTGAAGGGAAGATTGATGTGCTGATTTTCTTCTGGGACCCGCTCAATGCCGTTCCGCACGATCCAGATGTGAAGGCGCTCCTGCGTCTGGCTACGGTGTGGAACATTCCGGTCGCCACCAACGCGTCTACGGCTGACTTTATTGTCCAGTCTCCCCATTTTAACGATGCCGTGGATATCCTGATCCCGGATTATCAACGTTACCTGGCTGAACGCCTGAAATAACGCTCCCACAGGCGGCACAAGCCGCCTGCTCTTAAGGCTTCCTCGCCACCGGCACATCCAGATGCTTAAGATCGTCCACAAAGCGCGACGGATTCTCTTTGTTAAATAACAACCAGACCCGATGCCGGGCGCGCGTCAGCGCCACATACAGCAGTCGCCGCTCTTCCGCATCCGGGAAATCCTCCACCTGCGGCAGTAATGCTTCTTCCATAATCGACTCGCGCGCAGGCGCCGGGAAACCATCACTGCCTTCCTGTAACCCGACAATAATCACATAGTCAGCCTGCTGGCCCTTACTGGCATGGATGGTCATAAAATCCAGTCGCAGCTTAGGCCAGCGGGTCGCCGCTTTTTCAAAACTGGCTGGCTTCAGATGATGGTAGCGCGCCAGCACCAGAATGCGCTCATCCTCTTTCGCATATCCTGAAAGCTTATCCAGCAAGGCATCCAGCTGGTTTTCATCCAGTAACGTTACCGCTTTCTTATCGCCCGCCGTCAGACTGTTAAGCGGCTTTTTGAGCTGATGCGGATTTTGTTGGATAAAACGATTGGCGATTTCGCCAATGCGCCCGTTAAAACGGTAGGTTGTATCGAGGTCACAGCGATCGCCCTCGCCAAAAGTGTGATGAAACGCGGTCGTTAAAGAGAGCTGCGCCCCGCTGAAACGGTAAATCGCCTGCCAGTCATCGCCAACGGCAAACAGCGTGGTATGCGAATTTTGTTTGCGCAGCGCCGCCAGCAATGCCGCACGCTGCGGGGAGATATCCTGAAATTCGTCCACCAGAATATGTTTCCAGGGACTGATAAAACGCCCCTTTTCCAGGATAACGATCGCCTGGTGGATAAGCCCGGAGAAATCGACGGCGTTTTCCTCTTTCAGCGCGCCTTTCCACGCTTTCAGCAACGGCGCCATCAATTTGATGCGCTTACTGAACAGATCGCGAATCTCCTCAGGCGCACTGGCGATCATCTCAGCCTGAGCGCCGCCATGCATTCGCATCAGGCTCACCCAACGGTCCAGCCGGGAGGCCAGACGGCGCTGTAGCTTTTCATCATCCCAGAAATTGCCCTCAGGCAGCGGCCATTGCATTTCCTCTTCCAGCCACTGCCGCCACCCTTTCGCCTGCGCTTTTTTCTCGCTGCACTGCTGACGCCAGGTTTTGATAAACAGTTTATGTCGCGCGGCAGCGTCATTTTCCAGTTTGCTGATGGTCGGGACTTTCTTACTCCCCTGCTGAATGATATGCAGCGCCAGGGCGTGGAACGTACGGGCGGCGATCGCGTCCGTATGCAATCTTTCACGAATGCGTTCGTCCATCTCTTCTGCGGCCTTGCGGCCAAAGGCCAGCAGCAGAATTTGCTCAGCCGCCGCTTCTCCCCTGGCTAACAGCCAGCCTGCGCGCGCGACCAGCACAGACGTCTTACCGCTCCCGGCTCCCGCAAGCACCAGCAAAGAATGTTCACCATTGACCACTGCTCTGGCCTGCGCCGGATTCAGCGGCGAGGACTCAATGTTCTGAAAGAAGTCGGCATATTCCGTCAGCATCACCTCGGTATAGGCCTGATTATGCTGCTGGCGGCATCCCTCGATATCGTTCAACCATGCCAGACAGCTACGCCAGGCATCGCGGCAGTTCTCAAACTCCTCCAGGCGATTAACCGGCAGCGGTAACGCAGCAAAAGCGCGGCGAATGTGTTGCTGTAATCCTGACGTTTGCTCGCGCGTTAACCACCGTTTTTCTCCGGTTCGCTCGGCAATAAGATCCCGTTGTTCCTGTAAAACCCGGGCCGCCACCTCGCTCATCTCCTGGCTCCAGCGCTGCCAGTGCGCATCCAGGTAGTGATGAAAACGCTGCGTCTCTGCCCATTCAGTACCGTGCAGACGCACCACTTTGTCATCCGGGAGGACAAACTCAAGCTCCCCCCACACCAGTCCCCGTTTACAATGAATAGCCAGTAACTGATTGAATGGAATAAGATACTCGTGGCGATCGCCCGAGACTTTAATACCGGCATTGAGAATAACGGCCCGATCGTACGGGTGTTGCGCCAGACGTTTTCCAAGAGAAGTTGCTTTCAGTTCCATGACTCAGCGAATCCAGACGAAGAGTATTTCTTGTCAGTGTAACCGCCAGAGAAAACGTGCTCCAGCCCAAAAAAACGTTACAATTGCCTGCAATCACAGAAAACCAGAGTTAGCCGAGGGTTTATGCGTACTGTTCTGAATATTTTAAATTTTGTATTGGGTGGTTTTGCCACCACTCTGGCCTGGCTGCTGGCCACACTCGTCAGCATCGTGCTCATTTTCACATTACCGTTAACCCGCTCATGCTGGGAGATTACAAAACTTTCGCTGCTTCCCTACGGCAATGAGGCCGTTCATGTCGACGAGCTGAACCCGGCAGGGAAAAGCACGCTGTTGAATACCGGCGGTACGGTACTCAATGTTTTCTGGCTGATCGTCTTTGGCTGGTGGCTCTGCCTGATGCACATCGCCTCCGGCATTGCGCAATGCATTACGATCATCGGCATTCCCGTCGGCATCGCGAATTTTAAAATCGCCGCCATTGCGCTCTGGCCGGTAGGACGCCGCGTGGTTTCCGTAGAGACAGCTCGCGCGGCGCGTGAAGCCAGTGCGCGTCGCCGCTTTGAGTAATCAGGACTGATGGCCTTTATGTTAAGTCCCTTGCTCAAACGCTATACCTGGAACAGCACCTGGCTGTATTACGTTCGCATTTTTATCGCGCTGTGCGGCACAACGGCCCTGCCCTGGTGGCTGGGCGATGTCAAACTCACCATACCGTTAACGCTCGGTATGGTCGCCGCCGCCCTGACCGATCTGGATGACCGTCTCACCGGGCGTCTGCGCAATTTAATCATCACATTAATCTGTTTTTTTATCGCCTCCGCTTCCGTGGAACTGCTCTTTCCCTGGCCGTGGCTGTTCGCAATTGGATTAACGCTCTCTACCAGCGGATTCATTCTGCTCGGCGGTTTAGGGCAGCGTTACGCCACCATTGCTTTCGGGGCGCTGCTTATCGCTATTTACACGATGCTGGGCACCTCGCTTTACGACCAGTGGTATCAACAGCCCATTCTGCTCCTTGCTGGCGCCGTATGGTACAACCTGCTGACGCTGACCGGGCATCTGCTCTTCCCGATTCGCCCCTTACAGGATAATCTGGCGCGCAGCTACGAACAGCTGGCACGCTACCTGGAGTTGAAGTCGCGCTTGTTTGACCCGGATATCGAGGATGAAAGCCAGGCGCCGCTGTATGATTTAGCGCTGGCCAACGGACAACTGATGGCGACGCTGAATCAGACGAAAGTCTCTCTTCTTACCCGCTTACGCGGCGACCGGGGGCAACGGGGAACCCGTCGCACGCTGCACTACTATTTTGTCGCGCAGGATATTCACGAGCGTGCAAGCTCATCGCATATTCAGTATCAGACGTTGCGCGATCATTTCCGCCACAGCGACGTGATGTTCCGTTTCCAGCGCCTGATGTCGATGCAGGGGCAAGCCTGTATGCAGCTCTCACGCTGTATATTACTGCGTACGCCTTATCAGCATGATCCACACTTTGAACGCGCGTTTACCCATATTGATGCGGCGCTCGAACGTATGCGCGCCGCTGGAGCATCCGCTGACTTACTCAAAACACTGGGCTTTTTGTTGTCCAATCTGCGGGCGATTGATGCGCAACTGGCGACGATTGAATCCGAGCAGGCGCAGGCAATGCCGCGTAGCGAATCAGAAAACCTGCTTGCCGACGACAGCCCTCATGGATTCAGCGATATCTGGCTACGTCTGAGCCGTAACTTCACTCCCGATTCAGCGCTATTTCGCCACGCGGTGCGTATGTCGCTGGTGCTCTGCGTCGGTTACGCGCTGATCCAGATTACCGGCATGACTCACGGTTACTGGATCCTGCTCACCAGCCTGTTCGTCTGCCAGCCGAACTATAACGCCACACGGCACCGGCTGGCGCTGAGGGTCATCGGGACGCTGGTCGGCGTCGCCATTGGTATACCAATCTTGTGGTTTGTCCCCTCGCTTGAAGGCCAGTTGATACTGCTGGTCATCACCGGCGTCCTGTTTTTTGCTTTTCGAAACGTACAGTATGCCCATGCGACGATGTTCATCACCCTGCTGGTGCTACTCTGTTTTAACCTGCTGGGTGAAGGCTTCGAAGTTGCCTTGCCGCGCGTGATCGATACGCTGATCGGCTGTGCGATCGCGTGGGCCGCCGTCAGCTTTATATGGCCCGACTGGCGCTTTCGTAACCTGCCGTGCGTCCTGCAACGGGCCACGGATGCGAACTGCCGCTACCTGGACGCGATCCTTGAGCAGTATCATCAGGGGCGGGATAACCGGCTGGCCTACCGCATTGCCCGCCGTGACGCCCACAACCGTGATGCCGAGCTGGCCTCGGTGGTGTCGAATATGTCCAGCGAACCCGACGTCACTGCCGAAACTCGTGAGGCGGCGTTCCGGTTACTCTGCCTCAATCATACCTTTACCAGCTATATCTCTGCTCTGGGCGCGCATCGCGAACAGCTCACCAACCCGGATGTCCTGGCGCTGCTGGATGATGCAGTGTGTTATGTCGATGATGCGCTTCACCATCAACCCGCCGATGAACAGCGCGTTCACCAGGAGCTGGCAAGCCTGAAAGAGCGGATTCAGCACCTGGAGCCAAAACCAGACAGTAAAGAACCCCTGGTGGTGCAACAAGTCGGCCTGCTCATTGCATTACTGCCTGAGATCGGTCGTTTACAGCGGCAAATCACGCCGTCGTCTTCTGGTGCTCCGGCGTAAGCGACTGCGCCCACTCAGCAAGCTCCTGGCGGCGTACTGCCGGGAGCGCCGCTTCATGTACGCCAGCAATCGCCCCTTCTAACGCATAGAGAATTTTCACCGTCAGCAGCTTATTGCTCTCTCTTAACCGCAGCCAACACATTTTTGCGCCGAGTATCCGCAGTGTGTTTTCATCATTAATTCCGGCCTCATGCAGAAGGTTCTCCAGATGAAACGTTACGTTTGGCAGATTCTTCAATCGACGTTGTGAAAAACGGGTACGTTTTTCTTTTATGGCTGCATCCAGCGAATACTGCGATAAAAGCACCAGCTGTTGTTGATCGCGCCATAAGCTTTCATCCACCCGGTAATAATTCAACATAACGGGACGGCCACGTTTCATAAATGTTAACCAGACGGGGGAATGCTTCACGCAGTACGCGACGCTTTGCTCACAGGCGCGCAGGTATAGCTCTCCCTCAGCCACCATCGCAAACACCGTATCCTCGATTGTCAGGCTGTAGCTACCAAACAGCAAACGATAGTGAACCGTGCCCAGAGAGGCTAAATATTCTTGTGATTTATAGATCTTGTCATAGGAACGTAATTTCATAAAATCCCTTTTAAATCATAAAGTAAAAGAATGATTTGCAGTAACAGATCCGTTAATGACGAAAATAGGCAACTTATTCTCAGTGAGCAAGATGAATTTCATTTTTACGGTGACAACAGATAAAAATTGCGAGTCTGTTTCCGAAAATAGGGTTGATCTTTATTGGCGGCAGGGTTACTGTATATCCATACAGTAACTCACAGGGCTGGATTGATTATGTACACTTCAGGCTATGCAAATCGTTCTTCGTTGTTCTCTTCCACTGCGGGCAGCATTGCGCGCGTCTCTTCAGAGAACACCACCGCCGGGCTTATTAGCGAAGTGGTCTATCGCGAGGACCAGCCCATGATGACGCAATTACTGCTTTTACCGCTGCTGCAACAATTAGGTCAGCAATCACGCTGGCAGCTCTGGCTGACGCCGCAACAAAAGCTGAGCCGGGAATGGGTTCAATCTGCGGGGCTGCCTTTAACAAAAGTGATGCAGATTAGCCAACTTTCTCCATGCCATACGCTGGAGTCGATGATTCGCGCATTGCGGACGGGCAACTACAGCGTCGTTATCGGCTGGCTGGCGGATGAGCTTAGCGAAGAAGAACACACCCGGCTTGCGCAAGCGGCAGATGAGGGAAATGCGATGGGATTTATCATGCGTCCTGTGAGCGCACACGCTCATGCCACGAGACACCATTCCGGGCTAAAAATTCACTCAAATTTATATCATTGAGTGAAATTAGGATTTATCCTGGAATTTTTTTTCTGCTCTTTCATCTGCTCTGAAGCTTAATACTTTTTGTGTGTGAATGCTTGTCAGAAGCGGTTTCCGCGATTTTCGCTGAGCGATTTCTCAGCAGGAAATGTTAAATATTATGTATACAAGCCTTTTTTTTTCATATGCCTGACGGAGTTCACACTTGTAAGTTTTCAACTACGTTGTAGACTTTACATCGCCAGGGGTGCTCGGCATAAGCCGCAGATATCGGTAGAGTAACTATTGAGCTGATCCCCCGGTGAAGGATTTAACCGTGTTATCTCGTTGGAGATATTCATGGCGTATTTTGGATGATAACGAGGCGCAAAAAATGAAAAAGACAGCTATCGCGATTGCAGTGGCACTGGCTGGTTTCGCTACCGTAGCGCAGGCCGCTCCGAAAGATAACACCTGGTACACTGGTGCCAAACTGGGCTGGTCTCAGTTCCATGATGTTGGCAACAACCAGATCGACAACAACGGCCCGACCCATGAAAGCCAACTGGGTGCCGGTGCGTTCGGTGGTTATCAGGTAAACCCGTACGTTGGTTTTGAAATGGGTTACGACTGGTTAGGTCGTATGCCATACAAAGGCAACACTCAAAACGGTGCATTCAAAGCTCAGGGCGTTCAGCTGACTGCTAAACTGGGTTATCCGATCACTGACGATCTGGATGTCTACACCCGTCTGGGTGGTATGGTTTGGCGCGCAGACGCTCAGAACAACACTGGCTTCAAAGATCACGATACCGGTGTTTCCCCAGTATTCGCTGGTGGCGTAGAGTACGCTGTAACGCGTGACATCGCTACCCGTCTGGAATACCAGTGGACTAACAACATCGGCGACGCAAACACCGTTGGCGGTCGTCCAGATAACGGCCTGCTGAGCGTTGGTGTTTCCTACCGTTTCGGCCAGCAGGAAGAAGCAGCTCCGGTTGCTCCAGCTCCGGCACCGGCTCCAGAAGTACAGACCAAGCACTTCACTCTGAAGTCTGACGTTCTGTTCAACTTCAACAAAGCAACGCTGAAACCAGAAGGCCAGCAGGCTCTGGATCAGATGTACAGCCAGCTGAGCAACCTGGACCCGAAAGACGGTTCCGTCGTGGTTCTGGGCTTCACTGACCGTATCGGTTCCGACGCTTACAACCAGGGTCTGTCCGAAAAACGTGCTCAGTCTGTTGTTGATTACCTGATCTCCAAAGGTATCCCGGCTGACAAAATCTCCGCACGCGGTATGGGCGAATCCAACCCGGTTACTGGCAACACCTGTGACAACGTGAAAGCTCGCGCTGCACTGATCGACTGCCTGGCCCCGGATCGTCGCGTTGAGATCGAAGTTAAAGGCGTTAAAGACGTTGTAACTCAGCCGCAGGCTTAAGTTCCCGTCTAATAAAAAACCCCGCACTGCGGGGTTTTTTTCGTCTGAAACCAGAAGAAAGAAGAAACAAACCGCTACTCTTTCCCCAGTAATGCCTGCAAATCCTGCTTCAGGGTCGACATCTTGCTGGCGTATTTCTCTTTATGTTCCGCATCTTCAATCAACTGCACAATCGTTTCTGAAAGCGTTTTGCCACGTCGCTGCGCGAGTCCCGCCAGACGCTGCCAGACAATAAACTCCAGATCGATAGACTTCTTGCGCGTATGTTGATGCTCGGCATTAAAGTGTCGTTTACGCCGTGCTCGTATGGTCTGCTTCATACGGTTTAACAGCGCAGGATTCATATGCTCTTCAATCCAGGCATTTACCCGAACCGGTTCATTTTCGAGGGTTAGCAACAAATCAACGGCTTCTTTGGCAGCACTGGCTTCCACGTACCGGGTAATCAACTCCCCTTCGCGGTGCTTCTTCACCAGATACTTCCATTTCCAGCCGCTTTCAAGGTTTTCAAGTTGTTGATATTTCATTGCGCTCTCAACGTTACCGTGTAACTCCTATCAGAATATCAGTTTTTTGGGCATCTGAAGAAAAGAATATCCAGCCTGTGAACTCTCACGCGTCATCCCGCACGTTTACATTCGCTTTCCGCGTGTGCAGCGTTGCCTGTTACGGTATAATCGCGTTTTTTACAACAGACTAAAAAACCTCAACTTTGACCATTACGAAACTTGCATGGCGTGATCTGGTTCCTGATACCGACAGTTATCAGGAAATATTTGCACAGCCACACTTTACTGACGAAAGCGCCACCCTACTCAGCGATATTCAACCGCGACTGCAATTTGCGCTGGAACAACTTCTCCAGCCCTGGGCGTCGTCCTCTTTTATGCTGGCGAAAGCGCCGGAAGAGCCCGAGTATCTCACTCTCCTTTCTGATGCGGCCAGAACGTTGCAAGCCGATGCCGGTCAGCTGACCGGGGGCCATTACGAAATTTCGGGCCATACCATCCGTTATCGCGCAGCAGAAAAAGCAGAAGACAATTTTGCCACGTCGGCGCAGGTTGTCAGCGCTGACTGGGTTGAAGCCGAACAGCTGTTTGGCTGTCTGCGCCAGTTTAACGGCGAAATTACGCTGCAACCGGGTCTGGTGCATCAGGCTAACGGCGGCGTTCTGGTGATCTCCTTACGCACCCTTCTGGCGCAGCCGTTGCTGTGGATGCGTCTGAAGGCGATTGTCAGCCATAACCGATTCGACTGGGTCGCGTTTGACGAGTCGCGTCCGTTGCCGGTCTCTGTGCCGTCTATGCCGCTCAAGCTGAAAGTCGTGTTGGTCGGCGAACGCGAATCGTTAGCCGACTTCCAGGAAATGGAGCCGGAACTGGCTGAACAGGCGATTTACAGCGAATTTGAAGATAATCTGCAAATAGTGGATGCCGAAACCATGACCCAGTGGTGTCAGTGGGTTCAGCACACGCTTAAACGCAATAATCTGCCAGCGCCAACGCCTGATGCCTGGCAAGTGCTGGTACGCGAAGCCGTTCGCTACACGGGAGAACAGGACACGCTTCCACTGTGTCCGCTATGGATCTCCCGCCAGTTCAGAGAAGCTGCGCCGTTGTGCCAGGACGGGACATGCAGCGCCGAACAGCTCGCCCTGATGCTTGCCCAACGCGAATGGCGTGAAGGCTATCTTGCGGAGCGCATGCAGGACGAAATCCTGCAAGAGCAGATCCTGATTGAAACGGAAGGCGAGCGCATTGGTCAGATTAACGCCCTTTCCGTCATTGAATTTCCCGGCCATCCGCGCGCGTTTGGCGAGCCTTCACGTATCAGCTGCGTCGTTCATATTGGCGACGGTGAATTCACGGACATCGAGCGAAAAGCCGAGCTTGGCGGTAACATTCATGCCAAGGGGATGATGATCATGCAGGCTTTCCTGATGTCGGAACTACAGCTTGAACAGCAAATCCCGTTCTCCGCCTCGCTGACCTTTGAACAGTCCTATAGTGAAGTGGATGGCGACAGCGCCTCAATGGCAGAACTGTGTGCATTGATCAGCGCTCTGTCCAATGTGCCGGTAAATCAAAATATCGCGATTACCGGTTCCGTCGATCAATTTGGACGCGCCCAGCCTGTTGGCGGCCTGAACGAAAAAATTGAAGGCTTTTTCACAATTTGTCAGCAGCGTGAACTGACGGGTAAACAAGGCGTTATTATTCCGGCAGCTAACGTAAGACACCTCAGCCTCCAGCCTGCGCTGTTGCAGGCCGTGGAAGAAGAGAAATTCAGCATCTGGGCAGTAGACGACGTAACAGACGCACTGCCGCTTCTGCTTAATCTGGTGTGGGATGGCGAAGGTCAGACAACATTGATGCAGACCATCCAGGAACGTATTGCCCAGGCTACACAACAGGAAGGACGTCATCGTTTTCCCTGGCCGCTACGTTGGCTAAACTGGTTTATACCGAACTGATCGGACTTGTTCAGCGTACACGTGTTAGCTATCCTGCGTGCTTCAATAAAATAAGGCTTACAGAGAACATGGTAGATAAACGCGAATCCTATACAAAAGAAGACCTTCTTGCCTCTGGTCGCGGTGAACTGTTTGGCGCTAAAGGCCCACAACTGCCGGCACCAAACATGCTGATGATGGACCGTGTCATCAAAATGACAGAGACTGGCGGTAACTTCGACAAAGGTTATGTTGAAGCTGAGCTGGATATCAATCCAGATCTCTGGTTCTTCGGATGCCACTTTATCGGCGATCCGGTTATGCCGGGCTGCCTGGGTCTGGACGCAATGTGGCAGTTGGTTGGATTCTATCTCGGCTGGCTGGGCGGCGAAGGTAAAGGCCGTGCGCTGGGCGTAGGTGAAGTGAAATTTACCGGTCAGGTTCTGCCAAGCGCGAAGAAAGTGACCTACCGTATTCACTTCAAACGTATCGTTAACCGTCGTCTGATCATGGGTCTGGCGGATGGCGAAGTTCTGGTTGATGGCCGTCTGATCTACACCGCCAACGACCTGAAAGTAGGTCTGTTCCAGGACACGTCAGCGTTCTGATCGCGGACATCTCCAGGTCTGATAAGCGTTGCCATAAGCGCGGCGTTATTGCCGGATGGCAGCATAACCACGTTATCTGACCTGCCTGTAAAAAGGCGAAACCTCCGCACTGCGGAGGTTTCTTTTTTCTAAAGAGACAGAATCAGGCCATTACTACCCTGTCCGCCATGGCTTCTCGCCAACCTCCCAGCCAGTGCGACCTCTGATTCAGCGTCTGATAGGGACACATTTCTTTTGAGCGTCCGGCAATGCCGGCCTGATATCCACGTTGATGTGCCCGTTCCAGGCGATCTCGTTTTTGTCTCTTCATGCCTCGTTTCCCTCATCTTCATGTCTGGTGGAAAAGAAAACAGTGATTACGAAATGTGCAATCACAGTAAACGAATACCGCGAAAAAGTTGTCCCGTCAATGCGCAAAATTCACGCCATTGTCATATTTGTGAGCTACTCAATAAATCATTTGTACAAAAATTGTGAGCCAGAACAGCTATTTTCACCGGGCAGAAAAACAAAAAAACCGCCCCCGGCGACGTGCCGAAAGCGGTTAAATTTACAATATTTTTAACTTATGGTATTTGCTTCAGCGCCTGAGCGATAGCGGCGGCTTCCTGATTCCAGGCGGCTGCCAGCACCTTGACCATTTCGTCATACCCGTCCTGCTGCTGCGCGGTTTCGATGTGGAATGGGCGCTTAATCAACTGCCCCTGATGGTTCAGTAGCCACTCCCCGCTTACGATAACTTTGCCATCATAACGGCCATGAAATCCCGTCACCGTCACGTTAAGCGTGTCCTGCACGCTGCCCAGCGGCTGTGAGGCAACCACCCAGCCCGGAAGCTGAGCGCTCAGATTCGCCACCAGCGTATTGCGCAACTGCTGGTCCAGCGGGCTGGCCCAAAGATTGTTACTCGCAATCACGTACTGCACATCACTGGTTTGATACACCACGCCGTTGCCCGCCAGGTAGTCCGGCACCGAAACCTGTTCCACCCACAATAAGCGGTTTCCCTGGCTTGCCGTACTCTGTACGCCCCCTTGCGCGACGGGTAGCTGGTAGTAGCTCTTGTTTTCTCCGCTACTACTACATGACGTTAACCAGAACGCCATCATCACCACTAGCCACTTTTTCATTGTTTCGCCCTCTTCGGCTCTGGATCTTTCTTGTCCTTCGCTTCAAATACCAGCGCGTTGCTCTTTTCGTTCAGCGTTTTCAATACCGGTTGCAGTTCGCGGAGAACCTGATCAAGACGCTGCATATCCGCCACCATCTTGTTATACGCCGCGGAGCCAGGCTGGAAGCCCTGCATGCTGCGGTTCAGTTCGCGCAAGGTGTTCTGCATATCCGCCGGGAGCTGCTGCATCGACTGGCTGGAGGTAATCTTGTTCATATTATCCAGCGTGGTTTGCAGATGCTTCATCGTCCGCTGGCTTTCCGACAGCGTATTGGTCGCCTGTTGAATCATCGGGTTCAGCGGCAGGTTATTAATTTTATCCAGCGCTTCCATCAGACGCTGCTGGATTTGCGCCAGACCGCCGCTTACCGTCGGGATGATCTGATAACCGTTGAACTCATGAATGCCCGTAATTGGCGGCTCTTTCGGATAGAAGTCCAGATCAACATACAACGCGCCAGTCACCAGATTGCCCGTTTTCAGTGAACCGCGCAGGCCACGTTTGAGCAGTTCGGCCAGATGCGCGCCGACATCCGTCTCTTCACCCAATTGTGCTTTCAGGCGTTCCGGCTCAATGCGTACCAGCACCGGAATACGGTAATCAGTGTTAAATACCTGACGCATATTCGGCGCAAAGAAAGGCACTTTGCTGACCGTCCCCAGACGAATCCCGCGGAACTCCAGCGGTGCGCCCGGTTGCAGGCCGCGAATCGAATCTTTGAAGAACATCAGATAGTCGATGTGGTCGGTATACAGCGAATCCTGAATGCTTCGCTGATCGTCATACAGGCTGAAAGCGGTTTTTTCCGCAACCGGCTGCCCCAGTTCAAGCCCTTCCGGCACGTCAAAGCTCACGCCACCGCCAAACAGCGTGCTGAGCGATCCCATTTCAACCCGCATACCGGCAGAAGTCAGATCCACCGCGATACCGCTGTCCTTCCAGAAACGGACGTTGCTGGTCACCAGGCGATCGTTTGGCGCATTAATGAAGAGTTGATAGCTGATGGAGCGTTTTTGCGGATCGAAGGTGCTGGTTTCAACCGAGCCAACGCGGTAGCCGCGGAAAAGCACCGGATCGCCCGGACTGAGCTGCCCGGCTTTTTTGCTGTCAAGAATAACGCGGATACCTTTCGCATCTGGCGGCGCCAGAGGTGGGGAATCCAGCAACTGGTAATCCTCCAGCCTGTTACCTTTCGTCCCCGGCTGCAACTCAATATAAGCCCCGGACAGCAACGTGCCTAAGCCGCTGATCCCTTCACGCCCGACCTGCGGTTTCACCACCCAAAAGACCGAATCTTTGTGCAGCAGTTTTTCCATGCCGGAATGCAGTCTGGCTTTGATCTCTACATGCGTAAGATCGTCGGTCAGCGTCGCGCTTTCCACCACCCCCACATCCACGCTACGGCTCTTGATGGTGGTCTTACCGCCTTCAATACCTTCGGCATTCGTGGTGATCAAGGTGACTTCAGGCCCCTGATGGCTGTAGTGATAAAACAGCACCCATGCCCCAATCAGCGCAGTGACGATAGGGAATATCCACACGGGAGACCAGTTTTTTACCTTCTGCACTTTGGCTTCCCCATTTTTAGATTCCATACTGTCAGGACTCCTCATGGCCTGGTTCAGGTTCACGATCCCACGACAGACGCGGATCAAAGGTCATCGCAGAAAACATTGTCATAATGACGACTAAAGCAAACATCAATGCACCCATCGCTGGATAAATATTCATTAACCCCCCCATGCGCACCAGCGCAGAGAGTACGGCAATTACAAACACATCAATCATTGACCAACGACCAACAAATTCCACCACCTCATAAATCAGGTGCATTCTTTCACTGTCACGTGTGCCATGCCCTTTCGCATCCCAGCACAGCCAGGCAATCGCAATCATTTTTAGCGTTGGCACCATAATACTGGCAATAAAAATAACCGCCGCCACCGGATAAGACCCTTCACTCCAGAGCAAAACGACCCCGGCGAGGATCGTAGAAGGCATCTTCGATCCCAATAAATCGGTGATCATGATCGGCATGATATTCGCAGGCAGATAAAGCATGATCGACGTAAATAACAGGGCCAGCGTCCATTGCAGGCTGTTTTTGCGTCGCACATGACCCTTTGCATGACAGCGCGGACACACTAATTCATTCTCCGGGAGAATGGCCGTACAGCAGGAACAGGAACGCAATCCCTGGCGAATGCCAGTAACGCCAGGTTTCAGCGGCTGCGCCAGCACAGGCATCGGCGTAATATCGTCCCATAACCAACGGCGATCGACGCACTGAAACGCGCGCAATTGCAGGATGCAGAAGAAGCACCACGGAATAAAACTGCTTCCAACCCCGATATCCCCGTAAGCCATCAGCTTAACAAAACTGACCAGCACGCCTGCGAGGAAGATCTCCGCCATTCCCCAGGTTTTTAGCTGGAACAGCACGCGCGCCAGAACCTTTTTCACACGTAGCGGCAATTCGACGCGATTCACAAGCAATAATATCGTTACCAGACAAAAAGCCGGAACCAGCTGGACAAACAGCAAAAAGAAGGTGCCAAGGCTGGCGTAATTTTCCGAAAACATGACGCCGGGGATTTCAAGCAGCGTAACTTCGCTCCTCACACCCGCGACGTTCATATTTACGAAAGGGAAAAGATTGGAAAGCAGCAGCATAAACAACGCCACTAACGAATAGGCGGTAGGACGCTGCCTTGGCGCGTCCCACTCGGTCGTCAGCGTTGTGCCACATCTTGGACATGCCGCTTTCTGCCCATGCTCAAGGTGGGGCAACGCCACCAGCATGTCACATTGCGAGCATAAAATGTGCTTCGCAGCATGATGATGTTCGCACATATGCGCTCCTTTAATTATGCGCCATTCTTCAAGGCTTCAAGATACTCCCAGCGCTCAAAGGCTTGTTCAAGTTCCTGCTCTGCGTGACTCAAATCGGCCAGAACTTTTTGCGTATGATCATGCGGTTGGCTGAAAAAGGCGGCATCCGCCACCTGCGCCTGCAACGCTTCCAGTTTGGCCTCCAGCTCTTCCAGTAATTGGGGGAGCTGTTCCAGTTCGCGTTGCAGTTTATAGCTTAGTTTGTTACTGCCGCGCTTTACAATTTCTGCTTTCGGGGCAACCACTTCCTCAGTTTTCTTGACGACGGGTTGTTTAAACGCCAGATGCTGTTCCTGCTGACCACGCGCATCATGATATCCGCCGACATAGCGACCAATCTTACCGCCGCCTTCGAAGATCCAGCACTCGGTCACGGTGTTATCCACAAACTGACGGTCATGGCTCACCAGCAGGACAGTTCCCTGATAGCCGTCAATCAACTCTTCCAGCAGTTCCAGCGTTTCAACGTCCAGATCGTTGGTCGGTTCATCGAGAATCAGCAAATTGCTGGGTTTCAGGAACAAACGAGCCAGTAAGAGACGGTTACGTTCTCCGCCAGACAGGGCGCGAACCGGCGTCATGGCGCGCTTAGGATGGAACAGGAAGTCCTGAAGATAGCCCAGCACATGACGCGGCTTACCGTTAACCAGCACCTCTTGCTTACCTTCAGCAAGGTTATCCATCACGGTTTTATCGGGATCCAGTTCCGCGCGATGCTGATCGAAATAAGCCACTTCCAGCTTCGTGCCGACATGAATACGTCCGCTGTCTGCCTGAAGCTGGCCCAGCATCAGTTTCAGCAACGTGGTTTTCCCGCAGCCGTTAGGGCCAATTAAAGCAATCTTGTCGGCACGCTGCACCTGCGCGGAGAAATCGTTTACCAGCTGCTTGCCGTCAACCTGATAGCTGACGTTTTCCATCTCGAAAACAATCTTGCCGGAGCGGGCCGCTTCTTCGACCTGCATCTTCGCCGTCCCCATCACTTCACGGCGTTCGCTGCGCTCGCGGCGCATCGCTTTCAGGGCGCGTACGCGACCTTCATTGCGGGTACGGCGCGCTTTAATACCCTGGCGGATCCAGACTTCTTCCTGCGCCAGTTTGCGATCAAACTCGGCATTCTGTAACTCTTCCACGCGCAGGGCTTCTTCTTTCTCCAGCAGATACTGATCGTAATCTCCCGGATAAGAAACCAGTTTGCCGCGATCGAGATCGACGATGCGGGTAGCCATATTGCGGATAAACGAACGGTCGTGGGAAATGAAAATAATCGTCCCGTTGAAAGATTTCAGGAACGTTTCCAGCCAGTCGATCGTTTCAATATCCAGGTGGTTGGTCGGCTCATCCAGCAACAATACGCGAGGGTTGCTGACCAACGCCCTGCCCAGCGCCGCTTTACGCAGCCAGCCGCCGGAAAGCGAAGAGAGCGCCGCGTTAGGATCGAGCCCAAGCTGCGCCAGCACTTCATTAATACGGTTTTCCAGTTGCCACAGGTTGTGGTGGTCGAGCTGTTCCTGCACTCGCGCCATCTCATTGAGATTTTTATCGCTGGGGTCGGTCATCACCAGACGGGAAATATCGTGGTAACGTTTCAGGTATTCAGCCTGCTCCTCGATCCCTTCCGCAACAAAATCATAAACGCTGCCTTCGACATTACGCGGCGGATCCTGTTGCAGACGCGCGACGATCAGATCCTGCTCGTAAATGATGCGTCCGTCATCCAGTCCCTGTTCGCGGTTGAGGATCTTCATCAGCGTTGACTTCCCGGCGCCATTACGGCCCACCAGGCACACGCGTTCGTTATCCTCGATATGCAGCTCTGCGTTATCGAGAAGCGGCGCGTCGCTAAACGACAGCCATGCGCCATGCATACTGATTAATGACATTTACTTTTCCTTTCAGGCTGCGGTAATCAGCCAGCAGTTGTGGATCTGACGATTACGGGCAAAGTCCTGAGAAAGCGTTTTTTGCGTAATTTCTTGTGCTTTCAGTCCCAGCGCCGCCAGGCCGTCCAGATCCATACGGAATCCGCGTTTGTTGTTGGAGAACATGATCGTGCCGCCTTTGCGCAGCAGACGTTTCAGATCTTTCATTAACACCAGGTGATCGCGCTGCACATCAAACGACTCGTCCATCCGTTTTGAGTTGGAGAACGTCGGCGGATCGATAAAAATCAGATCGAACTGTTCATTCGCCTCACGCAGCCAGCCCAGGCAGTCGGCCTGAATCAGGCGGTGCGCACGGCCGCTCAGCCCGTTCAGACGCAGGTTGCGTTCAGCCCACTCCAGATAGGTACGCGACATGTCCACCGTAGTGGTGCTACGTGCGCCGCCCAGCCCCGCATGTACGCTGGCGCTGCCGGTATAGGAGAACAGGTTAAGGAAATCTTTGCCTTTGCTCATCTGACCCAGCATCCGGCGCGCAATACGGTGATCGAGGAACAGACCGGTATCAAGATAGTCGGTCAGGTTAACCCATAAACGCGCGTTATATTCGCTGACTTCAATGAACTCACCTTTCTCGTTCATCTTTTGATACTGGCTTTTGCCTTTCTGGCGCTCACGGGTTTTTAACACCAGTTTATTCGGCGCAATCTCCAGTACCAACAGCGTGGCGGCGATGATGTCGAACAGACGCTGACGCGCTTTCTGCGCATCAACCGTTTTCGGCGGCGCATATTCCTGAATCACCACCCACTCGCCGTAGCGATCGACCGCCACATTGTATTCCGGCAGATCGGCATCATACAGGCGATAGCATTCGATCCCTTCCTGGCGCGCCCATTTCTCCAGCTTCTTAATATTTTTGCGCAGGCGGTTGGCGTAATCTTCCGCCACCGTCGCAGGCTTGCTGTCTGGCGTTTTTTCCGCCAGATGATAGTTTTTCTGCACGCAGTCCAGCGGGCCGTTTTTGGCTTTGAATTGCTTATCCGCGCGCAGTTGCAGGCAGTTCAGCAGATCCGGCGAGGCGCTGAACAGCGACAGGCTCCAGCCGCCGAACTGATTTTTCATGGTGCGCCCCAGCAGGCTGTGCAGCGCAATCAGCGCCGGTTCGCTGTCCAGACGCTCACCATACGGCGGGTTGCTGATTACCGTACCGTACGGCCCTTTCGGCAGCGGGTTGCTCAGTTGGGCGACATCTCTTACCTCGAAGGTAATCAACTCACCAATGCCTGCGCGACGGGCGTTGCTGCGCGCACGTTCAATCACGCGGGCATCGCTGTCAGAACCATAAAAATGCGAGCTATATTCCGCAAGCCCTTTACGGGCGCGGGTTTGCGCTTCTGCTTTGACTTCCTGCCAGATAGCCTCATCATGCTGCGCCCAGCCGCTAAAGCCCCAGTGACCACGATGCAGACCCGGCGCGCGATCGGTCGCCCACATTGCGGCCTCGATCAGCAGCGTACCGGAACCACACATCGGGTCGAGCAGCGGCGTTCCCGGCTGCCAGCCGGAACGCATCACGATGGCCGCCGCCAGCGTCTCTTTAATGGGCGCCAGACCGGTACGATCGCGATAGCCGCGCAGGTGCAGGCCATCGCCGCTCAGATCGAGGGCAATGCTGGCAGTGTCTTTGTTCAGCCAGACGTTAACGCGAATATCTGGAGATTCACGATCGACATTAGGACGCGGCAGGTTTTTACGCGTGAACGCATCAACAATCGCATCCTTTACTTTCATTGCACCATACTGGCTGTTGCGAATGGTGTCGTTCAGCCCACTAAAATGCACGGCAAAGGTGGCGTCTGGATTAAAAATCTCTGTCCAGTTGATTGCCTGCACGCCGAGGTACAGGTCTAAATCGCTGTAGACCTTGCACTCTCCCATCGGCAGCATAATGCGCGAGGCCAGGCGGCTCCACATTAAACTCTGGTACACAAGCCGCGTGTCGCCCTGAAAATGGACACCACCCTGAACCACCTGGCAATCCGCAGCGCCCAGGTTTTCAAGTTCAGTTTTTAACAGCTCTTCCAGCCCGCGGGCCGTACTGGCAAACAGAGAATTCATATTGTCACTTTTACTCTAAGAAAATTGCTGCGCATTATACACAAAATCTTTCGCGTTGCCTCGCAGCGACAAGCGTGAAGGATGGGGCTTATATAGCTAATCTGGCGCTCATGTCATAAGATTGAAAGCTTATTTTCGTTCGAGGGCTGTACAGTGGTGACGTTAACCCGGCTTTTTATTCATCCGGTCAAATCGATGCGCGGCATCGGCCTGACGCATGCGCTGGCAGACATCAGTGGCCTGGCTTTCGATCGTATCTTTATGGTTACTGAACCTGATGGCACCTTTATTACCGCCCGCCAGTTTCCGCAAATGGTGCGCTTTACGCCTTCTCCGCTACACGACGGATTACATCTTAGCGCCCCGGATGGCAGCAGCGTGGTGGTGCGCTTTGCTGATTTCGCCGCGCAGGATGCGCCAACCGAAGTCTGGGGAAACCATTTTACTGCCCGTATCGCCCCGGATGCGATAAATCAGTGGTTAAGCGGATTCTTTTCCCGTGACGTGCAATTACGCTGGGTCGGCCCCCGACTTACGCGCAGAGTAAAACGCCGCGACGACGTGCCGTTGTCATTTGCCGATGGTTATCCCTTTCTGCTGGCCAACGAGGCCTCACTGCGCGACTTACAGCAGCGTTGCCCGGCTGGCGTGAAAATAGAACAGTTTCGTCCCAATCTGGTCGTTTCCGGCGCGGCGCCCTGGGAAGAAGACACCTGGAAGGTCATTCGTATCGGCGACGTCATCTTTGATGTCGCAAAACCGTGCAGCCGTTGTATTTTCACCACCGTCAGCCCTGAGAAAGGGCAAAAGCACCCAACGGGTGAGCCGCTGGCAACCTTGCAAACCTTTCGCACGGCGCAGGACAACGGCGATGTTGATTTCGGGCAGAACCTGATTGCGCGTAACAGCGGCGTCATTCGCGTAGGCGATGAGGTTGACATTCTCGCAACCGCCCCCGCCAAACCTTATGGCGCCGCAAATTCTGATGATGCGGTGGCGCCGGAAAAACAGCCTGATACAACAGTCACTATCGACTGGCAGGGGCAAACCTTTCGTGGGAATAACCAACAGGTGCTGCTTGAACAACTGGAGAATCAGGGTATCCGCATCCCTTATTCATGTCGGGCCGGGATCTGCGGCAGTTGCCGGATAACGCTGCTGGAAGGCGAAGTGAGTCCGCTGAAAAAATCAGCGATTAACGATGATGGAACGATTCTTAGCTGTAGCTGCGTGCCAAAAACCGCGCTCAGGCTGGGAAATTAAACCGCTTGTTCAAGGCTGAAGCTGGCGAGTCGCTGTTGCGGCTTCAGTCTGTCGTTCATGATCTTAATCGCATCGCCGAGCTGCATAGTGCGTCCAGCCACGACGACACCGGGCTGGGCCAGCAGGCACAGCGCCGCGTTTTCACCCGGCTCAACCACCAGTAAATTCACCTGTTCTTCGGTGTCGCTAAGCCACACGCAGGCGGCATCACCCACCGTTGGCGTCCAGATCTCGCCGTGCGCGACAAAATGCCAGCTTTTTGGCATCTGTGGTTTCAGATAACGGATCGCCACCAGCGCATTGAGCACCAGTTCCGCTTTTTGTTCTTTCGATAATTCGAGGTCGCGACATTTTTCTTCAAAAGAGAAATAGAGCGCGGCGTCATCGACACAAAAACCAGACGGCGAAAATGCATCCGGCGTGAGCATTTTGCGAGCAAAGCGCGAGCGAAATAACATGCCATTGGCTAAATCGAGCATCATTCGGTCATGCTCTTCATCATAATACCAGCGCCAGTTATCGTCAGGTTTAATTCGCATTGTACTCTCTCCCGTTTCCATCACCCTGTTGCAAAAATGTCCTTTTTCACCGCTTCGTTTATTACCTTAATAAGCAAAGCCTAAAATGTTTAAATAAGCAACAATGAAGGAATATAAAACAACCAGGGCCGGAAATAAAGCCCTGGTTGTCTGATAATGAGAGAAAAGAATCAAATATGGGTAACGATTTCTTTAATCAGCTGCGGGCCTTTAAAAATAAAGCCGGAATAAATTTGTACCAGCGTAGCGCCAGCAGCCATCTTCTCACGCGCCGCGATGACAGAATCTATCCCGCCGACGCCAATAATCGGTAACTGTCCTTTCAATTCCTGGGACAGTCGGCGAATAATTTCTGTACTTTTTAACTGTAATGGTCGACCGCTTAAACCACCCGCTTCATCGCAATTTTTCATTCCCTGAACCAGAGAACGATCGAGCGTCGTATTTGTCGCAATCACACCATCAATATTATGGCGAACTAAACTGTCGGCCACCTGGATCAATTCGTCCTCAGAAAGATCCGGGGCGATCTTTACCGCGATCGGAACATATTTATGGTGGATCGTCTGGAGATCATTTTGCTTATTTTTAATTGCCGTCAGCAAATCATCCAGCGCCTCGCCATATTGTAGCGTACGTAACCCAGGGGTATTTGGCGAAGAGATATTAATGGCGATATAACCGGCATATGCATAGATTTTTTCCATACAAATCAGATAGTCATCTTTGCCATTCTCTACCGGCGTATCTTTATTTTTGCCGATATTAATTCCGAGGATACCGTCGAAATGCGCTTTTTTGACATTCTCTACCAGGTTATCAACGCCCAAATTATTAAAGCCCATCCGGTTGATCAACCCTTCGGCATCAACCAGGCGGAAAAGGCGCGGCTTATCGTTACCAGGCTGAGGGCGCGGCGTCACGGTTCCGATCTCAATCGATCCGAATCCCATTGCGCCCAGAGCGTCGATGCACTCTCCGTCCTTATCCAGACCCGCAGCAAGGCCGAGCGGATTCTTAAATGTCAGCCCCATGCAGCTTACTGGCTTCGCGGGGACTTTCTGTCGGACAAGCGCTTCCAGCGGCGTGCCTGTTACACGGCGTAATTGCTGAAACGTAAATTCATGAGCGCGCTCTGGATCGAGCTGAAAAAGGGCTTTACGAACGAAGGGGTAGTACATGAACTCTCCTGGATTCCCGGTGTGCAGACCGGGGGCGTATTATGTGCGATATCCAGCAAAAAGGGAATTGACTTGCGGCAATAAATAGCAATCGTTTTCCTTGTTGTCCTCTTTTTATTCAATTTCCAACTTTTCTATCCCGCATAAATCATTTCGGTAAACAAAATCTCTCTGTCAGACTGCACAAATTGTTATCAATGTTAATGAAAATCGAATAATTAGTTATAAGGGGAGATTGAGATTATGCGCGTCATCACTCTGGCGGGAAGCCCACGCTTTCCCTCTCGTTCCAGTGCGTTACTGGAATATTCCCGGGAAAAACTGAACAGTCTGGACGTCGAAGTCAGCCACTGGAATTTGCATAACTTTGACCCCGAAGACTTGCTATATGCGCGTTTCGACAGCCCGGCGTTAAAAACATTTATTGAACAATTACAGGATGCAGACGGGCTGATCGTCGCAACGCCGGTTTATAAAGCCGCCTATTCCGGGGCGTTAAAAACGTTGCTCGACCTGCTTCCTGAACGAGCGCTGGAAGGCAAAGCCGTATTACCGCTGGCAACCGGCGGTACTGTCGCCCATTTACTGGCCGTTGACTACGCGCTCAAGCCGGTGCTGAGCGCGCTGAAAGCACAAGAGATCCTGCACGGCGTGTTTGCCGACGATTCCCAGGTGATTGATTACCAGCATAAACCGCAGTTCACCCCTAACTTACAACATCGCCTTGACAGTGCGCTTGAAACATTCTGGCAAGCGTTGCACCGCCGCGATGTGCCGGTTCCCGTCATTCATTCACCACGAGGCGTTGCCCATGTTTAAATTTTTCAGACATCGTCCTCAATGGCTGGCGCTGGCCGGATTGCTCTCGCTTTCGGCCTGGTCACACGCGGCAGAGTCAGCGCCTGACGCACTGCGCATCGGCTATCAGAAAGGCAGCATCAGTATGGTGCTGGCGAAAAGCCACCAACTGCTGGAGAAGCGTTACCCGCAAACCAAAATCTCCTGGGTTGAGTTCCCGGCGGGCCCGCAAATGCTGGAGGCATTGAATGTCGGCAGTATCGATCTCGGCAGTACCGGCGATATTCCCCCTATTTTTGCGCAGGCTGCCGGGGCGGACCTGGTTTATGTTGGCGTTGAGCCTCCCAAACCAAAAGCCGAGGTCATTCTCGTCCCTGAAAACAGTCCGATTAAAACCGTCGCGGATCTGAAAGGACACAAAGTCGCCTTCCAGAAAGGTTCCAGTTCGCACAATCTGCTGTTGCGCGCACTGCAACAGGCCGGACTTAAATTTACCGATATCCAGGCCACATACCTGACGCCAGCAGACGCCCGCGCCGCATTCCAGCAGGGGAATGTCGATGCGTGGGCAATCTGGGACCCTTACTATTCCGCTGCGCTGTTGCAGGGTGGCGTTCGCGTCCTGAAAGACGGGACCGACCTGAAACAAACCGGTTCGTTCTATCTGGCGGCGCGCCCTTATGCCGAAAAGAACGGCAGCTTCATTCAGGGCGTTCTGGACACCTTCAGTCAGGCCGATGCGTTAACGATAAGCCAGCGTGAACAAAGTATCACCCTGCTGGCAAAAACGATGGGATTGCCTGAACCGGTGATTGCCACCTATCTGGATCATCGCCCGCCAACCACCATTACGCCGGTGAGCGCCTCTGTCGCTACCTTGCAGCAGCAAACCGCCGATCTGTTTTACGACAACCGTCTGGTGCCGAAAAAAATCGATATTCGCCAGCGTATCTGGCAGCCCACTCAACAAGAAGGAGCAAAATTATGAGCCTGAATATGTTCTGGTTTTTACCTACCCACGGTGATGGGCATTATCTGGGAACCGAAGCAGGCTCGCGCCCGGTCGATCACGGTTACCTGCAACAAATCGCGCAAACGGCGGACCGCCTGGGCTTTACAGGCGTATTGATCCCAACCGGGCGTTCCTGCGAAGACGCCTGGCTGGTTGCCGCCTCAATGATTCCGGTCACACAGCGACTGAAATTCCTGGTCGCCCTGCGCCCAAGCGTCACGTCGCCAACGGTTGCCGCCCGTCAGGCCGCAACGCTGGACAGACTCTCCAATGGCCGCGCGCTGTTTAATCTGGTTACCGGTAGCGATCCGCAGGAGCTGGCCGGTGACGGCGTCTTCCTTGACCACACCGAACGCTATGAAGCCTCATCCGAGTTTACGCAGGTATGGCGACGCCTGCTGCAAGGCGAGACGGTGGACTTCAACGGTAAACATATTCATGTTCGTGGCGCAAAACTGTTCTTCCCTGCCATTCAGCAACCGTATCCACCGCTCTATTTTGGCGGTTCATCGGATGTCGCGCAGGATCTCGCCGCTGAGCAGGTCGATCTCTATCTCACCTGGGGCGAACCGCCTGCGCAGGTAAAAGAGAAAATTGAACAGGTACGCGCCAAAGCGGCGGCTCGCGGGCGTAAAATCCGTTTCGGCATCCGCCTGCACGTCATTGTGCGTGAAACCAATGAAGAGGCCTGGCGTGCGGCCGATCGCCTGATTGCTCACCTGGATGACGATACGATCGCCAAAGCGCAAGTCGCATTCGCCAGAACGGATTCTGTCGGTCAGCACCGGATGGCCGCGCTGCATAACGGTAAGCGTGATCAACTGGAGATCAGCCCTAACTTGTGGGCTGGCGTCGGGCTGGTGCGCGGCGGCGCGGGAACCGCGTTGGTGGGTGATGGCCCGACCGTCGCCGCACGTATAAATGAGTACGCGGCGCTGGGTATCGACAGTTTTGTGCTCTCCGGTTATCCGCATCTGGAAGAAGCCTACAACGTGGGCGAACTGCTGTTCCCGCATCTGGACGTCGCCATCCCGGAAATTCCGCAGCCGCAGCCTCTGCATCAGCAAGGCGAAGCTGTTGCCAATGAATTTATCCCCCGTAAAGCCGCGCAGAGTTAAGGAGTACGCCAATGGCAACGCCCACAAACAAATGGTTATTGCGCGTTGCCCCCTGGTTTTTACCGGTGGGCATCGTGGCGGTCTGGCAAATAGCCTCTTCGATGGGCTGGTTGTCAACCCGCATACTACCCTCTCCTGAAGGGGTGATCGCGGCATTCTGGACACTCTCCGCCAGCGGCGAACTCTGGCAGCATCTGGCCATTAGTTCGTGGCGCGCTTTCATCGGCTTTTCAATTGGCGGTTCTATCGGTCTGACGCTGGGGCTGATCAGCGGTTTGTCGCGGTGGGGAGAACGTCTGCTGGATACTTCAGTACAAATGCTGCGTAACGTGCCGCACCTGGCGCTGATCCCGCTGGTGATTTTATGGTTCGGGATTGATGAAAGCGCGAAGATTTTTCTCGTGGCGCTGGGAACGCTGTTTCCGATTTATATCAATACCTGGCATGGGATTCGTAATATCGATCGGGGTCTGGTGGAGATGGCTCGCAGCTATGGCTTATCCGGCTTCCCGCTGTTTGTGCATGTGATCCTCCCCGGCGCCCTGCCCTCTATTATGGTTGGCGTCCGTTTTGCGCTCGGGTTGATGTGGCTGACGCTGATTGTGGCGGAAACCATTTCGGCGAATGCCGGGATCGGCTATCTGGCGATGAACGCCAGGGAATTCCTGCAAACGGACATCGTCGTGGTCGCGATTATTTTGTATGCCCTGCTCGGTAAACTCGCCGACGTCAGCGCACAGCTGTTAGAGCGCGTCTGGCTGCGCTGGAATCCTGCTTATTACACGAAAGAGGCAACCGTATGAATACCGCTCGTCTTAATCAGGGAACGCCGCTACTGCTCAACGCGGTAACCAAACAATATGCTGACAACACGGTGCTGAACCAGTTGGATCTGCATATTCCCGCCGGGCAATTTGTGGCGGTGGTTGGACGCAGCGGTGGCGGGAAAAGTACGCTGCTGCGTCTGCTGGCCGGTCTGGAATCCCCTACGGCTGGCGAATTGCTTGCCGGAACAACGCCGCTGGCCGAGATCCAGGACGACACGCGTATGATGTTCCAGGATGCGCGCCTGCTGCCGTGGAAGTCGGTGATCGATAATGTTGGATTGGGTCTGAAAGGCGGCTGGCGGGATGCGGCGCGTCAGGCGCTGGCGGCGGTCGGTCTCGAAAACCGGGCGACGGAGTGGCCTGCGGCGCTGTCCGGCGGGCAGAAACAGCGTGTCGCGCTGGCCCGCGCGCTGATCCACCGGCCGGGATTATTGCTGCTGGATGAACCTCTCGGCGCGCTGGATGCCCTGACCCGGCTGGAAATGCAGGATTTGATCGTCTCGTTATGGCAAGAGCACGGTTTTACAGTGCTGCTGGTCACGCATGACGTCAGCGAGGCCGTGGCGATGGCCGATCGGGTTCTGTTGATCGAGGACGGGAAAATTGGTCTGGACTTGACGGTGGATATCGCGAGGCCGCGCCGTCTGGGGACGGTACGTTTAGCGGAACTGGAAGCAGAAGTGTTGGGTCGGGTGATGCAACGTGGCGAAAATGAGGCTCCGCTACGCAAGCACGGTTAAAAAATGCCGGATGGCGCTGTTGCTTATCCGGCCTACACGTAAATGGTAGGCCGGACGCATCCGGCAATATTATCAGGCTAACGCTTTGGTAATCTTCTCGAACAGATCGCCAGAGAGGTTTTCCAGCCCTTTCAGTTGCTCCAGCGCGGCGCGCATTTTTTCCTGGCGCTTCGCATCGTAACGTTTCAGACGAATCAGCGGTTCAATCAGGCGTGATGCCACCTGTGGGTTACGGCTGTTGAGGTCCGTCAGCATTTCGACCAGGAACTGATAGCCGCTGCCGTCTTCAGCATGAAACGCCGCCGGATTGCTCCCGGCAAATGCGCCAATCAACGAACGAATACGGTTCGGGTTGCTCATACTGAAAGAACGATGCTTCAGGAGGCCACGCACCGTTTCCAGCACGTTATCCGCCGGGCTGGTGGATTGCAGGATAAACCATTTATCCATGACCAGTCCGTCCTGATGCCACTTATCATCATACTCCTGCATCAACGCGTCACGGCACGGCAATTGCGCCGCGACCGCCGCCGACAGCGCCGCCAGCGCATCGGTCATATTATTGGCTTCATGGTACTGCTTGCTCACCAGCGTATCCGCCAGGTGGGTTTCACCAAAGGCCAGGAAGCGCAGGCAGGCATTGCGTAGCGTACGCTTGCCAATGTCGGTGTGTTCAACGCGGTACTCATCAAGATGATTCGCGTTATAGATTGCCAGGAACTCGTCTGCCAGTTCCGCCGCCAGCGTGCGGGTCAACGCTTCGCGGACTTCGGCAATCGCCAGCGGATCGATGATCTCGAACAGTTCCGCGATCTCATTCACCGAAGGCAACGTCAGAATTTCCGCCGCCAGCGCCGGATCGATTTTCTCATCCAGCAGAACCGCCCGGAAGGCATCCGCCACATGTACCGGCAGCGACAGCGGCTGCCCCTGCTGGTGGCGCGCAACGTTCAGCTTAATATACGTCGCCAACAGGCTTTGCGCCGCGTCCCAACGTGAGAAGTCATTGCGCGAATGACGCATCAGGAACGTCAGTTGTTGATCGCTCCATTTGTACTCCAGTTTCACCGGCGCGGAGAATTCGCACAGCAGTGCTGGCACCGGCTGGAAATACACATTGTCAAAGACAAAGGTTTGATCCGCCTGGGTCACGTTCAACACGGAATTGACCGGATGACCGCCCTTCTGCAACGGAATAACGTTGCCTTCGTTGTCGTACAGCTCAATCGCGAACGGAATATGCAGCGCTTGCTTTTCTGCCTGATCCGCCGTCGCAGGCGTACGCTGACTAATGGTCAACGTGTACTGTTCCGTTTCCGGGTTATAGTCGTCCCGTACGCTGACAACCGGCGTGCCGGACTGGCTGTACCAGCGGCGGAAGTGAGACAAATCGACATTCGACGCATCCTCCATTGCCTGCACAAAGTCATCACAGGTAGCGGCGCTGCCGTCATGACGCTCAAAATAAAGCTGCATCCCTTTCTGGAAATTCGTTTCGCCCAGCAGCGTGTGGATCATGCGAATCACTTCCGCGCCCTTCTCGTAGACGGTCAGGGTGTAGAAGTTGTTCATCTCAATGACCTTATCCGGGCGGATAGGATGCGCCATTGGGCTCGCGTCCTCAGCAAATTGCAGACCACGCATGGTGCGCACGTTGCTGATGCGGTTCACCGCGCGGGAGCCGAGATCGGAACTGAATTCCTGGTCGCGGAAAACGGTCAGGCCTTCTTTCAGACTCAACTGGAACCAGTCGCGACAGGTAACGCGGTTACCCGTCCAGTTGTGGAAATATTCGTGACCAATAACGCGCTCAATGTCGAGATAATCTTTGTCGGTCGCCGTATCGGTGCGGGCCAGCACATATTTGGAGTTAAAGACGTTCAAACCTTTATTCTCCATCGCGCCCATATTGAAGAAGTCCACCGCCACGATCATGTAGATGTCGAGGTCATACTCCAGGCCGAAACGCTCTTCATCCCATTTCATGGAATTTTTCAGCGAAGTCATCGCCCACGGCGCACGGTCCAGATTGCCGCGATCAACGTACAGTTCCAGCGCCACCTCCCGGCCAGAACGCGTGATGAAGGTATCGCGCAGTACATCGAAATCGCCCGCCACCAGCGCAAACAGGTAGCAGGGTTTCGGGAACGGGTCCTGCCACTGCACCCAGTGACGGCCATTATCCAGTTCCCCCTGCGCAATACGGTTGCCGTTGGAAAGCAGGAACGGATATCTGGATTTATCGGCAATGATTTTGGTGGTAAACCGCGCCAGCACATCCGGGCGGTCGAGATACCAGGTTATGTGGCGGAAACCTTCCGCTTCACACTGCGTACACAGCGCGTCGCCTGACTGGTACAGGCCTTCCAGCGCCGTGTTCGCCGCCGGGCTGATCTCATTCACAATGCGCAGAGTAAAGCGCTCGGGCAGGCTGCCGATCACCAGCTCGCCCTCTTCTTCTTTGTAGTCGGTCCACGGCGCATCGTTTACATGGAGGGATACCAGTCGCAGATCTTCACCGCTCAGGCGAAGGGGCGCGTCAGATGCGCCATGACGGACAGCCTGACTCAGTGCTGTAACGACGGTTTTCTCAGCATCCAGGTCAAAGGTCAAATCAATGTCAGTAATCTGGTAATCCGGGGCACGGTAGTCGTGACGGTATTTGGCTTGTGGCTGTTGTGTCATAAAAAACCTTTAGCATCTTTTGTAGAGTCCCGACTCCAGTCTATTCCTGTTGTCGAAATCGCGCTATGCAGAATGTTCATCTTTTCAGACACAAACACTCTTTTTGCTACATTTTTATAACATAAAGGCGTCACGTTTAAAATCACGGAGGCCGTTCAGGCGCCCGCCAGCCAAATGAAAACGTCACATCGCCAGTACAATGAGAACCACAGGCTTAAATCTCAAAACTTGATTTATGACCAAGCCTCATTTCAAAGGCATTTCTTAGCGTAGTCGTTACCTTTTCAAAATCGTGTAACTTTTCAGTGTCATTAAAACAGGCCTGTGCGGTGCCATTTGACAGCGTCTTGATGGCCTCGTTTATGTTACTGGACGACAAATTGAAATATACTCCACGCCCTTCCGGGTTCTTAGGATTAAAGTTACCGTGGGCCAGTTGCCAGTACCTGAATAAATACTGCGTTAAACATAATGGCTCTCTGAACCTTTTACTTGATGATTTTTTCAACAACTCCTCTTCGGCCTGCCATATCTCAGTGAATGTACTTTTCAGGAATGGCTGCGGAAGATGCTTACCGTAGAAGCCTTCAAAATAACTTGCACGACGGTTCATAAAATTTTTCAACAGACCTTTTTTATAACGTAAGCTATAGTATTTACGTCTGTTTTCTTTGATTATTGTCTTTTTATTAATATGCGTATTTAAAACACTGACATTAAGAAATTCTGACGACCTCATTATGATCTCGTCTTTATTTTTAGGTGATTGTTTTTTTATGATGAGGAAGTCATTAGGATAGCCATTATCAAAATAAAAATCTTCCCGCAAAGGAGAGGTAATGAACGTATCGTCATTAAATAAAACAAATTTATTACTGAGATCTTTTATCCGATGAAGATTTAGCTCTATCGTATTAGAGTTGAACGTTGGTAAATATTCAGACGGAATAAACTCATCATGAAAGACAATATTTAATTTTTCATGTTCTACATTGATCCATGACGGAATTTGTCCACAGGTAACCAAATGTACTTTTCTTACCCATGGCGCATATTTTTCGACACATCTGAACCAATATTTAAAGATACCCATATCCCTGAACCGCGCAGGGTGGACGGCTCTCTCACCGTGGCTACCTTTTCCTTTGAACTCAGTAAACTTTTCTTGCCAGGCTACATCGGTTGAATCAACCCATAAAACAACAAAATCAATATCACTCATCGTTTTTATCTCAAATAATCATTGCGCTCATAAAATATAACAAGTCCGAAAGGCTATTTTTAACCCCATCAAGGCAAAGGCAAACAAGATGAGCACGGTTAAATTGCCTGACGATGAACCCGCCGGAGCGGTGAGTCGCGCATAAATAATCAGGTAATAAAAGCATCAGCCGGGCACGTTTTCATACCCTTTAAGCCTTTGAGAATAAAGATTCAATATTGATAAGCCCAGGTAATAGAGGGTTTTCCTGGGTTCGAACAGGCTCTGCGATACTTTATCGCGAAAATGATACATGACGGATTCAGATGAAATCAAGGACAGAAGTCATAGAATCGCCCTGTTATCCGGTAATGCAGAATGATTTTTGAAGAAAAAACAAACGATGAGATGATTCTTACGCGTCGATATTTCACGATCTGATCAATTTGATTATTGGGGGCGGGATGAACATTGTCTCCACCAGCCCCTCAGGGCGCGGCATCGGGGGCTAACAGTGATTAAATTCAAAGAGTTAATAGCATACGTTCTACATTTTCATAACACGCGGCACGAAATGCACTCGACCGCAAAGACAGCTTATGTTGTGATCGGGGTTCAATAAATCGCTAAACAAGGTATACTCCAGCGGTTTTCTTAGTTGTTTATTGTACTAAACGCTCCCGTGAGAGGATGCTACTGCGCACCTATGACACAATTCGCTTCTCCTGTTCTGCACTCGTTGCTGGATACAGACGCTTATAAGTTGCATATGCAGCAAGCCGTTTTTCACCACTACTATGATGTGCATGTAGCGGCTGAATTTCGTTGCCGTGGTGACGACCTGCTCGGTATTTACGCCGACGCTATTCGCGAGCAGGTGAATGCAATGCAACACCTGCAACTTCAGGAGGACGAGTTCCAGTGGCTCTCCAGCCTGCCCTTCTTTAAAGCTGATTATCTCAACTGGTTACGTGACTTCCGCTATAACCCGGAACAGGTCTGCGTGACCAACGATAACGGGAAGCTAAACATCCGCTTAACCGGTCCGTGGCGCGAAGTCATCATGTGGGAAGTCCCGCTGTTGGCGGTGATCAGCGAACTGGTGCACCGTTACCGCTCGCCGGAAATGGGTGTGGCGCAGGCGCTTGATGCGCTGGAAAGTAAACTCGTCGATTTCTCTGCATTAACCGCCGATCTCGATATGTCCCGCTTCCATCTGATGGATTTCGGCACCCGTCGCCGTTTCTCTCGCGAAGTGCAGCAGGCCATCGTCAAACGCCTTCAGCAGGAACCGTGGTTTGTCGGCACCAGTAACTACGATCTCGCCCGTCGGCTGTCGCTTACGCCTATGGGCACACAGGCGCATGAATGGTTCCAGGCGCATCAGCAAATCAGCCCGGATCTGGCAACCAGTCAGCGCGCAGCTCTCGCCGCCTGGCTGAATGAATACCCTAACCAGCTCGGTATCGCGCTGACGGACTGCATCACGATGGACGCTTTCTTACGCGACTTCGGCACCGAATTTGCCACGCGTTATCAGGGCTTACGCCACGATTCTGGCGATCCGGTTGAATGGGGTGAAAAAGCCATCGCCCATTACCAGAAGCTGGGCATTGACCCGCTGAGTAAGACGCTGGTCTTCTCAGATAACCTCGATCTGAAGAAAGCAGTCGATCTCTATCGTCACTTCTCTTCACGCGTGCAGTTGAGCTTTGGTATTGGCACCCGTCTGACCTGCGATATCCCGCAGGTGAAGCCGCTCAATATTGTCATCAAGCTGGTGGAATGTAACGGCAAACCGGTCGCCAAATTGTCAGACAGCCCGGGGAAAACAATCTGTCATGACAAAGCTTTTGTGCGTGCATTACGTAAAGCTTTTGACCTTCCTCATATAAAGAAAGCCAGTTAATCATTGTTGGCCGGATAACGCGCTTAGCCGCTATCCGGTCGACAGAAAGCGCGTCTTATCGCGACTTTGCTTCCCTTTTCATGTTTATTTCCGAAATCTTTCGTTCCAGCTGCGAATTCTGCTTGTCTGATTGCAGATGCCAGGTAACATAGGTATCCCCCCAAGCAGGGTGGACAAGTGTTTATTTTTTCCGACTATTAACAGAGAGAATATTATGAGCGTTGTGCCTGTAGCCGACGTACTCCAGGGCCGCGTAGCCGTTGACAGCGAAGTCACCGTGCGCGGATGGGTGCGTACCCGCCGAGATTCAAAAGCTGGCATCTCCTTCCTCGCCGTTTATGACGGTTCCTGCTTTGATCCTGTACAGGCTGTCATTAATAATTCTCTGCCCAATTACAATGAAGACGTATTGCGTCTGACAACCGGCTGCTCAGTTATCGTCACGGGTAAAGTCGTTGCGTCTCCAGGACAAGGGCAAAGTTTTGAAATTCAGGCCACCACGGTTGAAGTAACCGGTTGGGTTGAAGATCCTGATACCTATCCGATGGCGGCAAAACGCCACAGTATCGAATATCTGCGTGAAGTCGCGCACCTGCGTCCGCGCACCAATATGATTGGCGCAGTCGCGCGCGTGCGCCATACGCTGGCGCACGCGCTGCACCGTTTCTTTGACGAGCAGGGTTTCTTCTGGGTTTCGACGCCGCTGATTACCGCCTCCGATACCGAAGGCGCGGGTGAAATGTTCCGTGTATCAACATTGGATCTGGAAAACCTGCCGCGTAACGACCAGGGCAAAGTCGATTTTGATAAAGACTTCTTTGGTAAAGAGTCCTTCCTGACCGTATCCGGCCAGTTGAACGGCGAAACCTATGCGTGTGCCCTGTCCAAAATCTATACCTTTGGCCCTACATTCCGTGCAGAAAACTCCAACACCAGCCGCCACCTGGCTGAGTTCTGGATGCTGGAGCCGGAAGTCGCCTTTGCCAACCTGAATGACGTAGCTGGCCTTGCCGAAGCGATGCTGAAATACGTCTTCAAAGCCGTACTGGATGAACGCGCGGATGATATGAAATTCTTCGCCGAGCGTGTCGATAAAGATGCGATTTCTCGTCTGGAACATTTTATTGATGCAGACTTCGCCCAGGTTGATTACACCGATGCGGTCACAATTCTGGAAAACTGCGGTAGGAAATTCGAAAACCCGGTTTACTGGGGTGTGGATCTCTCCTCTGAGCACGAACGCTATCTGGCAGAAGAGCACTTTAAAGCGCCAGTGGTAGTGAAAAACTACCCGAAAGACATTAAAGCGTTTTATATGCGCCTTAACGAAGACGGTAAAACCGTGGCGGCAATGGATGTTCTGGCGCCGGGCATTGGTGAAATCATTGGTGGTTCCCAGCGTGAAGAGCGTCTGGAGGTACTGGATGCCCGTATGGCGGAAATGGGCCTGAATAAAGAAGATTACTGGTGGTATCGCGATCTGCGCCGCTACGGTACTGTTCCGCATTCAGGTTTCGGTCTCGGCTTCGAACGTCTGATCGCTTATGTCACCGGCGTGCAAAACGTTCGTGATGTGATTCCGTTCCCGCGTACTCCACGTAACGCCAGTTTCTGATTTTAAAAGGCCAGCTTTGCTGGCCTTTTTCTCTCTCAGAATGTCAAGTTTTATGGATAAGAAGTAAACAAATCTAAAAACAAGCCCCTCAGTTCTCCCTTCCTGTTACCTGATATTTCATTGCAACATCTCAGTACAAAAAATAATCCCTCCGATCATTGCGGATTAGTTTTTCCTCACCTGATAGCATAATTTTTAATCAATCGCACGGCATTCCAGACGTCTGAAAAAAGTTATCAATCACACCCGCGTTCAATCACATTTGCAGTAAGTGCTATGTTTAGAAAAATTAAACATAAGGAAATCATATAAATAGAAATAAAAATGGGAAATGGTGGCTGAAATTGGCCCGAAATTTGAAGTCGTTCACAAAGCGCCAAAAATAAAACATTTAGTTACATATTTTTTCTTTTTGAAACTAATTCTTTATCTTTGTAGCACTTTCACGGTAGCGAAACGGTGGTTTGAATGGAAAGATGCTTGTCAGACACATAAAGACACCAAACTCTCATCAATAGTTCCGTAAATTTTTATTGACAGAATTTATTGGCGGCAGTGGCAGGTGTCATATAAAAACCAATGAGGGTAATAAATAATGATGAAGCGTAATATCCTGGCAGTGGTAATCCCTGCCCTGCTGGCAGCTGGCGCCGCAAACGCAGCCGAAGTGTATAACAAAGATGGCAATAAACTGGACCTCTACGGTAAAGCGGTAGGTCTGCACTACTTCTCTAAAGACAACGGCAAAAACAGCTACGGCGGTGATGGCGACCAGACCTATGCACGTCTGGGTTTTAAAGGTGAAACCCAGATCAACGATCAACTGACCGGTTACGGCCAGTGGGAATACCAGTTCAGCGGTAACAGATCCGAAGGTGGTTCTGACTCTCAGAAAGGCAACAAAACCCGTCTGGCATTCGCAGGTCTGAAACTCGGCGATGCGGGTTCTCTGGACTACGGTCGTAACTACGGTATCGTTTACGATGCACTGGGCTACACCGATATGCTGCCAGAATTTGGTGGTGACACTGCATACAGCGATAACTTCTTCGTTGGCCGTGTTGGCGGTGTGGCAACCTACCGTAACTCCAACTTCTTCGGTCTGGTTGACGGCCTGAACTTCGGCGTTCAGTATCTGGGCAAAAACGAGCGCGCAAGCAACTACGTTGTTAACGCAGACGATTCCAGTAACTTCAGCGACGTACAGCGCTCTAACGGCGACGGCTGGGGTGCATCTCTGAGCTATGAATTCGAAGGCTTTGGTATCGTTGGTGCTTACGGTGCCGCTGACCGCACCAACGCTCAGCAAGATTCTCGCCTTGCTGGTCGTGGTAAAACCGCTGAGCAGTGGGCTACTGGTCTGAAATACGACGCCAACAATATCTACCTGGCAGCCAACTACGGTGAAACCCGTAACGCCACGGCTATCGACGGCGGCTTCGCCAACAAAACTCAGGACATCCTGTTAGTTGCTCAGTATCAGTTCGACTTCGGTCTGCGTCCGTCCATCGCTTACACCAAGTCCAAAGCCAAAAACGTTGAAGGCGTGGGTAGCGAAGATCTGGTCAACTACGTAGAAGTTGGCGCGACTTACTACTTCAACAAAAACATGTCCACCTATGTTGACTACATCATCAACCAGATTGATTCTGACAACAAACTGGGCGTAGGCTCTGACGACACGGTTGCTGTAGGTATCGTTTACCAGTTCTAATCAGCAGACCTCTTTGTTAAATGCCTAAAAAACAGGACTTCGGTCCTGTTTTTTTATGTCTGCCAGCAAAATCTGGCGTCTTAAAAAAACACTCAGGCTTTTTGTCACTAACAGTTGGCATTTTGTAAATCTGCCGTTAACCTGATTACGGATTTCCCTTCTGTAACCACAATGGAACCTCGTCATGTTTGAGAACATTACCGCCGCCCCTGCCGACCCTATTCTGGGCTTGGCCGATCTGTTTCGTGTCGATGACCGTCCCGGAAAAATTAACCTTGGTATCGGTGTCTATAAAGATGAGACAGGCAAAACGCCGGTGTTAACCAGCGTTAAAAAAGCCGAGCAGTATTTACTGGAAAATGAAACCACCAAAAACTATCTCGGTATTGATGGTATTCCAGAATTCGGCCGTTGCACGCAGGAATTACTGTTTGGCAAAGGTAGCGCGCTGATCAATGACAAACGCGCTCGCACCGCGCAAACGCCAGGCGGTACTGGCGCGCTCCGTGTTGCCGCGGACTTCCTGGCAAAAAATACGGCGGTAAAACGCGTGTGGGTAAGTAATCCAAGCTGGCCAAACCATAAGGGCGTGTTTAATTCCGCCGGTCTGGAAGTGTGCGAATACGCTTATTACGATGCAGAAAACCACGCGCTTGATTTCGATGCCTTGCTGGCAAGCCTCAATAACGCGCAGGCTGGTGACGTCGTTCTGTTCCATGGCTGCTGCCATAACCCAACCGGTATCGATCCGACGCTGGAACAGTGGCAAACGCTGGCTCAGCTTTCTGTCGAAAAAGGCTGGCTGCCGCTGTTTGACTTCGCCTATCAGGGTTTTGCTCGCGGTCTGGAAGAGGATGCGGAAGGTCTGCGTGCGTTCGCAGCGCTGCATAAAGAGCTGATCGTCGCCAGTTCCTACTCTAAAAACTTTGGCCTGTATAACGAGCGTGTCGGTGCCTGTACGCTGGTTGCCGCAGATGCGGAAACCGTTGATCGCGCATTCAGCCAGATGAAATCCGCCATTCGCGCCAACTACTCTAACCCTCCGGCACACGGCGCATCCGTTGTAGCGACTATCCTGAGCAACGATGCCCTGCGTGCTATCTGGGAACAGGAACTGACCGATATGCGCCAGCGTATTCAGCGCATGCGTCTGTTGTTCGTCAATACGTTGCAGGAAAAAGGCGCAGATCGCGATTTCAGCTTTATCACCAAACAGAATGGCATGTTCTCATTCAGCGGCCTGACGAAAGAGCAGGTACTGCGTCTGCGTGAAGAGTTTGGCGTATATGCGGTGGCTTCTGGTCGCGTCAACGTGGCTGGAATGACGCCGGATAACATGGCTCCGCTGTGCGAAGCCATTGTCGCCGTACTGTAAGTATCATAGCGCCAGGTAGTGCCTGGCGCTTACCCGGCCTACAGTGGTTTCCCATTGCAGACCGGACAGAATTTACCAGACCGGCATTTCATCTTGCAGGAACGGGTTATGCAGCCGCTCATGGCCAAGCGTCGACATCGGCCCATGACCCGAAATAAACGTCACATCATCGCCCAACGGCAATAATTTACGCTTGATCGAATCAATCAGCTGAGCGTGATCGCCACGCGGGAAATCGCTGCGCCCAACGCCGCCTTTGAAGATCACGTCACCGGAAATCAGTAGCCGTGAAGACTCATCAAAGAAGACGATATGGCCCGGCGTATGCCCAGGACAATGCAACACCTGTAAAGTCACATTCCCTACGCTAATACGATCTCCCTCATTCAGCCAACGGTCAGGCGTCAGCGGCTGACACTCTTCCAGACCAAACATGCGACTTTGCGCCGGTAAACCCTGTAGCCAGAACTCATCTTCTTTTTCCGGGCCGATCACTGGCACGCCATAATGCTTCGCCAGTTCCGCCGCCGCGCCAACATGATCGAGATGACCGTGCGTAAGCAGGATCTGCATCAACGTCACGCCGCTGGCGTCCACTTCCTGTTTGATGGTCTGTGCGTCGCCGCCGGGATCGACCAGCGCGGCCAGACGGGTTTGCTCACACCAGATCAATGAACAGTTCTGGGAGAATGCGGTGACCGGAATAATACGATAGTTCATACTGCTCCTGTTTCGTTAAGTCTGCGGATCACCAGTGCCGTGCCGGCCCGGTGTCAATATGCACAAAGTTACTGCGTGGGTAGTATCCTACACCACCTGCGCGCATAGATAACGCAGCTTTGCGAATATTACTTAACGAAACGCCTTCAATATGGAAATCCATCGCCTGCCCTTTCGTGTGGTAGCTTTTTTTCGCCACTCCACGACTGTGCGCACGCAGTTCGTTATTGGTATCCAGTGAGCGGTAACCCGAGATGAGCTGTACGGGTTTACGGGTGCCTAAAAGGCCTTGCAGGCGGAAGAGCTGGTCGAACAATCCTGGGTCGATGGCTTTCACTTTATTCGCGCGAAAATCACGGAAAAAATGGTTTAGTTTTGCTAATTCATCCTGAATATAGGCTCTTCCGTCGAAAAACTCCGCTTTAATTGACTCTCCGGTATGGAGGTTGTTCAGTGTCAAAATACGCGGACGTGGGGTGGAGAGTGTGGCAAATGCTGGCGTAGGCAAGATGGCGGCGCCGAGAGCAACGCCACCAAACGCCAGCAACTTGCGGCGATTAGCGTCAAATTTGTCCATGATAATCAGGTCTACAGGTAAATGTTTTCGTTAATATGCACTTCTGGCGCACGAGGGGCACCTTAACTGGCAAAAAAGCCGACGTCAAGGTGGCCCATCCCCAGCAACGGCGGGGCTTGCAGCGAATCAGCCCTGCCGATGACCAATATTACGACAACAGATTTATCAGAACTTCTTCATTTACCTGATTAATTGTTCTGCTTTTGACACAATTTGTGCGCTGGATCGCGCAGTCAGATCATAATTGTAAATATCTGTACGATACTGAGTGCGTCCGTCTGCTCCCACAAACGCCGTCAGGTAATACAGATTCACCGGAATATTCTGGCGGATGTTGACGTACCGGGTATCACCTTGCTTCAGCGCATCCGAAATCCGCGTATCGTTCCAGCCAGCATCCTGAAGCAGCATATTTGCCAGCTCAGAGGCCTTATTCACACGCACGCAGCCGGAACTGAGCGCTCGCGTATCTTTCTGGAACAGATTGTGATTCGGCGTATCGTGCAGATAAATCGCGTCTGAACTTGGCATATTAAATTTGTAACGCCCCAGCGAGTTGTGCGCGCCCGGCGCCTGCTGGAAGCGGAACGGCAGGTTCGATGGCGTAATGGTCGACCAGTCCACCTGCCACGGGTTAATCGTCTCTTTGCTGTTCCAGCCGCGCATAACGGTATAACCGTGGCGTTCCAGATACCCCGGATCATTCCAGACTTTGGGCAGAATATCTTTTCGGGCCAGCGTTGGCGGCACATTCCAGGGCGGATTCACCACCACGTTATTAAGCGCGCTGCTCATCATTGGCGTTTTCCGATCGGGGCGGCCAACAATCACCCGGGAAGCCAACACCTGGTTGCCGTTCTGGTAATAAACCAGCGAATAGGCCGGAATATTGACCATAATGCCCGTTGATAATTCTCCTGGCAGTAAACGCAAACGCTGAATATTCAGCGCCAGCACCCCCGCACGTTGCGCAGGCGTCACATTCAGCCATTCGCGCGTCGCCGGGCCGACAGCGCCATCCGCCCCCAGCCCTTGCCAGGTCTGAAAACGTTTCACCGCATCAACAAGCTCACGATCATAAGCCGCACGGACTGCCGGAGCGGGTTGGCTGCGCTGAGTGGATTGCCGGGCGACAGGTTTCACGGCGGCAGGCTCCACTGCGACGGCGGAAGGGCTGACAACCACATCGGCCGACACGTCATCCCCCGGGAGCGCTATCTTAGGCCCGCCTTCCAGCATACCGGTGCGCTGTAAAATCTCACGCAGCGCAGGCACATCATTGCTCCACTGACCAGGACGCAACGTCGCGGTACTGGTCAACTGCGGCCAGGGGCGAGCGTCGCTAACCAGCTTTTTCAGTGAATCATGCAGCGCGGCGTATTGCGGATGCTGTGGCGCAAGGCTGGCGACAAACGTCGTCAGTTGACCGTTGTCCAGCGCAACCTGCCACTGGTTGATCACCGAAAGCGGCGGTGTTGCCAGCGCATAAGGTTTGTCGCTGTACAGCCAGCGCGTCCCTTTTACGGGAATATTGGCGATGAAATGGAGATAGCCCATCATGGCGTCGGATAAAACAGCATCTCGCGCCAGACCGGTGACTGACGGGTCGGTCAGCAGCGCGACCCAGGTGGTGAATTGCGGCTGGAACCCGGCGATGGCCACTTCCGCCAGCTGCTGCTGAAACGCTTTCACCGCATCGCGATTTTCCCACATTGGTTGCATATCGCGGGCGGCATACAGCAGTTCCAGTTGATTCAGATAAACCGGCGTATAACCAGAAGGAAGTTGCGATTGTAATTCAGCCCGGGCTTTCTCCGCAGAGATCCCCTCCGGCAGCGGCTGAATCCCCGCCATTACCGCTGTCGCAGGCGATTGCGCTTGCGGCTGTGACAACGCGGTAGGCTGTTCGCTGACGGTCGCAGAGCTGTCGCCAGGAATCATTTCAGGCTCATCGGCCTGCACACTGAACAGTGGAGCAAATGTTACGGCCAGGCATAAACTGATTGCCGACAGCCGACGACTACAAATTTTGTTAAGCAACATCCCTTGCCCCCTGTTTCTTTATCATACTTTGAATAGCCAGGTTGCCCGCTCACATTGGGTAAAAACCTGAAAACGCCAATACCTTCTGAAGTATGACGAGCAAGCCTGCTTACTCGTCAGGCTTACCTTCAGTATATAAACATCAAAAAGGTTTTGCCTAACCTAATGTAAAGAAGTTTAAAGAAAAAGCACCTGGTGTAAGGTGCTTTTCAGACTTCTGTTTATCGATTTTATGATGAAAAAAGACGGCGCGAAGGCCGTCTTCATCTTACTTACCCGGCGGCCTGCGACGAGGCATCTTCGGTACCGGTGCCAGGTAGCGTCTCCGGCAGTTGTGGAGCGAAGCCACGCAGTCCGACCACATGAACGTGTTCGGTATTGTGGAAAACCTTACGCACCAGCTTATAGGTGGTGCCTTTCTCAGGGCTGATGTTTTCCGGCGCTGCGATGATAAGCTGCATTTGCAGACGTTCGCACAGTTCGAACAGCGTCGCGATGGAACGCGCATCCAGACGTGCAGCCTCATCAAGGAACAGCAGGCGGCATGGGGAGATATCTTTTCCGCGCAAGCGGCGGCCTTCGTCTTCCCAGCTTTGTACTACCATCACCAGAATGGACATCCCGGTACCAATCGCTTCACCGGTAGACAGCGCGCCGGACTCCGCACGCAGCCAGCCGTCTGAACCACGGTTGACCTCGACTTCCATCTCCAGATAGTTACGGTAATCCAGCAGCTCCTCGCCAATGGTCTGCGGCGTACGCTGCCCCATATCAATCTGCGGATTCAGGCGCTGATACAGCTTCGCCAGCGCTTCAGAGAAGGTCAGGCGGTTGCTGTTAAACAGATCCTGATGCTGCTCATGCTGTTCGGAAAGAACATCCAGCAAGGTCGCATGCGTTTCCCGCACGTTAACGTTGAGACGCACGCTGTTCACCTGACCGAACGAGACGTTTTGCAGCCCCTGGTTCAGCATACGAATACGGTTTTGTTCGCGCTGAATCGTCTTACGAATAATGTTCGCCACGCTGCGCGAGCTGATCGCCAGCTTCTGTTCGCGGGAGGTTAGCTCTTCCGTCAGGCGACTCAACTCAATTTCCATCTGTTCGATGGCCTCAACCGGGTCATCGGTACGGATGATATCCTGGCGAATACGCTCCCGAAGATGCTGGTAAACCGCCACGAAGAACTGGATCTTACGTTCCGGTCGTTTTGGATCTTCCGACATACGTAATACATCACGCAGGTGTTCGTTATCCGCCACCGCCAGACGCAACGCACCCAACGCCTTATCCGACATGGAGCGAAGTTCATCTGCCGACAGATAAGCCAACTCGCGACGATGCAGACGGCGCTCTACCCCGTTATCTTTCACCATCCGCATCACCGCGCACCACCCGGCTTTCGCGGTGACCACCTGCTCGCGCATTTCATGATAATCGCGTTCCAGCTTGCGCAGTCTGCGGGTCAGGTTATCCATTTCTGCTTCACAGAAGGTCAGCGCTTTTTCCAACTGGTTACGACGTGAGCGGTTATTGCTCAGTTGCGTATGCAGTTCGTCTCGGCGGATACGCGCGCGCTCTTCCGAACCGCTGTCGGCACGCACGCCGATATCCTGTAATTCACGTTGCAGGTCGCCCAGCAGCTCTTTCTTGGTGTCATACGAGCTTTTCAGTGAGGCCAGAACCTGATTGTACTGGCTGAGTTGCGCGGCATGACCGCGTAACGCTTCACGGGCACGGGTACGCTCGGCTTCCGCCTGTTCCAGACGCTGGCGCAGTTTTTCGTTCAGATCGCTGTTGCCGCTCAGCATTTCGGCCGAGTCGGAATAGCTGAAGTGCGCCCGACGCTGTACGACCTCCGTCAGCGCAAAAGCCTGCTGACGCGCATCCCGCTGCGTTTGCTGGGAGTATGCGTAATCTTCTTTCAGTTGCTCAAACTGTTCGGGATCGTTTTGCAGAACCGAGACGATCGGCTCCAGTTTGGCTAACTGATTACCGTGTTGCTGTATAAAACGCGCCGCTTCCTGCGCATCATCCAGACGTTCCTGAATTTCATCTACGCGGTCAGCCAGCGTGTCGTCCGCCAGCAGGTTCAGGCGCGGCAGTAAGCGGTTCAGAGCGGAGACGCCCTCTTTCGCCTGTTCAAACTGAATACGCTGCTGCTGGTTGTCGTTTTCATGCGTAGCCAGCGCGCGTTCCAGTTCAACGCGACGGCCATTCAATTGGCGAATTTCCGCTTCCGGGTCGGCCTCAAACGCGACCGCCAGATGGCTGCCGATAAAACGACTGAACGCCTGATGCAGACGCTGAGTTTTCTGCACGTCGAAGGACAACGTCGCAAAGCGTTCAGACAGCCCTTCGCGCTCAGCATGCAGACTTTCAATACGGTTTTCACGCGCGGCGCGACCAAAGATCGGCACCGTCGGGAAACGGGAATAACGCCACTGACGCTCGGCGGTTTTCACCACCACCGCGTTTTCCAGCTCATCAACGCTGAAGACGCTGTCATCGAACGACTGCGGGTCCCCTTCGATGAAATAGAGATCTTCCGGGCAATCCGTCAGCCCTTCAAGCTGTTCGGCGATCAGCGACAGATCCGGCACCACGATAGCATGACGGGACGGGCCGTACAGCGCGGAGAAGTACGGCGCGTCTTCGAAGCTGACGTCATCATAGATTTCCGACAGCAACACGCCGCCAAAACGCTCCGCCAGCGCGTTCAGACGCGAGTCTTCCGAGCCGCCCGGCTGGCTTAAACGTTCAATCTCTTCGTCAACCGCGTTCTTACGCGCGCCAACTTCGTCGCGCTCTACAATCGCTTCACGCTCGCGCTCCAGCAACTGTTGCAGATACTCGGTTACATCCTGGCTGGAGGTAAACTCTTCACCGCTCTGTTCGCACAGCTGATTCAGACTGTTTTGCGCCGCCAGCCAGATCGGGGCGCGCTGCATTAAGTGCTGAATGCGGGACTGGAGTTGCTCCTGCTCCTGACGCAGCGTCATACGCTGTTCATGGGCGTTAGAAACGCTATCCGACAGGGCGGCGATGCGGGCTTCCAGCTCCTGGTGCAGCGCTTCCAGCTCATCAATGTCGAAATGTTTGCCCTGACGTTTACAGAATTCCGCCAGCAGACGTTCAGCTTCCTGCTGTTCGCGCAAGCGCTGTTCCAGCTCACTCAGACGCATACGCAGCGGCTGAACCTGCTCCGCCAGGTGACGCTGTTCCACGCCTTCGCGCAGCAGGTCACGCGCCACGCTCCAGGCATCATTACGCGCCAGCGGGCCATTAATGGCGGCCACCAGCTGATATGCCTGTTCAAACTGACTGTGCGCGGTTTGCGCCACGCTCATTTTCTGTTCCAGCGAAAGCAGTTTTTCCGTTGCTTCCTGCTCTTTCGCCTGGAACGTTTCCAGCCATTCTGCGGCGCTGTCCGCCGTCAGGTCAGGCAGATGACAAAGCGCTTTGGCGCGGTCGAGCGCCTGGATCGCCTGGTTGTACTGAATCGCGCGCGTCTGCTGCACATCCAGCGCCTGCTGATAGTCCGCCAGTTGGCTTTTCAGTTCATCCACTTCCAGCTCGGCGGCTTCCGCACGGGCTTCGTTCTCTTCCTGCATGTCGGCGGCTTCAGCCACCACTTCATTTTGCTCTTCGAGACGAATTTGCAGCTCATCGAGATCCGCTTCGTAGCGCTCGATCTTCTCCTGCTGGCGCAGCGCGGTCTGCACCAGGTTCAGGTGGTCGCTGGCGGCCTGGTAATCCGCTTCCAGATCCCCTTCCGCACCGTTGTGCTCGCCCAGTTCACGCGCCATGTCGACGTGTTTGTACTGTTCCGCCGCCAGTTGCTTACGCGATGTGTACAGCTCGCGACGAAACTCCAGCGCTTTATCCAGATGAACCCGGCGTTCGTTGGCGTGGCGCATGTAGTCCGCCGCCACGTAGTTAGTGGCTTCGCTAATCAAATGCTTGAACAGGTCACGATCCGACTGGGTTACGCGGATCGCTTCCAGCGTCATACGGTTTTCACGCAGCGCGGCTTCCATATCCTGGAACGCTTTACGCACGCCGCTATTTTCCGGCAGCAGGTAGTCACGCAGGGAACGGGTAATCGCGCTGGAGATCCCGCCGTACAGCGAGGCTTCAATCAGACGATAGAACTTGCTGCGATCGGACGCAGAACGCAGACGGCGGGCAATGATGCCCAGATCGAACATCAGCGAGTGATAATCGGTGATCGAGTTAAACTGCTTAAACTGCACGCCTTCCATCGCATCGAGCTTCTCTTTCAGCTCCGCGAGGGTCAACACGCGCGCCTGGCGCTCGTTCAGCGTTTCCGTCACCAGCTGCGTCGGCTGCACCGACATCGGCAAGCCCTGAATGGCAAACGGTTTGATATCAACTTTGCGATCGCGTCCGGCGACCTGCTGCAAACGTACGCCCACCACAACACGCTGATGGCGAGAATTGAGGACGTCGAGCATGGAATAACAGACGCCCGCTTTCAGCTTACCGTGCAGGCCTTTATCGCGCGATCCGCTGGTGGCCCCGGCCTCCGTGGTGTTACGGAAATGCAGTAAGGTTAAGTCCGGGATCAGCGCCGTGACGAACGCCGCCATCGTGGTGGATTTACCGGCGCCGTTCCCGCCGGACAGCGTGGTGACCAGCTCATCGAGGTCAAAGGTGCGGGCAAAAAAGCCGTTCCAGTTAATCAGCGTTAGTGAGCGAAATTTACCGCGTTCAATCATTATTCTTCCTCTCCACTGTCCGGCTGATTCTCTTCGGTCTCATCGTTGAGTTGCAGGTGATTTTCAACCGGCATGGCTTCCCCATCGCGGATTAAGCGACGCTGCGCTTCACGCGGATCGTCACCGGTACGCACATCCGCGCCAAAGCGGAACACCGATTCCGTGATGCGGAATTTGCTGCTGTCATGGCCCATAAACCACACCATCCCTAAGCGACGCAGACGGTTTAACGACGAGCGCACCTTCTCCTGTAGTTTCTGACGATCCACGTCAGACCCCGTTGAGCGGTTATTGACCAGTTTCAGCAATTTGGCTTCGTCTGTCAGGGCGAGCAGCTCATCGTACAGTTCCTGCTGGGTAAAAATCCCCTCATTCGCCAACCGCTCCGGGCTGAGATAGAGGTAACAGAGGATTTTACCCACCATCATGTCCAGTTCAGACAAGACGGAGCGCGGGATAATCGTCGTGGAACGCGGGCGCAGGTAGAAAAAACCCTCCGGCGCGCGAATCAGTTCGACGTTATAGCGACTGTAAAACTCTTCCAGATACTCCTGGAAATCCATCAGGAAGGCATGATTATCCAGCTCATCCAGACCGATATGTCTGCCGGAGCGTAATGCGCTATCCAGCGCCGGAAATAACGGGTTTGCCAGCGCCTGCGCCAGCTTAACCGGCATCACTTGTTCAATATTTGTCAATGACATGCGCCTGTACCTTGGCTCCGTAATCATTAATCGGCTGCCATTTGGCTGGCAGTCCGGTGAAGTCTGCTTGCGCTACGCCAAGACGTACCGCCTGATCGATAACAATACGCGCCACGTCGAAGTGACGCGCTCGTGGGTATTGCGCCAGATATTCGCGCACTACCAGGCCGAGATCCAGTGGGGCTTGTCTGGATTTATAGATAGCCAGCTGTTCTTCGATGATCGCCGCCAGTTGTTCGCGGATCTCGTTAAATTCTTCATATTCCAGGTCCGGCGGCAGCTCGCCGGTCGCCTCTTCATCGCGCAGCGCCATCTCTTCATCGCGCATATCCAGCAGACGATCGGCGTTGGCATAGGTCAGCGCCCACGGCTCATCAAAATAGCTCTGGATGGACTGGCGCAGTCGCTGGGCAAAGACGCGGTTTTTATCCATATCAATCGCGGTACGGATAAATTTGTGTACGTGTCGGTCATAGCCAATCCACAGGTCGATGGATTGCTGACCCCAGCTAATAATGCGGTCGAGTTTGCTTTGCAGATCGAACACCAGACGATCCACAAAATGCAGGTCGTCATGCGCCATCGTGGCGTCCTGGATGCGTAACAGATTGGCCTGCAATTTATCGCCAGCTGCTTCGAGCGTATCCTGTAACTCACGCAGCGTGCCGGATGTTTCAGAAAGCAGCAGTTCGCAACTCGAAATTGCCGCGCGCCAGTCTTTGTTCAGCAACTGCGCAATGTCGTCTTTTACCTGCTGCTGCTGCTCATCCATGATGCGCTGGGTCAGGTCGATGCTGTCGAAAATTTCCGCGACCGAATATTTCAGCGGCGCATAAACGTTGCGATGCCAGTGAAACTCGTCGCCGCCCTCATCTGCCGCATCCGCCGCCCGCTTCAGTTCACCCGCGACAATGGATAGCTGCATGGAAAGGCGCAACGTGGAAAACTCACGCTGGCGGATGTAGTAATCGGTAATGCCAATCCCGAGCGGCGTCAGGCGATAAATGGCGTTGCCTTCCGCTTGCTCGCTGGTAAAGCGGTTCAGCAGACGTTGACGTACCATATCGTTGATCGCGTTGTTGGCGCGCACGCCGATGGTTTCGCTGGTTTGCTCAAACGCATCACTGACATGGCGGAACGCATCCACCAGTTCGCCTTCACTCATCTCCCCGTCCAGGCGCTCGCCGTTCAGCGTGGCTACCGCCAGCAGGAACGAAAGTCGGTCTACCGGCAGAGAGATGGAAAAGTCATTTTTTCTGGCCCAGGCAACCAGTTCGGGGACTGTCTGGGAAAATTCACTCATAAGTTATCCTTGCATCTGCGGTTTGCGCGCGGTGACATGAATGTAGCGGCCAAGGCTAATATACGGCTCCTGGCGGCAATAACGCGTTTCTAATTCAACTAACATCTCATAGCAGTCACGCTGTTGATGCTTCTCACGCAGATAATCATGAAATACGCGTACACCGGTCTTACCGGTAATCTGCCAGCCAATATCTTCCAGCCACTGATAAACCTGCTCGGGTTTACGTGGATAGTCTGGTGAGAGCGTACGCTTTTTGCGTTTTGGCATCCCCACCTGCACATAGTCAAAGTTCCCTGCCACCATGTTATGCATCAACAGGCCGTTAGCATTGTAGAACATTAACGACAGTGCTCCGCCGGGGCGCAAAACTGACCAAAGCGTCTCTAACACGCCGACCGGTTCCGCCACCCACTCCAGCACAGCATGAAACAATATCAGATCAGCGGAGGTTTCCAAATGCGAAGCGACATCCTGAACGGCGCATTGTATAAAATGCATGTTTCCGCTCACACCTTTTGCTTCTGCCGCCTGCTGCGCACGCGCGATCATCTCGCCGGACAGATCGCACAATGTAACCTGATGCCCACGCTCCGCCATTTTGATGGCCGTTTGCCCCTCTCCGCCGCCAGCATCCAGGATGTGCAGTTTTCGCTCGCCGAATTCCGCCAGCAACCGATCAAGATCCTGCCACAGAATCGCCTGTCGCAACTGCCCTTTAGTGGTTCCGTAGATGTTACGGGAAAACTTTTCAGCAATGTCATCAAAATTGCGGTCCCGCATCGGACTCTCCACAGGCTGGCTCAGGTGTGCTTTTAAAAAGAAGCTATTTTGTCATAGTCGCGGCGATATTTAACCTGTCTGGTGTAATATCCCTGCTGATCCCCTGCTGTATGGTCAAAAAAGGAACCAAAAAGGATGCTTTTTACTCTGAAGAAAGTGACTGGCGGTCTGTTGCTGCCGCTTCCCTTTATACTGCTCATCATGGGCGTGGGGCTGGCGCTGGTATGGTTTAGCCGCTTTCAGAAAACCGGGAAGGCGTTTATCAGCCTGGGATGGCTGGCAATATTTCTGTTAAGCCTGCAACCTGTTGCTGATCGTTTACTCAAACCGATTGAAGACAGTTACCCCACCTGGCAGGGAACGCAAAAAGTAGACTATATCGTGGTGCTGGGCGGCGGCTACACCTGGAACCCCCAGTGGGCGCCCAGTTCAAATCTGATCAATAACAGCCTCCCACGTCTGAACGAAGGCGTACGCCTCTGGCTGGCCAATCCGGGATCGAAACTGATCTTTACGGGCGCGGCGGCAAAAACCAATCGCGTGAGTACGGCAGAAGCGGGCGCAAGAGTGGCACAATCGCTGGGTGTGCCGCGCAGCGACATCATCACGCTGGATCAGCCAAAAGATACCGAAGAAGAGGCGGAAGCGGTGAAACAGGCCATCGGCGATGCCCCTTTCCTGCTGGTCACTTCCGCCTCCCACTTACCGCGCGCCATGATCTTCTTCCAGAATGTTGGGTTACATCCGCTGCCTGCGCCCGCCAATCAACTGGCGATAGATTCACCGTTAAATCCGTGGGAGCGAGCAATTCCCTCCCCGGTATGGTTGATGCATAGCGATCGCGCCGGTTATGAAACGCTGGGGCGCATCTGGCAGTGGCTGAAAGGCGCGTCAGGCGAGCCAGGGCAGCAGTGATTTTGTTGCGAGGTCAAAGTTGGAGCGGCTAAAACGCCCGGTATTGACCAGCTGCGCGACTTCGTCCCATAACACATAAAGCCAGCGCCGCCAGATGAACGATTCCGCCACTGGCGCGTGTTGCAGATAATGCCAGAGCAGCCCTTCCGCCAGCGCATTGTCCATCAGCCGGAACAGTTCATACTCTCGTGGCGCCCACAGCATAACGCCAGGCCCCACCATCGCCAGAAGCTGATCGCTGCGGGCGTCTTTCAGCATACTGCGCAGGCTAAAATTGCCGTGGATGAGCACGCAATTATCATTAAATCCTTCAAACAGTGCAGGCAGACACTCCCGGGTACGAAACAGAATGCGTTTATCCTGCATGGTTAACCCGGTGTTGTTGAACTGGTTTAACGTCGTCCATAGCACTTCAACACGCTGGCGATACCAGGACGGCCAGATATTTTCCTGCGTATGATCCACCGCACCCACGCAACCCCGACTGTCCTGCCGATGCCAGGCTAACAAACCCTCTACAATCTGATCCTTCAACTGCTCCCAGCGCTCAGGCGTGCGGGCGGGCGCCTCCACAGAGACGCCACGCAGACGCTCCAGCAGCAGGACATCAGGCCCGGGGTGTTCCTCATGCGTCATCACGCCATAGACAACCGGCATGCGTACCGTGCCGCTACGCGCCAGCATGGTCGTTTTCCATGCCAGTTGCTGCGCCACGCCAGGGGTCGTAAAACTTCTCGCCATTAGCGGCATCGGTTTTCCCTGACTGTCGTACAGCGACCACAAGGCCGTATCCGCCTTTTCACTCACGCACTCTATACGGCTGAGTTTTTCGCCCAGCAGATGACTCAGTTCGGCTCGCAGCTGTTCCATTTCAGATTGCCTTCATAAACGCCACTGCTTTTATAATGAGCGCCGTATGGACAGATGTCACCCGGATGAGATCAATTGATGAAAAGAAAAATGAAGGGAAAATCGTAACGATACGACACTCCTCCCATTTGTGAGAGGAGTGCGATAGCGGATATCAGCGCATTTCGGCGCGAACGCGCTCAAGATCTTCGGCTGTATCAACGCCCGTTCCCGGGACTTCTTTGGCGACGGCAACATGGATTTTTTCGCCATACCACAGCACACGAAGCTGCTCCAGCATCTCAATATGCTCAAGCGGGCTGGGCTGCCAGTTCACGTAGCGGCGAATAAACCCGGCGCGATAGCCGTAAATTCCCAGATGGCGCAGGAACGTGTCGCCCACGGTCTCAAGGCTTTTCGCAAAACGATCGCGATCCCAGGGGATCGTCGCACGCGAGAAATAAAGCGCATAGCCTTCAGCGTCCAGCACAACTTTCACTGCATTAGGATTAAAGGCTTCTTCAGCACCGTGAATCGGCGCCGCCAGCGTCGCCATACCAACCTGGCGCTGCGCCAGGTTTTCCGCCACCTGACGAATAATCACCGCCGGGATCATCGGCTCATCACCCTGCACGTTCACAATAACGGTATCGTCGCTAAAACCGCATTTTTCAACGACTTCCGCCAGACGCTCAGTCCCGGACTGATGGTCAGCGCGCGTCATGCAAACTTCTCCACCCGCCGCTTCTACCGCGCGAGCGACATCTTCATGGTCCGTCGCGACAATAATGCGTTCAGCGCCAGATTCGCGCGCGCGTTCCAGAACATGCACGATCATCGGTTTGCCGTTGATATCCAGTAAAGGCTTACCGGGCAGACGCGTGGACGAAAAACGAGCGGGAATAATGACCACAAAACTCATGATTTACTCTCATCAGCAGTAATGGAACGCGCTTCCGTTTCCAGCAATACCGGAATGCCATCGCGCAATGGGAAAGCCAGGTTATCCAGTTTGCAAATCAGTTCTTGTTTTTCCTGGTTATACCAGAGTTTGCCGTTGCATACCGGGCAGGCAATGATTTCAAGTAGACGATGATCCATAGTTCCTCCAGATGGACCGGATTGTGAATTCATCAATATTAACATAATCGTTTATGAGACCGCGTCTATTTCCCAGCCATGACGATTTTCTGCAAACAAGCCGGATGGGCAGCTCCCTAGCGTGACGCGACTGGCCTGTTGCCAGCGAGCAAACGCATTAATCGCCTGCAACAACCCTTTTTGCAGCGTCGGGCCCGGTTTAACCCCCTCCTGCAACCAGAGCGAGATGACTTCCAGCACGCCCGTTTTGCGATGCATTTTGGCATCCATACGCCCAACCAACTGCCCCCGATGCAGCAGCGGCAAAACAAAATAGCCGTACTGGCGTTTAGGCGCCGGGGTATAGCACTCCAGGCGGTAGCTAAAATCGAACAACTGCTCTGCCCGTTTCCGGTCCCAGACGACGGGATCAAAAGGGGATAAAACCGCGCTATGCGTAGCGGTGAGCTTATTGTTCAGCGCCTGCTCCAGTAGCGGCAACAGATCGGCGTGTAGCCACATTGTCCCCAGCCTGTCGGCCTGAACGGGAACCAGTTGCCCTTGTTCAACGCGGATATCACGCCACGTTTTCACTTCAGGTCGCCGCAGGCGATAGTAATCCGCCAGCCACTGCTCGCGAAAAATCCCCAGACTGCGCGCGCTATTATCCAGCATGGCGATTTCTGCTTCTGCCTGCGACAGTAAATCGCGTTTATCGTCCCAGTGCGGCATCACGCGTTGCGTCAGGTCATACACGCGCTGAAAGTTGCGTCGTTCTACAACCATGACTTTCCCGGCAGTGAACAATCCTTCAAGATGGCGCTTATGCGGCTTCCATTCCCACCATCCACTGGCGCCTTTGCGTGGATGCGCAAAATCCGCTGAGCGCACAGGGCCGTTATGGTGAATATGCTGGATCAACTGCGCGATCTCATCGGCATGTTCCTGCATCCACGATGCTTTGTACTTCCAGCCCATCTTCTCAGGCGCCAGCATACGGTGACGAATTAGCGTAAAGTCGCTACGCGGTAAGAAACAGGCCTCATGCGCCCAGTATTCCATGAGTTCGCCACGCGACAACGAGTCATCCAGCCACTGTTGCGGGTAGTGACCCAGACGGCTAAACAGCACCAGATAGGGGCTGCGCGCCACAACGTTGATCGTATCGATTTGCAATAAAGACATGCGCGAAATCGTCGCGAGAATATCCGCAGGCAATGCCTGACGGCGGGGCTTTTTCAGCAAACCTTGCGCAGCAAGATGGAGATGACGAACATCCGTAAGAGAGAGATGCGGCAACGACATGTATAACTCCGGGAATCGTTCGCTGCCGCCACATCAATTTGTGCTAGCGAGCCAGCGAGATGAGTTGTTCAAGCAGTGCATCAGGTTGTTCACCCGACAAACGCGCGTCTACAGGTAAATACCACCAGTTGTCCTCGGCAAATCCCCGGCATTTAACGGCATCTTTTTCCGTCATGACCAGCGTTTGCCCGTCGGTTACTAACGCCTTCACATCGTTAAAGGCGAGAGACTGATGATCGGCCAACGGAACGCATTTCTGTAGCGATGCCCCACACGCTTCGAGCGTAGCAAAGAAACGTGGAGGATGGCCAATCCCCGCCATCGCGACAATGTTGCTTAACTCCGCGACATGACGGCGCTCACCGGTGCATAAATTGACCGCCAGCCCTGGCGCCAGCTGCATCGGAATTTCTCCTGGTCTGGCAACGCCGCCGTTGACGATCACCACATCTACCGATTTAAGCCGGCTGGCGCGCTCACGCATCGGCCCTGCGGGCAGCCACCAGCCATTGCCAAACCGACGCACGCCGTCGATGACAACGATTTCAATATCGCGCGCCAGACGATAATGCTGTAGCCCGTCATCCGTCACGATAATTTGTACATCGTGACGCGCGAGAATCGCTTTTACTGCGTCTGAGCGAACCGGCGAGACAGCAACAGGCGCGCCGGTTCGTTGATAGATCAGTACCGGCTCATCGCCCGCTTCCGCAGAGGACGTTTGTGGAGTAAGCAACAGCGGATAAGACGCCGCTTTACCGCCATACCCCCGCGAAACAACCCCTACGCGAATGCCGCGCTGTTGCAGTTGCTCGACCAGCCAGATAACGACCGGTGTTTTTCCGTTGCCCCCCGCCGTAAGGTTCCCGACGACAACGACCGGCACCGGCGCACGCCAGGCGCGTTTAATTCCCAGCCGGTAGCACAGGCGAATCCCCCCACTCACCAGGCCATACAGCCAGGAGAGTGGGAGCAAAAGACGCCACAGGGGCGATTCACCAGACCAGATGCGGGCGATCATTGGCCAAATTGCATTTTATGCAGTTGCGAATACACCCCGCGCTGCTCCAGCAATTCGCGATGGGTTCCACGCTCAACAATAATCCCGTCTTCCACCACGACAATTTCATCAGCTTGTTCAATCGTTGAAAGGCGGTGCGCGATAACCAGCGAAGTACGGTTTTTCTGCAACTCATCCAGCGCGGACTGAATCGCGCGTTCGGATTCGGTGTCCAGCGCAGAGGTGGCTTCATCCAGAATCAGGATTGGGCTGTCACGCAGCAACGCACGGGCAATCGCGATACGCTGACGCTGGCCACCAGAAAGCAGTACGCCGTTCTCGCCGATAACCGTATCCAGACCGTCATCCATCTTGCTGATAAAGTCCATGGCATACGCCATACGCGCCGCTTCTTCAATTTGCTCGCGGCTGTACTCTTCAGTACGCGCATAGGCGATGTTGTTCGCAACCGTATCGTTAAACAGGTGCACATTCTGCGAAACCAGCGCGACCTGATTACGCAATGAAGACAGGGTATATTCACGCAGATCGTGTCCATCCATCAGGATATTCCCTTCATTGATGTCGTAGAAGCGCGTGATCAGACTGGCAATGGTTGATTTACCTGAACCGGAACGCCCGACCAGTGCAACCGTCTTACCCGCCGGAATATGCAGATTGATATTGCGCAGCGCAGGCGTTTCACGCCCCGGATAGGTAAAGGTCACATTGCGGAATTCCAGATCGCCCGTCGAACGTTCAATTACGCGTTTGCCTTCGTCTTTCTCTTGCTCGCTATCCAGAATAGCAAACAGCGTCTGGCATGCCGCCATACCACGCTGGAACTGCGCATTGACGTTGGTCAGCGATTTCAGAGGACGCATCAGGGCAATCATTGATGAGAATACGACGGTAATCGTACCCGCAGTCAGGCTGTCCATTACGCTCGGGAAGCTAGCCGCATAGAGAACAAAGGCCAGCGCCAGAGACGCGATCAGCTGAATGATCGGATCAGAGATGGATGATGCAGACACCATTTTCATCCCTTGCAGACGCATTTTATTGCTGACTTTGTCAAAACGCTTCGTTTCAACTTCCTGACCGCCAAAGATAAGCACTTCTTTGTGGCCTTTCAGCATCTGCTCTGCACTGGTGGTCACCTGCCCCATCGTGTTCTGCATGTTTTTACTGATGCTACGAAAACGCTTCGATACCACGCGAATCGCAATAGACACAACAGGCGCCAAAATGACCAGAATGATCGACAGTTGCCAGCTGTTATAGAACATCATGATAAACAAAGCGATGATCGATGCACCTTCACGCACGACCGTAATCAACGCCCCGGAAGACGATGACGCAACCTGTTCTGAGTCATAGGTAATACGAGAAAGCAGTGTCCCCGTTGATTGTTTATCAAAGAATGCAACAGGCATCCCCATCATATGACCAAACAGACGACGGCGCATGGTCATCACCACTTTGCCCGATACCCATGAAATACAGTAGCTGGAAATATAGCTGGTGATACCACGTAATATCATCAGGCCAATAACCACCAGCGGCATCCAAAGCAGCACCGATCGATCTGTTTTACCAAAACCATCGTCCAGCAATGGTTTGAGGAGCGATAACATAAAAGCATCGCTGGCCGCATTGAGGATCAACGCGACACCCGCCACGATCAGCCCAGTTTTGAAAGGCGCAATGGTAGGCCACAGTCGGCGGAACGTCTGCCACGTAGAGAGATCTTTATCGTTATGCATTCAAAAAACCAGCATTTGTTGAAATAGCCGCATATTCTACCCGTTATCCTCTGACACGCCAAACCACTGATGATACCAACGAGGTAAAATTTGCTCCCGTAAACCTCGTATGCGCCAGCCTTGCGGGGAAAAATCCACCGAAATTTGCCCCTGATGCGGGGTATCCAGCCACTGATAACCTTGTTGTTGATAGCGCTGTTGTACCTTCCAGGAAGGCAGATGCCAGGTGTTGTAGCGCGATGCCGACGCCAGCGCGGCCAGGCCCTCAACCCGTTGAATTAACGCTAATGACGACGATGTATTACTGCCATGATGCGGAACCTGAATGATTGTCGCCTGCAAATGCCGCCAATAACGACTTAGCATTTTTTGTTCAGCCGGAGATTCAATATCGCCCGTCAGCAAAATACTCTGCTTTCCGTCATCCACTTTAACCACGCAGGAATGGTTGTTGCCCTTTTCCCTGTTTCCTTTAATCGGCCAGTGTGCGCTGAAGGATAGCCCCTGCCACGTCCACTGCTCCGCACGAAAGCACGGCAGATGGCCCTTCCAGCCTAATGGGCTTCGTATCCAGAGCGAAGGCCACGCCTTCTGTAATGATGACAGGCCACCCCGATGATCCAGATGTTCATGGCTCAGGATAATCCCCTCAGGTTCCAGATTGTGCCAGCGTAGCCAGGGAATGATGAGCTGCTGTGCGCTATCGCCATCCGGCCAGGCGCGTCCCGTATCATAAAGTATCGCTTTCCCGTTATGCGCAATAACCATCGCCAGCCCCTGTCCGACATCCAGCATATGAACCTGCCACGCCTCCGTGCGCGGCGTACGCCATAACGGCCAGCTCAGCAGCAACACGCCAGACAAACAGATCACCGGGTAAGTTCGCCAGGCATTCAATCGCCACGCCATAAGCGTTAACCAGGGAGCCAAAGACAGGTATTGCCAGCGATAATCAATATTAATCCACCCTTCCGGCAGACTTTTCAGCGCCCGGAACAACACGTCCAGAGAGGCGTCAGCCAGCGCCCAGAGGCCTTCTTCAGCCATCAGCGGCCCGATCAAATGGCCGATCATTCCCGCCAGTATCAGTGGTACAGAGATAAATGTAACCAAAGGAACAGCAAACAGATTCGCCAGAAAAGAGGTCACACTTACGCCATGAAAAAGCGCTATTTGCACAGGTAAGAGCAGAAGCGTAATGCCCAACTGTAAGTGAACGAGGTCCAACGCGACTTTCCCTGCCCAAGGCAACGCCCAGGCCGGTACAGGAAACCACTGATACCAGAAAATAAGCGCAGCGACGGCAAAGGCCGAAAGCCACAGACTTTGCGACAGAACAGCAATCGGATCGGCAATCACTATTGCCGCCAGACAGCAGAACCAGACCTCCCAACCGCTCCATTGCCGACCGCTCAGCTTCAGTAATCCCCACGCCGCCAACGCCACAACCGTACGCAACGCGGGGGGTTGTAACCCCGTGAGCCAGGCATAAAACGTCGCGCACACAATCCCTCCCACTAACGGCGTTTGCCAGTGAATCCACCGGGTGGGAAGTAAAAATTGCGCGCCACGAATCAATCCTCCGGCCAGCAGTGCGGCAAAGGCGATATGCAACCCTGAAATGGCCATCAGGTGCGCCGTACCAGTATCGCGCATAATATTTTTGACCTCTTGCGATACTGATAAACGCTCGCCCATGCCTAATGCCAGGATAACCTGCTGCCAGGGGTAGCGCGCCAGCGTGGTATTGAGGGAGGCAAGATAACGCGCGCGTAAACTACATGACGATTCGATGACCGTCGCATGCAGAAACCGGCCGCTCAGAGGCTGATGTTGCGTGAGCGCATAACGCTGGCTATCAAATCCCCCCTCATTAAGCTGACCATGCACGGCACGGACTTTTAGTTTCATCGCCCAACGTTGACCTGCACACACCTCGCCGGGCAAATATTGCCCATAAAGAACAACGCCCACCGAGGGAAACAGGCGTTTCCCCTGTACATGGGTAATTTGCCCGTAATGTGTGGTGGCATGATCGGTCGCCGTAATTTGCACCACGGCTTCTTGTGTTGCGCCAGGCAAGGTATTACCCGGCCAGACGGCTTGCTTTGCAGCAAGTATTCCCCAGAGAAAAAACAGCAGGGTCAAGCGGGCGTACTGCGTATATTTATATGGAACAAAGGACAGCGCGCAGGTAAAACAAAATATGCCAATGAGACACAACGAACCGGGAAGTACAGGTAAGAATATTAGCGGAAGAATTCCGCATAATGCACACACGCTGACCGTTGTTATTTTCATAGATACCTCCCTGTTACAGGAAGTGTGCAGATTTAGCTAACGTTTGTCTGGCGACAATTTGTAGTTATTCGGCGCAAATTCCGTGGTTTTCGCGTTGGGAATGCAAGATGCACATAAAAATGCGAGAGGCTTTCCAGTTACGCCTACGAGAACGCATCTGTAGATCTGATAAGCGTAGCGCCATCAGGCGTAGGTTTATGCCAGATGGTGGGGTTGAAGTCTCTTTTCCGGTCGGAACGCAGAAATGAAAAAAGCACCTTTCAGGTGCTTTTTTCTGGATCAAGTTTTTCGTTAAAACTTAACCGTAAATATTGGCGCGATCGCGCAGTTCTTTACCCGGCTTAAAGTGCGGAACATACTTTCCTTCCAGTTCTACTTTATCGCCAGTCTTCGGGTTACGTCCGGTACGAGGTGCGCGGTAGTGCAAAGAAAAGCTGCCGAAACCGCGGATTTCAATACGCTCGCCCTGCGCAAGAGTCGAGGCCATATGTTCCAGCATCTCTTTTACTGCATCTTCAACCGCTTTCGCGGGAATGTGAGATTGCTGGGTTGCAAGTCTTTCAATCAATTCTGACTTGGTCATGATTCCTCCGGTTCCTGTAAGCAAATTGGCTGCTGCTGTTGTTGCATTGATTAAGGGCGGCCGTAGCCGCCCTTAGTGCTTGATTACAGGACGAATCTTGTAATCTGTCAAGTAAACTCATCAAACTTCGGGATAAAACACCCGAAGTTTCAGAGAATTACTCGCCTTTAGCTGCTTTGAAAGCTTCAGCCATTGCGTTGTTGGAGAAGTTTGCATCTTCCTGTTTGTTAACAGTTGCGATTGCATCTTTCTCGTCAGCTTCGTCTTTCGCACGAACAGACAGGCTGATTGCGCGGTTTTTACGATCAACGCCGGTGAATTTAGCTTCAACTTCGTCGCCAACGCTCAGAACCAGAGTCGCATCTTCAACGCGGTCACGGGATGCTTCAGAAGCACGCAGGTAACCTTCAACGCCGTCAGCCAGTTCTACGGTTGCGCCTTTAGCGTCAACAGCAGTAACTTTACCGGTTACGATAGCGCCTTTCTTGTTCAGAGCAACCCAGTTGTTGAACGGATCTTCTGCAAGCTGTTTAACGCCCAGGGAGATACGCTCACGCTCTGCGTCAACTTGCAGAACAACTGCTGCGATTTCGTCGCCTTTTTTGTATTCACGAACTGCTTCTTCGCCTGCAACGTTCCAGGAGATGTCAGACAGGTGAACCAGGCCGTCGATGCCGCCGTCCAGGCCGATGAAGATACCGAAGTCAGTGATAGACTTGATTTTACCTTCAACACGGTCGCCCTTGTTGTGGGTTTCCGCAAACTGCTGCCACGGGTTGGATTTACACTGTTTCAGACCCAGGGAGATACGACGACGTTCTTCGTCGATATCCAGAACCATAACTTCCACTACATCGCCAACGTTAACAACTTTGGACGGGTGGATGTTTTTGTTGGTCCAATCCATTTCGGAAACGTGAACCAGGCCTTCAACACCTTCTTCGATTTCAACGAAGCAGCCGTAGTCGGTCAGGTTGGTCACGCGACCAGTCAGTTTGGTACCTTCTGGATAACGCTTAGCGATAGCTACCCACGGATCTTCGCCCAGCTGTTTCAGGCCCAGAGATACACGAGTACGCTCGCGGTCGAACTTCAGCACTTTAACAGTGATTTCGTCGCCAACGTTTACGATTTCGCTCGGATGCTTAACGCGTTTCCATGCCATGTCGGTGATGTGCAGCAGGCCGTCAACGCCACCCAGATCAACGAATGCACCGTAGTCAGTGAGGTTCTTAACGATACCTTTAACTTCCATGCCTTCTTGCAGGTTTTCCAGCAGCTGATCGCGTTCTGCGCTGTTTTCGGATTCGATAACGGCACGACGGGAAACCACAACGTTGTTGCGCTTCTGATCCAGCTTGATGACTTTGAATTCAAGCTCTTTGCCTTCCAGGTGCAGCGTGTCGCGCACCGGACGAACGTCTACCAGAGAACCTGGCAGGAACGCACGAATACCGTTCAGCTCAACAGTGAAGCCGCCCTTAACTTTGCCGTTGATAACACCGGTAACAGTTTCAGCATCTTCGTAAGCTTTTTCCAGCGTGATCCAGGCTTCGTGACGTTTCGCTTTTTCACGGGACAGCAGGGTTTCGCCGAAGCCGTCTTCTACTGCATCCAGAGCAACGTCAACTTCGTCGCCAACCTGGATTTCCAGTTCGCCCTGGGCGTTTTTGAACTGCTCAGCCGGAATGGCGGATTCAGATTTCAGACCAGCGTCAACCAGTACGATATCTTTATCAATAGCAACAACAACGCCGCGAACGATGGAACCCGGGCGGGTTTCGATTTCTTTTAAGGACTCTTCAAAGAGTTGAGCAAAAGATTCAGTCATGTTTAATCTTCAGGTTTCATATTTAACGTCCACCTGGCTCCATGCCGGATGGGGTTGTTTCACATACCCACTGTCAATCCATTGCAGCGGGGGTACTAAAAATTCGGTCGCACTTAAGCGAGTGCCAGTTTTTGGCGCGCGTATTGTAACGCTTTTTCAATCACTTGCTCAATGCTTAATCGGGTAGAATCCAGAACTAAAGCATCGGCAGCAGGAACCAGCGGCGCGACAGCGCGATTACGATCGCGGTCGTCACGTTCCTTTATCTCGGCCAAAAGGCGTTCAAAGTTAACACTAAAGCCCTTCTCCTGCAACTGTAGCATACGGCGGTGAGCGCGTTCTTCAGAAGACGCATCCAGGAAAATTTTTACTGGCGCATCAGGGAATACCACCGTTCCCATGTCGCGGCCGTCGGCAATCAACCCTGGCGCATCGCGAAACGCACGCTGGCGGCGCAAAAGCGCTTCGCGCACGCGCGGGAACGCAGCGACCTGAGATGCCGCGTTCGCGACTTCTTGCGTGCGGATTTCCCCGCTCACATCTTCCCCTTCCAGAATGACTTCCAGATTGCCATTGGTTGAGACAAAACGAACATCCAGATGAGACGCAAGCGGTACAAGAGCGTCTTCAGAGGTGACATCAACATGATGATGTAAGGCCGCCAGCGCCAGTACACGATAAATCGCGCCCGAGTCCAGCAGATGCCATTGCAATGCTTCCGCCATTGCCTTGCACAAGGTGCCTTTACCTGCACCGCTTGGGCCATCAATGGTAATTACCGGGGCAATTGCCGTCATCTTTTTCTCCTTAAACAGGCATACCGTTAACGTGAACGCCGCGCATTATACGCGCCAACGCTCACAATCGTTATCTTTGTATGCAAAAACCCATTTTGTCTGTCATCAGATGAGGAAGATTTGCGCAATTATAGCGGGCTGGCGAAGAGCCAGCCCAAAAGATGACAATGTTTTACTTTTATCAGGCAGGCGTACTAATACGCGCCAGTTGTTCGAAGTAATCCGGGAAGGTTTTAGCGGTACATTTCGGATCGAGAATCGTCACCGGCGTATCCGACAACGCGACCAGCGAGAAACACATCGCCATACGGTGATCGTTATAGGTGCCGATTTCGGCAAACTGCAACTGAGCCGGTGGCGTGATACGAATGAAATCATTCCCCTCTTCCACTTCAGCGCCGACTTTACGCAGTTCCGTCGCCATCGCAAACAGGCGGTCAGTCTCTTTCACACGCCAGTTATAGATATTACGCAGCGTGGTGGTGCCTTTAGCAAACAACGCCGCCGTGGCGATGGTCATCGCCGCATCCGGGATATGGTTCATGTCCATATCCACAGCGTTCAGTTCACCGCGCGTACAGGCAATGAAGTCATCGCCCCAGGTGATGGTGGCGCCCATCGTCTCCAGTACGTCGGCAAAGCGGATATCGCCCTGCATACTGTTGCGGCCAATCCCCGTCACTTTTACCGTTCCGCCTTTAATGGCGCCAGCGGCAAGGAAATAAGAAGCGGATGACGCGTCGCCTTCCACCAGATATTGACCCGGTGAACGATACTGCTGCTCCCCTTTCACCACAAAACGCTGGTAATTCTGGTTCTCAACCTCAACGCCGAATGTTTTCATCAGGTTCAGCGTGATGTCGATATACGGTTTGGACACCAGATCGCCTTTAATTGCGATCGTCGTATCCTGCGGCGCAAGCGGCGCGGTCATCAGCAGCGCGGTGAGGAACTGACTGGAAACGCTGCCATCAACCTCAACGTGACCGCCGCTAAAACCGCCGCGCAGACGCAGAGGCGGATAGTTTTCCTGCTCCAGATAATCAATCTTCGCACCGCCCTGACGCAGCGCATCGACCAGATGGCCGATCGGGCGCTCTTTCATGCGAGGCTCACCGGTCAGCACGATATCATTTGCCCCCAGGCACAGCGCGGCGGCAAGCGGACGCATCGCCGTTCCCGCATTGCCCAGGAACAGTTCCAGCGCGCCTTCGGCATGTAATACGCCGCCCTGCCCGGTAATTTCACAGCGGGTACGGTCGGCGGAAAGGGTATAACTGACCCCCAACGCACTCAGCGCGTTCAGCATATGGCGAACATCATCGCTGTCCAGCAGGTTTGTCAGAACAGTGGTGCCGCTTGCTAATGCCGCCAGTAACAAAGCGCGATTCGAAACACTCTTGGAGCCAGGCAGATTAATGGTGCCATCGACCCGCGCGATGGGTTGTAACGTCAGGGATTCCATGAAACTCAACTCTCAAAAACAGAAATAAAAACCCCACAGGCTGGCTGTGGGGATGAAAAAAGAAAACGAATTAGCCGTGGCGACGCTCGAAATCGACCATGAAATCCGTCAACGCCTTCACGCCTTCAAGCGGCATTGCGTTATAGATAGAGGCGCGCATTCCGCCCACCACGCGATGGCCTTTCAGCGCATGCAGACCCGCAGCGAAAGACTCCTCCAGGAAGACTTTATCAAGCGCGCTGTCCGCTAGCTGGAAAGGCACATTCATACGTGAACGATTCGATTTCGCCACATCGTTACGGTAGAAATCACTGTTATCAATCACGCCATACAGCAGTTCTGCTTTTTGCTGATTGATTTTGTTCATCGCCGCAACGCCGCCCTGCGCTTTCAGCCATTTGAACACCAGGCCAGAAAGATACCAGGCAAAGGTCGGCGGGGTATTGAACATCGAGTCGTTGTCGTTCAGCACGGTGTAATCAAGGATAGACGGGCAAGCGATGTTCGCTTTACCTAACAGATCTTCACGCACGATCACAATTGTCAGCCCCGCCGGGCCGATGTTTTTCTGCGCCCCGGCGTAGATCACGCCATAACGCGACACATCCAGCGGCGCGGAAAGAATTGTGGATGAGAAATCCGCAGCTACAACGACATCCGAACCAAAATTCGGCGTTTCATCAATTGCGATGCCGTCGATAGTTTCGTTCGGGCAATAATGAACGTAAGCGGCGTTATCAGAAAGCTGCCACTCGCTCATCGGTTTGACCGCACGCAGACCGTCAACCGTGACTTTGGCGTCAATCACGTTTGGCGAACAGTATTTTTTCGCTTCTTTGATGGCGCTGGCCGCCCAGTAACCGGCATCAACGTAATCCGCCGACGTTTTATCGCCCAGAATATTTAACGGAATTCCCGCAAACTGCCCACGACCGCCGCCGTGGCAGAACAATACTTTGTAGTTGGAGGGGATGCTAAGGAGATCGCGAAAATCCTGTTCCGCTTCCTCTGCGACCTGGATAAATTCTTTGCCGCGGTGGCTAATTTCCATTACTGACGTACCAAGACCGTGCCAGTCACGCAGATCCTGTTGAGCCAGTTTAAGCACTTCCGCCGGTAGCATTGCCGGACCTGAACTAAAATTGAAGACCTGAGCCATTTCCCCTCACCACGTTGCGTTATTATCGCCTCAACACCCGGACGTCTGCGCAAGGCAGGACGACGGATATTGGGTATAAGTTATTCCTGTGGATATCGGTTTTATCATTCAGTGACACGCGCCGCAATGGGTAAAACTCATCAGGCCAAAAATGCGCGCTACGTCACACAACAGAATCTATCGGATTGACGACATAAAACCGATAGATTCGCTGTCAGGTAGCCCGTTTTACCCGGCTGGCCTTCGACCATTCTGGATTTGCGCCGCGCGGGCGTCATTGACGATCCCCGGCATTCACAGGAACGACGCTACTACGCACTTTTATTTACGCTGCCGGGGCGGCGGCGATAGCGCCGTCAACATAAAACCCGTATCATTGCGCGCTTTCCGTACGACAAAAGTGATTTTCATGACGCAAACATTTATCCCCGGCAAAGACGCCGCCCTGGAAGATTCCATCGCTCGCTTCCAGCAAAAACTGCTCGACCTCGGTTTTCATATTGAAGAGGCCTCCTGGCTGAATCCGGTGCCTAACGTCTGGTCTGTGCATATTCGCGACAAAGAGTGCGCGTTGTGCTTTACCAACGGCAAAGGCGCAACCAAAAAAGCCGCGCTGGCTTCCGCGCTGGGTGAATATTTTGAGCGTCTGTCCACCAACTATTTCTTCGCCGATTTCTGGCTGGGTGAAACCATCGCCAATGGCCCGTTCGTGCATTATCCGAATGAAAAATGGTTCCCGCTAACCGATGACGACGCCCTGCCGGAAGGGTTACTGGATGACCGTCTGCGCGCGTTCTACGACCCGGAAAACGAGCTGGCTGGAAGCATGCTTATCGATCTGCAATCCGGTAACGAAGATCGCGGTATCTGCGGCCTGCCGTTTACCCGCCAGTCTGATAATCACACCGTGTATATTCCGATGAACATTATCGGCAACCTGTACGTTTCCAACGGAATGTCGGCCGGTAACACCCGCAACGAAGCGCGTGTGCAGGGTTTGTCTGAAGTGTTCGAACGTCATGTTAAAAACCGCATCATCGCCGAAAGCATTAGCCTGCCGGAAATTCCAGCCGATGTGCTGGCACGCTACCCGGCAGTGGTAGAGGCCATCGCTAAGCTGGAGGCGGAAGGTTTCCCAATCTTCGCTTATGACGGCTCGCTGGGCGGTCAGTATCCGGTTATCTGCGTCGTCCTGTTCAACCCGGCCAACGGCACCTGCTTCGCCTCCTTCGGCGCGCATCCTGATTTCGGCGTTGCGCTGGAGCGTACCGTCACCGAGCTGTTGCAAGGCCGTGGGCTGAAAGATCTTGATGTCTTTACCCCGCCAACGTTCGACGACGAAGAAGTGGCTGAACACACCAACCTTGAGACGCACTTCATTGACTCCAGCGGTTTGATCTCCTGGGATCTGTTCAAGCAGGATGCCGACTACCCGTTTGCTGACTGGAGTTTCTCCGGCACCACGGAAGAAGAGTTCGCCACGCTGATGGCAATCTTCAATGCGGAAGATAAAGAGGTCTATATTGCCGACTATGAGCACCTCGGCGTTTATGCTTGCCGCATTATTGTGCCGGGCATGTCTGATATTTATCCGGCAGAAGATCTGTGGCTCGCCAACAACAGCATGGGCAGCCATCTGCGCGAAACCCTCCTCGCCCTGCCGGGCAGCGCATGGGAGAAAGAGGCTTACCTCAATCTGATTGAACAATTAGATGAAGGAGGCTTTGATGACTTTACCCGCGTGCGCGAGTTACTTGGCCTGGCGACAGGCCCGGATAATGGCTGGTATACCCTGCGCATCGGTGAGCTTAAAGCAATGCTGGCGCTGGCTGGCGGCGATCTGGAGCAAGCGCTGATCTGGACAGAGTGGACGATGGAATTCAACGCCTCCATCTTTAGCGCTGAACGTGCGAACTACTACCGCTGTCTGCAAACGCTGCTGCTTCTGGCGCAGGAAGAAGACCGCGAACCGCTGCAATACCTGAATGCTTTCGTTCGGATGTATGGCGCCGAAGCTGTTGAAGCGGCCAGCGCGGCACTGAGTGGCGAAGCGGCATTTTATGGGCTGCAAGCGGTTGATAGCGATCTGCATGCTTTCGCCTCACATCAGTCTCTGCTGAAAGCCTATGAGAAATTGCAGCGCACCAAGGCCGCTCACTGGTCAAAATAGAAGCGAATAACCTACTGTAGGTAGGTTTAAACAATCGACTGAGCTATATTACGGGGCGCTTTATGCGCCCTGTTTTTTTATTTTTTTGGCAAACGAAAATAAATGTAATAACAAGGTTAAATATTGGTAGTTGATATTACAAATATTAATGTGCTGGTGTTACTTTATTTGCCAATTACTCCATTTTAATTAACTGCCACCGGGGAGGCTCAGCGAAAAAATTCAACTCACTTTATAATTTTTAAAATTTATTTTTATTTGGATAATCAAATATTTACACCGCAATCGCGTAAAAACCACGCATCTTGCGGGCCTATAAGCCAGGCGAGATATGATCTATATCAAATTCTCATCTATAATGCTTTGTTAGTATCTCGTCGCCGACTTAATAAAGAGAGAGTTAGTGTGAAAGCTGACAACCCTTTTGATCTATTACTCCCTGCTGCAATGGCCAAAGTGGCCGAAGAGGCAGGTGTCTATAAAGCAACGAAACATCCGCTGAAGACTTTCTATCTGGCGATTACCGCGGGTGTGTTCATTTCCATTGCCTTTGTTTTCTATATCACCGCCACAACCGGTACAGGCACAATGCCTTTTGGTATGGCGAAACTGGTTGGAGGCATCTGCTTCTCGCTGGGGCTGATTCTCTGTGTTATCTGCGGCGCAGATCTTTTCACATCAACAGTGCTGATTGTTGTCGCGAAAGCGAGCGGCCGAATCACATGGGGCCAACTGGCAAAAAACTGGCTCAACGTTTATTTTGGTAACCTGATCGGTTGTCTGCTCTTTGTGTTGTTGATGTGGCTTTCCGGCGAGTATATGACCGCCAACGGCGGATGGGGGCTTAACGTCCTGCAAACCGCCGACCACAAGATGCATCATACTTTTATTGAAGCTGTCTGCCTGGGTATCCTGGCTAACCTAATGGTTTGCCTGGCCGTGTGGATGAGCTACTCGGGCCGTAGCCTGATGGACAAAGCGTTTATCATGGTATTGCCCGTCGCCATGTTTGTTGCCAGCGGTTTTGAGCACAGCATCGCAAACATGTTTATGATTCCGATGGGGATTGTAATCCGTGACTTCGCCACACCGGAATTCTGGGCCGCAGTGGGCTCCAGTCCGGAAAGTTTTTCTCACCTGACCGTGATGAATTTCATCACCGATAACCTGATTCCGGTCACAATCGGTAACATTATCGGCGGCGGTTTATTGGTCGGGTTGACATACTGGGTCATTTACCTGCGTGGCGACGATCATCATTGCTGATGAGCGTTATACGCAGTAAATAAAAAATCCACTTAAGAAGGTAGGTGTTACATGTCCGAGCTTAATGAAAAGTTAGCCACAGCCTGGGAAGGTTTTACCAAAGGTGACTGGCAGAATGAAGTAAACGTCCGTGACTTCATTCAGAAAAACTACACTCCGTACGAGGGTGATGAGTCCTTCCTGGCTGGCGCGACGAATGCGACCACTGCACTGTGGGACAGCGTAATGGAAGGCGTTAAACAGGAAAACCGCACTCACGCGCCTGTTGACTTTGACACCTCCGTTGCTTCTACCATCACTTCTCACGACGCTGGCTACATCAATAAAGCGCTTGAGAAAATCGTTGGTCTGCAAACTGAAGCTCCGCTGAAACGTGCGATCATCCCGTTCGGTGGTATCAAAATGGTTGAAGGTTCCTGCAAAGCGTACAATCGCGAGCTGGACCCGATGCTGAAAAAAATCTTCACCGAATACCGCAAAACCCACAACCAGGGTGTATTCGATGTTTATACCAAAGACATTCTGAACTGCCGTAAATCCGGTGTTCTGACTGGTCTGCCGGATGCGTATGGCCGTGGCCGTATCATCGGTGACTACCGTCGCGTTGCGCTGTACGGTATCGACTTCCTGATGAAAGACAAATACGCCCAGTTCGTCTCTTTGCAGTCTGACCTGGAAAACGGCGTAAACCTGGAAGCGACTATCCGTCTGCGTGAAGAAATTGCTGAACAGCACCGCGCGCTGGGTCAGATCAAAGAGATGGCGGCTAAATATGGCTGCGATATCTCTGGTCCGGCTACCAACGCTCAGGAAGCTATCCAGTGGACCTACTTCGGCTACCTGGCCGCTGTTAAGTCTCAGAACGGCGCAGCAATGTCCTTCGGTCGCGTATCCACCTTCCTGGATGCGTACATCGAACGTGATATCAAAGCAGGCAAAATCACCGAACAAGACGCACAGGAAATGATTGACCACCTGGTCATGAAACTGCGTATGGTTCGCTTCCTGCGTACGCCGGAATACGATGAACTGTTCTCTGGCGACCCGATTTGGGCAACTGAATCTATCGGCGGTATGGGCGTTGACGGCCGTACTCTGGTTACCAAAAACAGCTTCCGCTTCCTGAACACCCTGTACACCATGGGTCCGTCTCCTGAGCCGAACATCACCGTTCTGTGGTCTGAAAAACTGCCGCTGAACTTCAAGAAATTCGCCGCTAAAGTGTCCATCGACACCTCTTCTCTGCAATACGAGAACGATGACCTGATGCGTCCAGACTTCAACAACGATGACTACGCTATTGCTTGCTGCGTAAGCCCGATGGTTGTTGGTAAACAAATGCAGTTCTTCGGTGCGCGTGCAAACCTGGCGAAAACCATGCTGTACGCAATCAACGGCGGCGTTGATGAAAAACTGAAAATGCAGGTTGGTCCTAAATCTGAACCGATCAAAGGCGACGTTCTGAACTTCGACGAAGTGATGGACCGCATGGATCACTTCATGGACTGGCTGGCTAAACAGTATGTCACCGCGCTGAACGTTATCCACTACATGCACGACAAGTACAGCTACGAAGCCTCTCTGATGGCGCTGCACGACCGTGACGTTATCCGCACCATGGCGTGTGGTATCGCAGGTCTGTCCGTTGCTGCTGACTCCCTGTCTGCAATCAAATATGCGAAAGTTAAACCGATTCGTGACGAAGACGGCCTGGCTGTAGACTTCGAAATCGAAGGCGAATACCCGCAGTTTGGTAACAACGACTCTCGCGTTGATGACATGGCAGTTGACCTGGTAGAACGTTTCATGAAGAAAATTCAGAAACTGACCACTTACCGTGGCGCTATCCCGACTCAGTCTGTTCTGACCATCACTTCTAACGTTGTGTATGGTAAGAAAACCGGTAACACCCCAGACGGTCGTCGTGCTGGCGCGCCATTCGGACCGGGTGCTAACCCAATGCACGGCCGTGACCAGAAAGGTGCTGTTGCCTCTCTGACCTCCGTTGCAAAACTGCCGTTTGCTTACGCTAAAGATGGTATCTCTTACACCTTCTCTATCGTTCCGAACGCTCTGGGTAAAGACGACGAAGTACGTAAAACCAACCTGGCGGGTCTGATGGATGGTTACTTCCACCACGAAGCGTCCATCGAAGGTGGTCAGCACCTGAACGTGAACGTGATGAACCGTGAAATGCTGCTGGACGCGATGGAACACCCGGAAAAATATCCGCAGCTGACCATCCGTGTATCAGGTTACGCAGTACGTTTTAACTCCCTGACGAAAGAACAACAGCAGGACGTTATTACTCGTACCTTCACTCAGACCATGTAATTGGGTTTTGACTGAAATCGTACTGTAAAAAGCGTACAATAAAGGCTCCACGTAAGTGGGGCCTTTTTAACAACTAAGTCTCTTTCGCCAGCTATCTATACTCAATGGATGACTGCCAAAACAGACTCGACACAGTTAATAACTGTGCACTAACACGGCCCCGGATGGGCCACATCTGGAGAAACACCGCAATGTCAGTTATTGGTCGCATTCACTCCTTTGAATCCTGTGGCACCGTTGACGGCCCGGGCATCCGCTTTATTACGTTCTTCCAGGGCTGTCTGATGCGCTGCCTGTATTGCCATAACCGCGATACCTGGGATACGCATGGCGGCAAAGAAGTTACCGTTGAAGATCTGATGAAAGAGGTCGTCACCTACCGCCACTTTATGAACGCATCCGGCGGCGGCGTAACGGCTTCCGGCGGCGAAGCGATCTTACAGGCAGAGTTTGTTCGCGACTGGTTCCGTGCCTGTAAGAAAGAAAGCATCCATACCTGTCTTGATACCAACGGCTTTGTTCGCCGCTACGATCCGGTCATTGATGAACTGCTGGAAGTCACCGACCTGGTGATGCTTGACCTGAAGCAGATGAATGACGAGATTCATCAGAATCTGGTTGGCGTATCCAACCATCGCACGCTGGAGTTCGCCAAATACATCTCCGCAAAGGGCATTAAGACCTGGATTCGCTACGTTGTGGTGCCGGGCTGGTCTGACGATGACGACTCCGCACACCGTCTGGGCGAATTCACCCGCGATATGGGCAACGTTGAAAAAATCGAACTGCTGCCCTATCACGAGTTAGGCAAACACAAATGGGTCGCAATGGGCGAAGAATACAAGCTTGATGGCGTTAAACCGCCGAAGAAAGAAACCATGGAGCGCGTAAAAGGTATTCTTGAGCAGTACGGTCATAAAGTGATGTACTGAGTTATTTTGTCGGTATCGCCGGATGGCGACGCGAAAGCGTCTTATCCGGCCTACAGACTTCATACCTGATCACATAAATTAAACGTGCGCCACAGGGGTCGGCGTATGTCCTGCGTTGCGCAGCAGCATGAGCAAATAAACAAACGAGACGCTGGCAATCATAATAAACAACAAATTATCAGAGTAATTCTGCATCAGCATCGCGGTAAATGACGGCCCCAGCAGGCTGCCTACGGTATAGCTGAGCAGCAACGCCTGGTTCATTGCCACAAGCTGATGACGTTCTACCTTTTCACAAGCCCAGGCCATCGCGACGGGATAGAGCGTAAAGCCTGCCGCCCCCAGAATGAATAAGGCGGGCGCCATCGCAGCCTGAGTCAGCATGGCAATACTGCCGAGAATCACCACAAAGACCTGTACACGCAGCACCAGAAGACGACCAAACTTATCGGCCAGACGACCAATCGGCCATTGGCCTAAAATACCGGCGCTCACCAGCACGGCCATCCAGAAACCGATGCTCGCATTGCTAATCCCCTGATGATTAAGGTACAGCGGCATCAGGCCATACAGCGATCCCAGTACAATCCCGGAAATAATGCACCCGTTTACACCTAACCGCGCCTGACGCAGTCTCAGCATTGACGTAATCGGCGTCGTATCGTGTTCTTCCGACTGCTGGTTCAGGATACGGGTAAAGAGCAGCGGCAAAATGCCCGCCAGAATCATGCTGGTTACCCACGGCAGAACGCTCATTAATTCTGTCGAAACTTTACTGACCAGCAGTTGCCCCAAAAACGTTCCCACGTAATAGACCATCATGTACGCAGCCAGCAACCGCCCACGATTACGGGATGTTCCGCTGCACATCAAAGCGCTTTCCACCACGACCCAAATCATGGCGCAGCCCACGCCGGCAACAAAGCGCCAGGCCAGCCAGCTCCAGAAACCAATCATCATGCCCAGCCCTACGCAACCCGCCGCAAAAATGAGCGAGGCAATATAGTAACTGCGGTTAAAGCCCAGGCGCTTGATTAAATACCCGGTAAGCAACGTCCCAACCAGATTCCCGGTAAAGTAGGACGAACTGACCATACCGACCTGCCAGGTTGCCAGGCTTTCCTGGGCAAGCCACAAGGGGACGAGCGTATTTAATACTGCGATCGCCAGGGTCAACAAAAGCAGGCCGCACAGCAAAAGCATGACGGGCCGGGTATAGATGGACATGGATAAAAACCGTGAGGAAGTTCAAATTTCATGCGCATCATGCCACCAACAAAAACATTGTCAATCTACCCGAATCGCGGCATTACGCGCTTTCCCGCCCTTCGATTTGAAATACTGATTCATGGCATGAAAGAGCAGCGTCTGATAAACATCATGTTATTGTTTTAATTGACCTAAAACAAAACTGCCGCGTTTCGTTCAGTCGAAAAATTTCATGGTTCCTGCAACATCATTTTTCCGGTCTATGCTTTTGGGGAAGACAACACACCGGAATGGCTTTTGATGTAACGCTAACTCTCATCAGGAGAAGATAATGACTAAGCCTTACGTTCGTCTCGATAAAAATGATGCTGCGGTTCTTTTAGTTGATCACCAGGCGGGGCTGCTGTCTCTTGTACGAGACATCGATCCTGACAAATTCAAAAATAACGTTCTCGCACTTGGCGATTTAGCCAAATACTTCAACCTCCCCACCATCCTTACCACCAGTTTCGAAACGGGGCCAAACGGGCCATTGGTGCCGGAATTGAAAGCACAGTTCCCCGATGCCCCCTACATTGCACGCCCCGGAAACATCAACGCGTGGGACAATGAAGATTTCGTGAAAGCCGTTAAGGCGACAGGTAAGAAGCAGCTCATCATTGCGGGGGTTGTCACGGAAGTGTGCGTGGCCTTCCCCGCCCTCTCTGCGATTGAAGAAGGGTTCGATGTGTTTGTCGTGACCGATGCGTCAGGCACCTTTAATGAAATTACCCGTCACTCCGCCTGGGATCGCATGTCGCAGGCTGGCGCACAATTAATGACATGGTTTGGCGTGGCGTGCGAGTTACACCGCGACTGGCGTAATGATATCGAAGGTCTGGCAACGCTGTTCTCTAATCACATTCCTGATTATCGCAATCTGATGACCAGCTACGACACGTTAACTAAGCAGAAGTAAAAGACCAGGGACATATTGCCTGATGGCGCTTCGCTTATCAGGCCTACACGATCCGTAGGCCTGATAAGGCGCGAGCCGCCATCCGGCATATTATGGATTAACTCGCCACCGCCATTCCCACGGTCATATGGAGCCCGTAGAATACGCCGCGACCAATCAGTTCCCCCACCAGCAGCAGGATAAACGCCACCGACAGTAGCGGTACCGCAGGTTGATAACCTTTCAACTGCGGCACAATCCAGCAGCACAGCGCCACGACCAGCACCACAATACGCCAGGCCATCAGCGAACCATAATCCGGTACGAGCGCAGAAGCCTGCTGGATGGAACTATGAATCGTCGCCAGCTCCGCTCCCTGCATCACTGACATAATGGCGCTGACCACCAGTGCGAGAACAGAAATTACGGGCAGCAGACGCATTGCCCAGCCATCGACGCCCGCAATACGCAGCAGCAGATAACCCAGCAACGGCCCCCCCATAAACAGCGTCAGGAAGAAGCCCAGCGGCGTCCAGATGCTGTACCAGGTCGGTATGGTATCAATGCTGTTATACACGCGCACCATCATCCAGACAAAGATAACACCCAGCACGATCGTCACAACCAGCCAGAGATTACGCAGCGCCGGAGAGAGCTTTTTCAGCACCGCCAGTAACCAGCCGATCCCGCCGACGGCAAAAAAGAGCGAGCCGCTGGCAATTTCATTACTCAATGCCGACGAGCCTACGCGGTTCAGCGAATTGAAGGCGCGCATTGGCGACCCCAGATGCAGCATAGACGCGATGAAGCCAATTCCCATTAGCACCCACAGAGCAAACATGCAGGTCAATACACGCTGTTGAGATTCGGTACGCAACTCGCCTTTCATCAGCGCCAGAGCCAGAACGATAAAACCGCCGACCACGCACTGACCAAAAACCGTGAAGATCATCAGCGGCCATTCATGCCATCCACTTCCCATCTTACACCTCCTTCGGATTTGCCAGATAACCCGTGGTATCCCCGGTCGGGCGGCTGTTGGCGTTGGGTTTAATCACAATGTTCGGTCTGGTGAAGTGCGCACCCGGCAGCGGCGCAACGGCCGCCAGCGTGCCATGTTTCTTCCGCAGCTCTTCTATCGGGCCAAAGTCCAGCGCGCGCAGCGGGCAGGACTCGACGCAGATCGGTTTTTTGCCGTCGGCAACGCGGTCATGACAGCCGTCGCATTTGGTCATGTGGCCTTTGGCGGCGTTGTACTGCGGCGCACCGTACGGGCAGGCCATATGGCAGTAGCGACAGCCGATGCAGACGTCCTCATCCACCACCACAAAACCGTCCTCGCGTTTGTGCATCGCGCCGCTCGGGCACACTTTCGTGCAGGCCGGGTCTTCGCAGTGGTTGCAGGAAATGGAAAGATAGTAGGCAAAGACGTTCTGGTGCCAGACGCCGTTGTCCTCCTGCCAGTCACCGCCCGCATATTCATAGATGCGGCGGAAGCTGACGTCCGGGGTTAAATCTTTGTAGTCTTTGCAGGCCAGTTCGCAGGTTTTGCAACCGGTGCAACGACTGGAGTCAATAAAAAATCCATATTGGGTTGTCATCGGTTACTCCTTATACCTTCTCAACCTGAACGAG